>PWKN01000180.1 GCA_003559735.1 Bacteroidales bacterium | reverse complement strand
GCTTGCCTGGCAAGTTTCAGTTCGCGGGCTGCTTCAACCTGCTCTGTAAAGTTTTGTCCGATTCCGATAAGGCCTGTCACTTTGCCATCCTGGTCACGAAACGGTGTTTTGGTGGTCAGCAGCCACGTTTCATTGCCCTCTTTGTCGACAAACATTTCTTCGCGGTTTACAATGGTTTCCCCTTTTTCAATGACCCGGCGGTCGTCTTCCTCCATCCGTGCCGCGACCTCCTGCGGAAGAATATCCCTGTCTGTTTTTCCGATCACCTCTTCCTCCGCCTTTCCGATAATATCCAGGTCGGCCTTATTGGCCAGAATTTTTCTGAGTTCGAGGTCTTTTAAATAAATCGTGGCAGGAAGGTTGTCAATGACCGTACGCAGCAGCTTTCGCTCTTTCTGCAGCTCTTCCTTGCTTCTTTTTATATCGGTAATGTCGTGAACGATGGTAAAGAGCATTGTTTTTCCATCTATGGTAACCGGACCGGCATGCACTTCCACTTCTTTTGTCTCTCCGGATGCCAGGAGGTGCCGGGTTTCAAAAAATTGCTCTTCTTTCCTTAAGACAGCCTTCAGCCGCTTTTTCATAACGTCTTCAGGCAGGGTGTTGATCTGCCAGATGCGCTTCTGGCGCAATTCCTTCAGCGTCCACCCATAGAAAGTTTCGGCTTTCTTGTTGGCGTCTGCAATGATTCCGCTAACGGGATCTATGATCATATGGATGGCCTGACTGTTGTGAAACAGGCTGCGAAAGCGTTCTTCACTTTCTGACAGATCACTGATGAGCTTTTTTTGTTTTTCCTGGCTGAGAAACAGCACCGACAGCAACATGATGGCCAGGGGGTAAATCACTAAAAACACAACCAGGAGGGTGGGCAACAGGTTGGTTTGTATTCCGGGACCCGGCAGAACAAACAGGTACGCTATGACAATGCAATGTACAAGCAGTCCGCCAATGTAAAAAGCAACAGGAGCTGATGCCTTGGGGTAACGTTTGCGAATAAAGTGGTATGCAATGCCCAGTCCGCCAGCTGTGAGAACAAACAGTATGCCGGCGACCATGCCGTATCCATCCATTGTCAGCCGGAATATGCCGGCATAGAGCACGGCGACGGCCCCGGTAACCGGACCACCAAACGATCCGGCAAGGAAGAGGATGACTGTTCTGCCGTCAAAGAAAAACCCTTCCTGTAACTCCGTCGCATTGATCATCCCAATGATGGCCACAATGCCAAATAACGCGCCCGAAAGTATCTGTGAAAAGAGGGACCCTTCGCGAATGTAGCGGTGCAGCTGACTGTGCACGACCAGCAGTGCGATCAACAGGGCAATGTTATGTATGAAGGGCATTAAATACATTACTGCGGTTGTTAGCCAATGCCGTACTTCTGCATCCGCCGGTAAAGGGCATTCCATTCAATGTTCAACAGCTTTGCTGCTTCATTTTTGTTGAACCCGGTTTTTTCCAGTGCCTTCACGATCGTCTTTTTTTCCACCTCCTTCAGGTCATAGAGCTCCTCTTCGTGGTCGTCCGTCGCAAGCGGCTTTTTGTTTCCAGGCTTAACAATGTGTGGGAAATGATCGGGGAGGAGTTCATCGCCCTCACAAATGATGGTGGCCCGCTCCATCAGGTTGCGCAGTTCGCGGATGTTGCCCGGGAAATCGTATTGCTTCAGGATGCTTTTTACTTCAGGATGTACTTTTTTGATCCCTTTACCCATCTTTTTTACCAGGGTCTTAAAGAAGTGATCGATCAGCAGGGGGATGTCGTCGCGACGATCCCTGAGGGGCGGCAGGTATATCGTAAAGGTGCTCAGCCGGTAGTACAGGTCGGAACGGAAGATCCTGCCTGCGCTCATCTCCTCAACTGTTTTGTTGGTGGCGGCAACGATGCGTATGTCAAACTGTTGTTCCTTTTGTGTTCCTACCTTGGTGAACCTGCGGTCTTCCAACACGCGCAACAGCTTAACCTGCAGCGACTGTTCCATCTCGCCAATCTCATCAAAAAACAATGTCCCTTTATTGGCCATCTCAAACCAGCCCGCTTTATCAGCCACTGCCCCGGTAAAACTCCCCTTCTTGTGTCCGAAGAACTCGCTTTCAAACAATGTCTCCGGAATAGCCGACATATTCACTGCGCCAAACACTTCATCTTTTCTGTTGCTGAGCTTATGGATGCCACGTGCCACCAGCTCTTTTCCTGTTCCGCTCTCTCCCAGTATGAGTACGGATGTGTCCAGTGTTTTTGCAACCTGCCTGATCTGGTTCCTGATCTCCTCCATCGAAGGCGTCTTTCCCACAATGTCGGCGCCAAGCTCTTCATCAAGGATGTTTTGCAGGTACTCGCTGCGGTGTTTGTAATTGTTCAGACTGGCAGTAAGCTCAGCAAACTTTCGTGTTCGCTCAATGGCGATCCATATGTCGTCTGGCTTGAATGGCTTCCGGAAATAATCAACGGCACCCTGGCGCAAAGCCCCTATCACGGTGTCTATGTCTCCCTCGGCACTGATCATGATCACCTCAACTTCAGGGTATTCAGCCTTTACCTTCTCCAGCACCTCCAGCCCGTTCATCTCAGGCATCATAAAATCAGAAATAAGCAGATCAACCGCTTCTTTCTTCATTATGTCAAAGGCCAATGATGGCTTTTCGGCTGCAAACACATTGGTTTTTTCCTTCAGCATACTCTTTAACAGGTTCCTGATAATGGGATCATCATCCAGAACGAGTATGTTTAACTTTTTTTCTTCCATGAAACAGGTATAATGATTTGATGATCATTCATGAAAAAAGTGCTGAATAAGCATTGCAGACCTGCATCAGACAGGTGGGAAAATTAACCGGATGGTGGTGCCTTTTTCCGGTTTGCTGTCCACTTCAATCGTTCCCTTGTGCCGGCTTACAAAATCCTTTACCAGCAACAGTCCCAGTCCGCTTCCCTTCTCGTCTCCAGTGCCGCGTGTAGTGAGCTGTCCCTCATCAACAAATAATTTTTTCAGGTGCTCTTCAGACATCCCGATGCCGCTGTCGGTTACTTCAACAATAATGTTGTTGTCTTTGCCGGAGGATGCTTGTATGCCTGCCTTTCCTCCTTCGTGGGTAAACTTTATGGCGTTGCTGAGCAAATTCTGAAAAACACTCCTGATCATATTGGTGTCGCCCTTCATTGTAAGCTGCTCGTTCACATCCTGGTATAATTGTATGTTTTTTTTGTTCGCAACGGGCTCCATCACACGAATTACATTGCCCATCATTTCTTTCAGGTAGAACTCTTCGGGCAATACTTCCAGGTTGCCGGTCTGTGACCTTGTCCACTGCAACAGGTTCTCCAAAAGGGCATAAGTTTCCTGCGATGAGCGGTTGATGCTTTGCAGTATTTCATCATATTCTTCAGAACCGGGTTCAAGATATCCGTCAGCAAGGGTAGAGATCAGCATGGAAATATTAGAGAAAGGCGACCTGATGTCGTGGGCGATCACAGAATACAAACGGTCTTTGGTACGGTTGATCTTCTGAATGTGCTCGGCTTGCTGCATGATCTTTTTTCTTGCCTGGGTGAGTTCAATGTGGTTGTTCACCCTGGCCACCAGCTCTTCTTTTTGAAAAGGCTTGGTGATATAATCAACCCCCCCTGCATCAAAGCCCTCAACCAGGTCACTGGTTTCGGTTTTTGCGGTAAGGAACACAACCGGTATGTCCGACAGCTTTTCGTCCTTTTTTAGGTTTCGGCACAATGTGAATCCATCGATGCCGGGCATCATCACATCAAGCAATATCAGGTCGATTTCATTTTCTTCCAGAATGTTCATTGCATCATCGGCATTCAATGCCAGAGCAATCCGGTAGCCCTCCTTCTTCAGAAAACTACTGACGACCTTCAGGTTTTCCTTGTTGTCATCAACGACAAGGATCGAAAACTGTGTCTTACCTGATCGTTCCATGTGCATATGTTTTGGTTGTCACTATTACAGACAGATGGGTGTTGCCATTTGGTGAGCACCTGCCTGCCGGAAGACCTTATGGCATGCCAGCCCTTTCCGTCCGGCCGCAATCTTTTTTATCCTGTTTATTATGCTGCAAAGATAATGTTATTTTATGCTTTGTCTTTATTCAGGCAATTAAAAACTTGTTTTTCACATATTTTGTCCCGGCCAACACGAACCTGTTGTAACAGTAGGCGAATTGAACCCATGATGGTGTAAAAAAAAACCCCCTGTTACAGGGGTTGTGTTTTTATGGCTGACTGTTGGATGTGGGCCAAATCTTTGGTTTTCTTTTGTGCAGTGAACGGGAGTTATCATACCAGGCAGCCTGTGGTCTTTTATTACAGCAGGCATTAATTTTGCGCGTCCAGTCGCTCCCACTCCGGGTCGAAACGTCAGCCTGTGGTCTTGTTCTTACAGCAGACACTAATTGCAGCTCGCCAGTGCTGTGGTGAGTGATCGTCCCAGTCCCTCTCTCAGCTCTGTGGTATTGAACGGCTTGTTCATGTAGGACATTACTCCGGAGTCTTTCAACCGCTCCTTTTTCTCGGCTTTGTCTACATCAGAGAGTACGATGATCGGGATCTTGCTATAGGGAGTGCTGCTCTTCACCCTTGATATCAATTGGTAACCATCCATCCTGGGCATCACGAGGTCGGTTACGATCACATCGGGCTCAACGCCACTTTCTATGATAGAGATCGCTTCCTCACCGTCTTCTGCCGTGATCACTTCGTAATTGCCCGAAAGGATGATCTTCAGCAGTGCGCGGAACTCTTTGATGTCATCTACCAAAAGAATTTTCTTTTTCATCTTCGTGCCCTCCGATTGTGCATTGTATATCTTAAAGCGCATCGGATGTATTTTGATTCGTATAATTTTTATGGTTTTTCACCCTTAAAACAGAGCAACATCTGTGCCGCAACAGATAAACCATATAAAAACAGGGGTTTAGGTATTTTTAATGATTGCTGGGGGGATGGATCTCTTCGGTTTTGAATCGGTTTTTCTTCGGTTTTGAATGGCTTTTTCTTCGGTTTTGGAGGTTCCCAAGGGGGTCATTATGCTATCTTACCAGCACGATTTTCTGGTGGGTGGTATTGTTTTGGCTGTGCATAACAGCCATATATATGCCCGCGCTTAGGTTTGTTTCGGGCGTCCAGCTCACCTCATGCATTCCGGCCTGCCTTTCGGCTTTGAACAGGCGGCGGATCTTCCGCCCCTGCAGATCGTAGATATCTATGGAAACAGTGGCTTTTTCCGGCAGACTGTAACGGATGGTGGTCCAGTCTCTTACGGGATTGGGATATACTGGTAACATAATGGGTTCGGGAGCCATATAGCCAGGGTGCTCATCTGTGGGTTCGGGATTGATGACAATGCTGAAACGCGGACCCGTATTTATTTTGATGGTTTTTAGTCCTGTATCCCGTCGCCTGGCATCTAAACCGCTGGTTTGTGCGTTATTCTCCGTGAATGAAGTGTGTTCGGCCTGGTGACTGATGATCTGGCCGGGAACGTAGAACTGCTGATCCACCGGAATTGTCTTTGTTGTGCTATGAGCGGGATTGTTTATATGGAACGATCCTGTTGTTCCGGAAACATACATTGGGATTGCTTCCCGTCTTTCGTGGTCCATCAACGTTATTTTCCAGTATGAAGGCAGGTTTTCCGATATTTTCCAGTCCATCGTATACGGTCCGTCAATCGCTTTATGATTGTGTTTTCCGTTTGCATATACCGGGATGGTGACCATCTCATCAACATTGGCCGGAAGGTTATTGATCACCATTGGCAGGTGGTGCTCACGGGTGGTTGTATAGAGGTTGAGCCACGTTTCGTTGTTCATCGATTCCAGCCGATAGGCATCGTAAGGGTCTTCGCCGTGTTTTCCTTCATCATTGAATGAAATAAAGGATGTGGTTTCCATATTGCCGGCACGGAGCCTGAGCTCAATGCTTGCACCCGGCTGGGTTTCGCCCGCCACATTGTCTGCGGCCAGGTTTTTCTTTGTACTACCGCTGCCACCAACAAAAGTACCGCCAGTGGTCTTAACGGCATTTGTCATTGCCAGTGATGGACTTGCACCGGTTGCCCTGACCCAGAAAGCCTGGAAGGGAGCGATCAGTCCGCTGTTGAGTGTGCCGTTTTGACCGTTCCAAACAAGAAAGTCGCCTGCACCGCCGCTGGCGGCAGGGTCCCAGATGTATATTGTGTTGTCAATGTTGTTGTTTTCCGATTTTATTAGATCCCAGTCGAGACTTGCCGTGGAGGGATTGCCCACGAGGTTCCACCCGGTGTTCATTTCCGGGATGTCGGTATCGGTGATGTCTGATTCAGAACGTGGAGTGTGGGTTATCCCAAAGTTGTAGGTGCTGCCACCTGCTGCATATTCCAGTCCGGTTGCACTCATGGTGATGGGTAAACCGTCGTTGTACGTTCCTCCGTTACCCGGCATCCCCGCACCGTCAAAAATGTAGAAAAAATGACCACGGCCACCCTGGATGTTGTTCGATTTGTTTGTGGGTGCCCGCCAGGCCATGTTGGTGGTGCCGATCTCTGTTTCGTCAAACCACAAAATGTTTGGTTGCAGTGCAGGATGGTCAGAGCCGCTGAACCCCTGGCTGACAAATCCATCCAGGAGGTCGCTATAGGTGGTGCCCACCGGACTGCCGATCATCCTCCACCCTTTGTTCCCGGCAATGGTGACCTGCATTCGGATGTTGCCGTTGGTTTTGTTTACATTGTTTGCCACCAGACTGCTGCCGGGCGGCATGGTAAAGATGCCGTTGTCTAACTGCAGCTGGCCGTTAACGGTCAGACCGGTCAGGTTTGCTGAGGCAGTCACGCCGGCGTTGTTGGTAATGCGCAGGTTGTTGACCGCAGAGGGCAATCCGCTGCCTGTCTGCTGGACGGCATTGCCATAATATACATAGTTTGCCTGTTCGCTGAAACTGCGGCTGGCAGTTTGAATGTTGCCACTGCTTCCGCTGGCAGTGATACCGGCAGAAGATCCGATATGCAGTGTGCCACCGGATTCCAGCGTAAAACTGCCGCCGGTTCCGCTGATCACGAATCCTTTGGTTACCAGTATGCCGCCATTCCTGACGGTATTGCTGCCATTACCAATGTCCTGGTTGCTGTTGAGGGTTACGGTGTGTCCCGGGCCAATAAAGCTTGTGTCTCCTGGTCCCGGTGCCTGACTGGCAGCTGCACCATCGTGGCCGGTTGTTGACCAGGTGCCGGCTTGCTCCCAATTGCCGCTAACCCGGCTGTAATAAATTCCGGTTATTACCACCGGTGGGATGGGTATTAAAAATGGATAACCATCGTTGATGGCAGGATCTATCGACCATATGTTGTCAAAGTCCCAGCCGGCGTTGGTAAAGGTCGACTGAGTCTTCATTTCAGGGGTATTCTTGCCTGTTACACCGGAAGTATCACCCTGTCCTACGCCATCTGAGATACCTGCAGTCTCTGTATCCCAAAAAGAATTGCTGGTTGAACTTTGCTGATTACGTCCGATGAGTCCCCCTGCCTGTCCGGCATCCGGATTTACCTGTCCGGAGGCATAACTGTTGACCACCGATGCACCATCGCGCATTTGACCAACCAGTCCACCTACCCGGTTGTTTCCGTTTACTTCGCCCCTGGCAAAGGAATTCTCTATTGTACCACCACGGATCTCCCCTACCAGACCGCCGAACTGATTGCGGTTCCCTCCGCCTGGGGTCGGCTGTACGTTGGAAAGTGAAAAACTCAGCCTGACCGTTGCATTGGCCCAACCCATGAAACCAGCCAATCCACCTACATTGGTTGTGCCTTCAACCTCTCCGGTAGAATAGGATTTTTCGATGATGCCTCCATTGATAAAACCAATCAATCCGCCTACGTTCTCGTAACCGGTCACGTGCGATGAAGAATGATTGCCTGTAAAGGTTGAATTGGCCGATTCGTTCCGGCCAGCAAGACCCCCTACCTCATCATTTCCGGTTACACTGCCCGAAGAAGAGTTGTTGATCAGGTTCCCCTGGTTATTATATCCTACCAGTCCGCCTACCCTGTTCCCTGTCCCGGTAACGGTTGCATCCGCACTACTGTTCGTTATGCTGCTTCCTGAGTTTGCTTGTCCGGCAACCCCTCCCACAAGACCTGCCCCATTGACATTTCCGCTCACCGTTAAGTTATCGGCTGCAGTACCACTGTTGAGAAGACCAACCACTCCGCCAACATAGTCACCAGTTCCTGTGACAACCACATCTGCACTGCTGTTGGTGATGCTTCCTCCCGAATCGATCTGTCCGGCTATCCCGCCGCTATTTGATACACCACTTATGTTCCCGGTTACGCTTACATTGCTGATCGTACCGGCAGTGGTGCCAACCAGCACCGCTGTTCTGTTGGCCCCTTTTATGGTTGCATTTGTGAAATTGATGTTTTTAAAAACCGCATTGCTGCCGGCATTTGTAAACAGGGCGGACTGGTACGTACCCGGGCGGTTAATGGTCAGGTTGCTGATGATGTATCCTTGTCCGTCAAGACTGCCACCAAACCACCCTACAGGGTCAAAACCCTGCCCATTATGCCATCCTGCAGTGGCCGATGCGTCGATGTCGTTGATCAATATGTAATATGCGCTGTTGGATGCTCCCTTAATGGCCTGAAGTTGATCCACGGTGGATATC
>PWKN01000015.1 GCA_003559735.1 Bacteroidales bacterium | reverse complement strand
GCTTCCAGTTCCTGGGGTACGGAACTTCCAGCTTGCGCAGCAAACGGAACTTCCAGCTTGCGCAGCAACTGGAAGCTTCCGTGGTCGGTCCTTCGGAAGCTGGAAGTCCTAAAGGAGCTTCCAGTTCCTGATTTAAAGGAGTTTCCAGTGGTCTTCCTCCATGCTGCGATAGGAAAAGAGGGCATAACCGGCGGCACCTGAACGGATGGATATATCAACCGCTTCTCTGAGCTCCTCAGCTGTCAGGGCGGGTACAAACAGACCAGAATAAACCGGTGCTGGTTTATCCAGCGCCCTGATCTGGCTGATCAATTGTTCTCCGATCCAGTCAAGCGATGCGTTGTAAAAATTGTGGTACAGCATTGGAAAAAAGGCATCCATGTTCCATTTGCTCCACTGTTGTCTTACGCTTTCCCAATTGGGGAAGACCGCGGCTGTCGCCTGTTTGCCCTTTTGTTGTATTGGCGGGATCAGAGATCCGTTTACCAAGCTGCTTACGGAGTCGTAACGAAACTGGACCCACTCTTTGCTGGCAGCAGGATCATCCAGGTCTTTTAACGGATCTGCACCTGTTTTTTCCCTGAACAATTGACGGCACCGCTCACAGTAACAGTAGTCGAATTCGGGATATTCCTTGTCCTGAACCACGTTGTAAACAGGCTGCAGGGCCTCTGCAATAATCACATCCGGCATGCGGATATAATCCAGATGAATACCATCCAGTCCGCCCAAATTGGCAAGGAAGCGAATGTTCCTTGTCAGGAAATCCTTCACTCCCGGCTGATTGGGACACATAAAACGGTAGTATCCAACATATGCAGGATGTGTATGTGCGGGTTTTCTCAATCTGTTTACCACGTAGTAATCAGGGTGATTTTCAATATAATAGGGATTATTGTTGGGCATTGTCCATATCCAGGCATGCACCTCCATCCCTGTCCTTTTACCCACTTCGATCAGCGTTTCGAGCAAAGGTTCCTGGACAGGTAAGAAATCGCTTTCATACCAGGCAGTATGACTGGCATACACCTGTACCAACACAGCATCGATCCCTTTTTGCTTTAATTTATCCAGCCTGATTTCCCATTCCCCTTCAGACAAGCCGGACTCCGGGACGATCCAGACCCACTTCTTAAGTTTTGCATTTGAAACATCAGATCCGGTGCAGGATAAAAAGGTTGTGGCACCCGAGGCAATGCCTGCTCCCACGATCCCCATGGTTTTAATGAATGACCTTCTATACATATTTATATTATTTGTTTAAACTTTATCCTCACCTTACGGCAGACCGATTATGTCCCTTGTTCTTTGGGAAAAACGTTGGTTTGCATTTTTTTTCACTCACCTGCAGGGCGATTGTGCTCCTTGTTCTTCGGCAAAAAGTTGGTTTGCATTTTTTTTCACTCACCGGTAGACCGAATATCTCCCACGTTCTTTGGCAAAAAGCACTGAATATTAATAAACTTCAGGGACTGCAAGCGGTGTATCGCTTTTTACAATGACATAGCTTGAGATTGCATAATATGCGTGTTTGTTATCGGCAGTCGACATAAAATCGTTTGTCCATTCTTCAAACACGTATTGGAAATGAAATGATTCTCCTGCCATGGGTGCATCAAAAGTATTGGTCCTGACCGAAACAGACATACCCGGGCACCATCCCGCCCTGTCGGGGGCCCAGTTACCATGCTGCGGTTGAACAGGATTTGTTTCACAACCAATGGGACCCATTTCATGGGTAAACATGGCCTGTTCATTGATCCATACGTGGTGGGTGCGGAAACACCACTCTGCACATGGCCTGCCATCCGGATCCGCCGGCGTGGCATGTCCCCACCCGGTTATGATGGTTCTCAGCTTTGTCTGGCTGGCGCCTGGGGGAACAGATACCATCTTGTCAAGAACGAAGTCGTGCTCCTCACCATATGGAACCCCGGCCAGCGACCATTCGGCATGATCCAGGATCTCTGCAACCTGGTAATACGGATAGTCGGGTGTGCCTTCGGTGATCTCAAAATTCACGGAAACAAGCCACCCATCGTTGCCCCATACCTCGACAAAGGATTGCAGCTTTACATCTCCCGTAAGCAACGATTTAAAATCGGTAACATCAACCATAAACCCCTTGGTTAATGCCGAATTATCAACCCCATAAGGGGTAATATACCTTCCTGTCTCAAACCAGGTCCCCGTATCGGGATCCTGTACCCTGATATTGGCAAACATATCCCATGCGTTGCATCCCTGTTGCGGACAACGAAGTTTGACAAACATCCTTATGTGTTCTACATTTTCAGGAGCAACCGGAAAGTGAAAAGTGCCTTCATGCCGCTGTGACAGTCCTTCTCCGAAAGCATGCCTGACATCCTTAAACGTTTCCACAACGTGTATTAACGGTTCATCGATGGATTCTTCATTGTCACTGCATGCCACTCCAAAAGACAACATGTGAATGGTCAATGTAAGAAGGATCCAATGGGGTCTTGCGTTGTACATATATATATGGTTCATTTTTTTAACTATTGTTTCCAGATCCTGCTGTCTTCCGTGATATGCCAGTGATGATCTCCCGATAACCCGGGCGCAGACAGCTTGAAACGTGTCGGAGTCACTTCGAACAGCAGTTCAAGATCATCATACAACTCTGGCTTGTCCGGATCAAGTGTTTCAAAATCCTCTGCAAAATATCCGTTGAGGTGAAAAAAACGGTACTGTTCATAATACAGTTCCCTGAGCAGGTATTTTATGTTTTCTTGCGGACAGGGAACAAATTCTTCGGTACCTTCTCCCGCTACGATACCGGAAAACTGCACATACCCCCAATATTCCGGTCGATGCATGTCAATGGCCCATTGCGGCGACCACACCCAGTTGTCCTCATTATAGGGTTCGCCTGTTTTTGGATTTATGGTTTTCTCATAGGTCCCGTTAACGATATCGAGCGACCATTGAACACGCGAAAAATTGACCCGCCATTGTTCCCCTGCCTTTGGCTTTCGCTTGTACGGGGCCGCTTCCTTAAGCACCCGCCAGGGAAATGCAATCTCTACTGTCCACAATGTGTCTATGTCGGATGGGTCATTTATGGTGCCTTTAACGTGCACCCCTTTTTTCAATCCACGGATATCCCACGCATTGATCGGGAGTCCGCCATTCCTGTAAGGCTTGGTCAGCATCAGGTCCCAGATGGTTCCGAGTGCATTGATCTCCAGTTCATAATAATGATGCGTGTCGCCCGACGGGTCTATGAAAACCTCAAAGTTGTTTTCATGAAAGATGATGGCGTCGCGTTCGGTAAACGTTGCCCAAACATGGGGCTCTTCAAGTTCTGCGGCAACATAAAAATAATCATCGTCCCACATCATCCTTACCTTGGTTTGATATTCCGGTTTTGGTGCATCCGGACCCTCAATATCCATAAATGTTTCGGTCCAGGGTGCTCCCCCCCACTCTGCTTCATCAATCCTTCCGTCAATGGTTACCGGAACCGGAGCCCGGTAACAAACATAACGGCGCGGTGGATTGTCAAGCAGCTTTGCCTGGCCGTATCCATACAAGGCAGTGAACGATATGATCAGAAAAAGTAATAATTTGGTTTTGATCATTGCGGTAAATCTCATTTATAGCAGTAAACTGTGTATTTCTTGTGGGTTGTCCGCTGCAAAGGCTATCCGGACAACCAATGCTGGTCATTGACCCTCTGGGGTTCAATAGCGGATCCTGAAGTCTCCTTGCTCTATTTGCCACTCGTTGTCGAAAAATCCGGAGACCCTTATTCCATCCGGTCCGTCTTTGACCCAATCTACATGAAAGATCAGCAAATCCGGAAAACCGGTGATGCCCGAAAAGTAATCGTTGGCCCACGCTGCCTTCATGCCTGTTTTCCCGGTCCCCGCCACAATCCCGACACTTGCCGTGTCGCTGTCGCTGCGTGGATAGATGAAAAAGGTGCCAAGATCATCTCCTTCCAGGAACAGGGTACCGAATTGAATTCCCGTGCCGGTCACCCTGACTGGTGCGCCTTCCAGTACAGTGTCCCATACCAGGTTATTATCTGCATTGCCATAAAGTATGATATTCCTGTCCGAATATTGATCTGCATCAAACACACTGTCGGCGATCACATCGATGGAACCGTTGCCCCGGTAAAGGAATGTTTCGGCATCAAAGCGGGCTTTGTTCTCATACCATAGATTCTCCTTTTCCGTTCCACCCGTGGCATATACAAACAGCATGTTGTTGTCAAAGGCCAGCTTAAAACCACCATATCTGCCGGGATTTTTTTCTGATGGAGGCGGTGGTGATCCGGCCTGCCATGCTCCGTTCACTTTTCTCAGGGTGATCTCTTCTGTATTGTCTGCATGAATCGTTTGGCTGCCGGCAATGATCACAGGCGGAGCATCCAGGTTGAGTGCCTCCAGGTACAGGCTGATGTTTGCGATATTGTCTGTTTCTACAAATATGCTGTCGTTTGCACGTGTGGCTTTTACCGTGGAATGACTGTAGGGGGTTATTTGTTGATTGATGCGCAGCCAGTAATTGCTGGCCGACACCCCAGGTGAAGCCGTTGTGAAGTGGATATGATCAATCTCGTTGTGTTCAGGAATGGTGTTTTGTCGCAAAAAGTCAAACAATGGCGGCCAGTCCATGCTATGGTCACCGTACCAGTGGGATCCGCCGGGGTATTCATAATAGGAAAAATTATTGTGAAATCCGCCCAGTATGCCACGCATCAGTCTTGCCTGTTCAACCGACACCACACCGTCTGCTTCGCCGTGGAGGACATAGACACCCGATTGCAGGTAGTTTTTTGCCAGGTCAATGGTCCTTCCCGGCAATGCACCACGGTAGATCATTTCAAAATGCGGATTCACCTCCATCAGGCTGTCTGTCCCCGTTCGCCTGTATCCTATGATATCCGGGTAACCCGCTGCCGGGGCAATGGCGGCAAACTGATCGGGATAGGTGGCACCGAGAAACCAGGTCCCGTGTCCCCCCATTGAATGTCCGGTCAGATAGGTCTGTGCTGTATCGGTATGAAAAACTGTCCGCGCATCATGCATTACTTCGAGGGCATCTATCCTGCCCCACTCCTCCCAGTTAAAGCCAAACGGGCGACGGTTGGTGGGCGCCACAATGTGGCACCAGTCTTTTTGCTGATAAGCCCTCGTCTGGTTCGTAGCTTCCACGGATGCCCCGTGCACCGATAGCACAAACGCTTGTCCGTCATCATCCGATGTGGATGGAGCCACACTATAATATTGTACACTGCCGTCGATTCCACTCTTGAAGGTCCGCTCATGGTGACGGTTGCGGTCTTTTACATTGATGGTGATGGTCATGGCATCGATCTCGCTTCCTGATGCGTCCACCAGCTGAAGTTCGGCCTGCAGTGTATCAGACGCTACAGCAGCGACAGGGGCCGGGATAAGAAACGGCAGCTTCCGCACTCCCATGGGCATAATGTCACCCGTCTGGTAAACCACACTTTCTCCGGTGGCCAGGGTGCAGTAGATGGTCAAACCCTCCTGTTTTTGCTCAGAAGCATTCACAACCCTGACAGCCCCCCATTTATTTTCTGTTTCGTTTCTGATGATCGATGGCAGGGTGATGTCGCGGGGAGAAAACTGTAATTCCTGGTGCGGGATCACAATGGACGACTGAAGTCTGCCGAACCTGCCATAAGTGTAAATGAACTTATTCAGCCCCTTTTGCATACGGAATGGTATCAAGGTATGTCCGTAATCATAATGGTCTCCTTCAGCAGGCATTCCGTTAATAAACACCCTGGTATGTCCGGTTGCATCGAGCAGTGCAATCCTTTCTTCAGGCGACTCAAACTCAGTATATACATAGGCTCTGTGCAGGTCGCCCGTAAACACCTGTTCTTCATTGACAGTGATCGATTCCCACACCAGGGGTACAGGAAGTGTGCGGTAATTATCGCTGACCGGCATTCCAGGGGCCGGACGTTCAAAGCGGCCGGTCGCCAGCTGCCAGAAAAGGATATCCTGCATGCCTGTGAGCATTCCGGGACGCATGGCATCACGCAATGCCAGTCCGCCACTAAACTCATGAACGACCAGTCCCTCACTGGTGGTCTCAACCCTGTCTCTGCCAAAAATCTCTACAATGTCGCCGGTACGTTGTGACCAGCCGTTGCCGATAAATAAAAACTGTATGATTGTCAGGATCAATAAGTTTTTGAACTGTTTGGTATCCATAAGACCTATTGTTTTAAAAAAAAATAAACCAATGCTTTTAAAAATATTGCTATCTTGCGATGTAAATCGATTTAGAAGCAAAAATAATAAAGAATTTCAAATTGCATTATCATACAAGGCTAAACCTGGCATGATGGTATACTATAAAATGAAGAAACATGATGAACACCAATGACTTTACTGCTGTTGAAAAAGCATTTTGCTGCAAAACACCCCGGAAACACCCTGTGAACATCCCCTATTTGACAGTGGATAATTTTCCCAGGCTTGGGTTGCTCACCGCATTGCGTTTTTTAGAGTGGGCATCGGCCCATCCTGAAGGGGTGATCAGTCTGCCGACAGGAAAAACACCTGAATACTTTTTGTCGTGGACGCGCCATATGCTTGAAAACTGGGATACTGCAGAAGGGAAAAAAATCCGGGATAAAAATGGGTTGACCATTAAAAAGAAGCCTGAGCTAAGCAGACTCCGCTTCGTGCAGATTGATGAATTCTATCCCATCAGTGCAAAACAGCACAACAGCTTTTATCATTACGTGAAAAAATATTATGTAAAGGGTTTTGGGTTGGATGAGGGCAACGGACTGTTTATCAATTGTGATGAGATTCCGCTGGCTGGAGGAAGACATTTTTCTGAAGTTTTTCCAGACAATGTTGTTGACCTGGACCTTCGCAGCCGTGAGCCAAAAAACAGCCAGGAGGAGATGCAGCAGGAGTCGATCTTCCTGGTTGACAACTGGTGTGTTGAATATGAAAAAAGGATCAGGGATATGGGTGGCATCGGATTCTTCCTGGGAGGGATCGGTCCGGATGGTCACATTGCCTTTAATACGCGTGGTTCCGACCACCATTCGAGTTCGCGGCTTACACCCACTAACTTTGAAACACAGGCCGTGGCTGCCGGTGACCTTGGTGGCATCGAAGTATCGCGAAACAGGCTGGTGATCACCATCGGACTCGAGACAATAACCTACAACCGGGATGCAGTCGCCATCATATTTGCTGCAGGTGAAGCAAAAGCACCGATGGTCAGGAATGCACTGGAAGAAAGACCCTCAAACCTTTACCCCGCTTCTGTGCTGACAAAACTGAAAAATGCACGGTTCTACCTGACGCATGGGGCAGCCAGCATGCTCAGGGATTCCGTTGATCATTATTATACGGGAACACCCTGGAACCAGGAAAAGACCAACAGGGCCGTGATCGACCTTTGTAAAAAGATCAACAAGTTTGGCGACCGGCTTCAGGTGGATGACCTGAAAAATGATGAATACTGCCGGCTAATCCCCAACATCAGCCAGGATACGATCAAGTCGGTCATCAGAACATTTGAACAGAAGATTGCCGACGGCATGCATCCGGTCAGCAATGAGGTTTTTTACCATACCGGACCCCATCACGATGATATTATGCTCGGACTTTTGCCGCACCTGCACCGGTTGTCGAGGGATGAGACAAACAAGTTCCAGTTTTCCGTCCTCACTTCCGGGTTTACTGCGGTAACCAATCGCTTTGTAATATCTGCCCTGGAGGATACGATGCATTTTCTGGAAAAAGGACTGATACAGATGGTGGAATACCCCGATTTTTTTACAATGGGATACCGCTATAAGCGCGACAAGGATGTGTATCATTACCTGATCAAAGTGGCATCGGGACAACCTGAGGAACGCAGGCGTGGTTTTGCGCACAGGCTTGTTCGTAATGTTATTGAAATATGGGATGTAAAAAACAAGCAACAGCTCCGCAACCAGATTTTTGACATATTGTCAGTTTTGCGCAAAAGTTATGACGGGGAAAAAGACCTGCCCAGTATTCAGACACTCAAAGGTATGGTCAGAGAGTTTGAGGAGGAACTGGTATGGGCCTGTTTTGGAATGACCTCAGACCAGGTACACCACCTGCGCCTGGGCTTTTATACGGGTGATATCTTTACAGAAAAGCCAAACAGGCAGCGTGACGTGGAACCCATCCTTGAGCAATTGCGTCAGATTGAACCCACTGTGATCAGCCTTGCTTTTGACCCCGAAGGAAGCGGTCCGGATACCCATTACAAAGTGCTACAGGCCATAGCCGAAGCGATCAGGGAGTGGCGTAAGGAAAAGGACCTGTCTGACCTGCGCATTTGGGGCTACCGGAATGTATGGTATACGTTTCATCCGGCAGAGGCTACCCATATTGTTCCTGTGTCCCTGAACGCCATGGGTGTGATGAACGATGCCTTTACCAGCAGTTACCTAAGCCAGGTTGACGCTTCGTTCCCAAGCTACCAGCACGACGGGAAATTCAGCGAACTGAGTATCAGGATCTGGGTCGACCAGTTGCGCCACGTGCAATTGCTGCTTGGCAAACCCTTCTTCTTCCAGAGTGAAAGTCCCAGACTTCGTACAACACACGGATTGCTCTATTTTAAGGAGATGGAGGTGGACGAGTTTCTTTCCCACGCACGTGAACTGGAAAAATCAATGGAAGGTGAATTATAAAACCATAATGAGCCGG
>PWKN01000158.1 GCA_003559735.1 Bacteroidales bacterium | reverse complement strand
GGTGTGATTGTGAATGGGGTGCCCCGGATTGGTTTTATGGGTGGTGGTGAACAGTCGTGGTGGCGCGACGAGGATTTTCCGGAAATCTTCACCAGGAAGGCCATCGATTTCATTGATCGTACTGGCGATGACCCGTTCTTCCTCTTTTTTGCATTCAACGAGATCCATGTGCCGAGGATCCCGCACGAGCAATTTGTTGGTAAAAGCACTATGGGGCCGAGGGGAGATGCCATTGTGCAGATGGACTATATGGTGGGGGTGATTATGGACGCACTCGAAGAAAGGGGGCTGACAGAAAATACCCTGGTGATCTTCAGCAGTGATAACGGTCCGGTACTCGATGACGGATATGACGACCAGGCATGGGAGCTGCTGGGTGATCACAAACCAGCCGGACCGTTCAGGGGTGGCAAATACAGCATCTTTGAAGGTGGTAACCGCATGCCAACCATTACCTATTGGCCGGGTGTGGTAGAAGGGGGACAGGTCAGTGATGCGCTGTGGACACAGACTGACTTTTTTGCCTCTTTCGCCGGACTGGCTGGTTACGAGGTGCCACAGGACCACGCTGTTGACAGTGAGGATATGCTGGATGTTATCCTGGGCAGATCAGACCAGGGTCGTGCATATCTTTTGGAGGAAGCGGGTACCTTTGCCTTACGCCAGGGCGACTGGAAATACATCCTGCCCAGAGAGGGGGCTCCGCCAACCATCACGTTTGATGAAGTGAAAAGAATAGAAATGGGCGTTATCTCTGTCCCGCAGCTCTACAACCTCGCTGATGACCCTGGCGAACAGAACAACCTGGCGGAGGAGTTTCCGGAAAAAGTGGAGGAATTACATGAAAAAATGATAAAAATAACTGGTCAGGTTCAGTAAATGGCTACCAGTTAACAGAGCGATGAGAAAAGCAGAAGGGTAAGAAAATTTTTATTTATGGAGGCGGGAACCATGAGACTTCCGAAATGATACATATGATGAGTGTAAGAATTATCCAGAATATTTGTATTGCGTTTATTGTTGGTTTTACAACAATAGCCGGTTTTGCGCAAAAGCACCCAACCGATCTGACATCCATTCCATGGCTGCCCGATCCCATGATGCTGAGAAATGAAGTGCCCATAGAAAGTGAAGCACAGTGGGAAGAGCAGAAAGAATGGATCAAAGAACAGCTGCAGAAGTATTACCTTGGCTATATGCCACCCATTCCCCTTGAGGTAAAAGATAGTCTTATAGAGATTCGCTATGACGGTGATGTTCGGATTGAGCATATTGAGCTGTTTTTTGGTGTTGACTTTCAGGCAAAGATGACCATCGAGCTGTATTTTCCTGGTGAAGCCGATGGCCGGCTACCGGTGTTTATGACCCAGTGGAACCACGATGGCTGGATCGGTACCGGTTTGCGAAGGGGTTATATGGGTTGCCTGTACGCAGGTGCCGATGCAAAAGATGACACCCGGAACTATGGTGATCTGTATCCCGATCAAAGCTTTGCCAGACTGATGCAAAGAGCATGGGGAGCAACCGCGGTGGTTACCTATTTGTATTCAAGGCCGGAGGTCGATACAGACCGTATAGCCATCTCCGGTCATTCGCGCAATGGCAAACAGTCTCTGTACGTGGCGGCCTTTGATGACCGTATTGATGCGGTGATACCCAGCAGCAGCGGGTTTGGCGGTATCAGGACCGCCAGGCATTCCGACCGCCGGTTTGCCCCCCATACCATGCATCGCACCATGGTCGATTTTCCCGACTGGTGGATACCAGGCTTGAGAGACTTTGTCGGTCATGAAGACAGGCTCCCTGTCGACATGAACTCACTGATGGCCATTGTGGCCCCGCGGCCATCCCTGCTAAGTGCGGGTGTCTTTGACCTGTATGGCGACACTTACGGACTGGAGGCATCCTATGTGTCGGCCAGAAAGGCTTATTCTTTCCTCGGACAACCTGATGCCCTGCAGATCAGGCAGCGTCCCGTCAGACACAACACCCATGCACGCGACATTGAAGACTTCTTCGATTTTCTCGATACCCAGTTTGGGATCAGGGAGTTCCCGGTATTCGATGACCGTTACCATCTGTACACTTTTGACAACTGGCTGGAAAACAACCGGCACGTCGAGACGGACGATGTGTCAGCCATTGATCTTGCATCATACGAACATATCGGGACGACTGAAAAGGGGCATATCAGGGAAAATCTGAACTGGTTGTTGGGAGATGTGCTGCCAGGCTTAAGCTATCAAAGGGAACGGGACCTCGTGCCTGGCACCAAAGAAGATAACCTGGCCACCATATTTCGCACACGCGAAACCATTGGTGGTGCCAACAGGATCAGGGTGAGCCCGTATACCGGGATGGGCGATCAGCTGTATGCCGATTTTTATTACCCCGATACCGGTGAACCGCATTACCCGGTGGTCATTTTCCTGCACGAATATACCTATGCCGAAGGTTATGGGAAAACCAGCTGGCCAGGTTTTGAAATGAATGACTACATCAGCGATCTGATTGGTGCTGGTTATGCAGTGCTGGCATTTGATATGATCGGCTTCGCGACCCGTCAGAAAGAAGCTGTGCGATTTTATGAACGCTATCCGCATTGGTCACTGATGGGAAAGATGGTAGAGGATGTTAAGGCCGCCATCGACGTGGCAGCAGGTTTTCCGGTGGCAGACACCTCGCAGGTCATTTTGTCGGGTTATGCGCTTGGGGCGACAGTGGCTGTCATGGCCTCTGTATTTGATGACCGTGTGACCGATCTGGTGGTGCTGGATCCTTTCTCACCGTTTCGAAGCCAGGACCCAACAATTGAAGGCATTGCGCATTTCTTTGCCTATACCGGACTGATCCCTCGCCTGGGACTTTTCCATGACCGGGAAATGGATGTGCCGGTCGACATGCAGGAGATACTGGCAGCAAGTCAGGCGCGAAAAACCATCGTGGTAAATGAACGATCCAGGCATATCGATGCCGGGGCCATGAAGGCCCAGCTTAACCGTGCTGCTGAACATGATGCAGCGCTGAACGTATTGTATGTTCCGGAGATCTCTGATTTCAGGCGGATGCACAGAGAACTGCTCATTGAACAGATGAGGTCATATCATGACCTTAAATAATCTATTTCCATATATCATCTAACGAAATTCTCCTTACCCTGCCATTCTTTAAATCTTCCTGGCTCTCCTGTATCTTTTTCACAAACTCCGGATCATATGGGCTTTCGGGTTCAGCCACTTTATAAGCAATATCAAGTGACTTCAGGTATGCTTTTACCTTCTGAAGCTTTTTGCCTGCGCTGCGTATAATAATGGTTTCCATGGCTTTTTATTCTGTATGTAGAACACAAAGATAAAGAATAATCAGAAATAATACTTGTGATAATAATAGAAATACCGTGAACGGTCATGACATGATCAATACACCACCTCAATGCGGTACTCCGCTTCCGATACCCCATCGGGCAGCACATCCAGATAGCCCAGATCGAACAGGGGATAGGGGCTGACCCTATGGTATTCGCCGCCGTCGTAAGATGCATAGACATGATACCTGACGATCATCCCGGGCATCTGCTCCCAGCGTATAAACTTTTTCTGCTCTCCATTATATCCGGAATAATCGTTGATGCTGCGAATTTCCGGGGTGGAATGGGATACGTTGTTATGGGCATCAGAAATTATAACCATGCTAACCGATGATGGGGGTAGTTGCAGGTGGAGGGTGCTGATTTCGTCGGTTTGTCGTTGGTCGATCATAACCGGATCCATGTGGGCGGCGATAACCCGGTACATGTCGGCCGACAGGCTATCCGGACTGCCCAGTGCACGCCAGGCTCCATGTGCATAACCATGCAGTTCATCGAGGCGAACATGCCGCAAAACAGGTTTTTCAAAATTAAGGCCCTGCAAATTCAGAGTCAGATTGGCGCCATGCGGGTCGTGCAAAACCTTTTGCTCAGGTGTTATATGGCGGTTGCTGACCCAGTTATTGTGCACAGGCCCGAATTCCGGCTTGTTCAGGATCAGCAACACGATTTCGTTGCTTGGTGTCCTTGAAGGGACTACGATCACATGTTCCCTTGTGGTGGCATAGCCTTCCACATCGTATCTGTTCCCTTCACCGAGAGCCAGCATCGTCATCACTGTCAGAACGGGTTTTTTAAACAGCCAAAAACGGACCTCCTCATTCGTTTCATCGGTATTCAGAAAACGTGCCAGTTGCGTTCGGTGATACCAGTTACCCATAAAGCCATTGTCGTTTAGCAGCATCTGGTAATTCACTCCGGCTGAGTCGATCAGCAGCCGGTTGTGTGCATCGACCGATTGTATCACGAAGGCGCCATACCAGGGGTGTGGCCGCCACCAGTAGCTACGGCTCCATCCAGCCATGGGATCCGCTTCGTCGTTCCAAAATGGCAGGTCTTTGAACCGCGGATGGTTCTCCCGGATGTATTCGATACATTCGAGCTCTCTGTCGATCATGACATAGGGAAGAAACTTTCTGTGCACCGATATGTAATCGAGTACGGCACCCTGCTCGCCCGTAATAACATTGGTGCCTGTGTCGCAGTGCGCCAGAACCGCTTTGAACTCATCGCTTACCCCACGTGCGGTGCCCGGACCACCAAACTGGTAATCAGGGTTCACTGCCTTGATGGCTTCGCTGGTCGCATCCCAATAGTTGAGCAGGGCAGGGATGCCATAGCTCCAGAAATGGTTGTGAATATCGGGTTCGTTCGTGCATTCAAAGTACCATGTTTTTAATTCTTCAACACCATACCGGTCTTCCAGGTAGGTAGTCATTTCTTTGACGAAGTCATACCAAAGGCGCACATCCTCCATGTTTTCAAAATCAGGGATCCACTGATCCGGTTGATTTCGTTGCGATTGCGCTGCTGCGTCATACTCGCCCGGACCGGTTTCCCATGTAATGGCCGGGAACCCCATGACCTCAAATATGGGTTTTAGTCCTCGCGACACCAGTTCGTCAAAGGCTGCACCCAAACGATCAAAATTATAAGTGGCTTCAGGCGTGCCGGCATTTCTACTTCCAACAAGGTTCAGCATCCAGTGGGGTCTGATGTGGACCAGTCCACTGTTTGGAATGGCCGACAGGTAATCAAGGGTAAGTTGCATGTCATCCCGAAACAACAGTTCACCAGGAGTGAATCCGGTGGCGTGCCAGTAATTCACATGCGTTTTGCCGGGTTGGGAAAAATCGATGGAATATTCATAAAATGAATAATTCATTTGGGAAACAACAGTTGGAACAAACAGCAACAGAAGAAGGAAGGTTGAGATAGATTTCATAATGCGATTAAATTAAAGATGGTTGTTTACAAGTTAAAATTCGGATCGTTGACTGCCAGATCGTATCGTCTGCTTTTTTTGCTAAAGGCTGCCATGATCCAAAAATAGCAGCTTAATACGCCGGGCATGCCGCAGGTGGGGTGATATCCCTCAGGAATTACCACAAAATCGCCGGTTGATACAGGGTGAATGTGCTCAAAGGCACCGGCCTCCCTGCTCGAGAAATGAAAGGCCGTCTGGGGGCTTGGGATATCAAAATAGCAATAGATCTCCTCCAGGTCATTGGAGTGTTGATGGGGAGGCCAGCTTGTCCATTTCCCAGGTTCACCGCGCGTAATACCGCAAATCAGCCTGGAGCCGGCATCCTGCTGTGCCAGGGTCATGAATACTTCGCGCTGGTATGGGGGGTTGCCGTGCACCTGGTGGATGTCTCCCAGGGGCAGTGTCAGATCATATGTCCGGGTAAAAAACTGACCGGTACCCTCATAGACAGCACCACCTATATACAGCACTGCATCTTTGGTTGCAACCAGGTCAACTTTTTGGCAAGCAGGTACATAGAAGGAGTCGTGCTTGTTTAGGGTGTGTCTGCCGGTTTGGTGACTGATGTGTACCTGGCCAGTAACCACCATGGCATTTAATTCCAGTTGCCGGTGAAATAGCTTATGCGACTGCCCTTTGGGCAGGTTCAACCTGAACGCCCATGTCTCCCTGCATGGTGAATTATTGGGAGTGATGACTTCGTGAAATCCGGGTATATCAGGACTTTCATATTTCCATTGAGATGGGTGGGAACGATCCATTGTGTTTTGTAATGTGTTTTTCTTTTTTGTTACGTTATAAGACGCGATGAATCGCGTCTCTAGAGATGGTTGTCCGGGCATGATTCCGTTTTGGTCACAACCAACACGGGCCTGTTCAACACAGGCGCATTTAATGGGAGTTCATTCAATACCCCCATGCTACTGATGGGATTTCCCATGTGATCAAATCTATGCTGCGTGCCAGTCCGAGTCTGTTGTGGCCCCTGGTCCAGAAACTTTCATTTTCGGTATTGCCAGCATACAACAGGTAAAAATAGCCATCATATTCTCTCCAGTCCTGCAGGTGAGCGGCGTTGGCACGGTGTGCCGTATTAAAGCCTTCCTCGACAGGGATCTCCAAAAGAATTCCATCAGTCCATACTGTCCACCAGGCTTTGTTGTCGGCATCGCCACCAATTTTATACAGATGGGGGTCGTGTGGCCAGTAGCCGGTATTCTGCATATACCAGGTTCCGTCGATTTCCAGAAGGCGATAGTTTTCGTGGATCATGTTTGACAGGGATCTGTCTTGATGGGTGAACTGGTTGTAACCGGCATACACAAAATGCCATGGACCATCCAAACCAGATGCATAAGCCACACGGGTCAGGTCAACCCTGGGCAGGTGCCCGAAGGGTCTGCTCTCTTTGTAATACAGAAAGTAGGTTTCCTGATGGTAGGCCAGGGCCGCGTCAATGGCCCGGTATTTAGCCGTGACCTCCCGGCCCAGGGGCTTGTGCTTGTCCCAGTTCTCCAGGTCGTCTGATACCGCGTAATATAACTGATTTACCTTTCCTGCCTTGTCACCCCAGCCATTATAGGTGAGTACATATGTCCCCTCGAATTGGTGTATCTCAGGAGAACACAAACCATGGTATCCCAACTCAGCTCCCTTCCAGATGAACAACGGATCGCTAAAGTTGATCCAGTCATTCGTTTTTACCGACACCACATGGCTGTTGACCCTGTCGCCCACATGAAAGAAAGCTGAGAAAAACAGGTAAAACAGCCCTGATTCTTCTACATAGATCATACTGGCATCCTTGACCGACCAGTCTTCAACCTCATAAACAGGGTTCTGAAGTCGCTCCCAGTCGATAAAAGGCTCCTGCGCACACAGCCCGGCAGGAAGCATCCATAACAACAAAAAAATCTTTCTTTTACATAACATCATTTGCTACAATATTTAATTGGTCATTGTTTTCGGTTCATCCCAACCCCGCCACCCGAAACACACAACCCGCAACCCGTAACATCATCACACACTTGCCAGCAGACCCCCATCTACATATATCATTTGTCCGTTCATGTAGCTGCTGGCTTCTGAAGCAAGGAATAACAAAGCTCCGAAAAGCTCTGAGGGATCGCCCCATCGTTTACTGGGTGTGCGGTTGCATAGCCATGCATCAAACTCCGGGTTTTCATACAGGGGTCTGGTGAGTTCCGTTTTAAAGTAACCGGGGCCGATTGCATTTACCTGAATGTTGTATCCAGCCCAGTCCACAGCCATGCCTTTGGTCAGCATTTTTACACCACCTTTCGACGCCGCATAAGGTGCAATGGTGGGTCTTCCCAACTCACTCTGCATGGAACCGATGTTGATGATCTTCCCCTGTTTTTGCCTGATCATATGAGGCGCTACTTCTTTTGAAACCCGGTAGGTGCCGGTAAGGTTGATCCCTATGACTTTGTCCCAGTCTTCATCGGTAAACTCGTGCAAGGGAGCCCGGATATTGATACCCGCATTGTTTACGAGTACGTCGATTCGACCGTGTTCATGCACGATGGAGGCGATCGCATTTTTTGTCTCAACCGGGTCAGTGATATCAAATACATATCCTGCGATATGTTCATGAATGGCCTTCAGGTTGTCTATGGCGCTACGCAGCTTTCTATGGTCGCGCCCATTCATGATCACCCTGGCTCCGCGTTCTGCCAGACATTGGGCAAAAGCCAGGCCCAGGCCCGAGGATGATCCTGTTATCAGTGCTACCTTACCTGAAATATCAAACAATTGATCTGTTGCCATTTTTTTGATTTTTATTGGCCTGAAGGATACTAGCATGGCTTTCAGGCTTCCTGTTGGTTGTCATTATTTTATGGACTGGGAAATGTACGTGTGTGCTGCAGGTGGATGCGCATGGCCTCTTTCGCTTCCTGAACGAGCCCGGCTTCTATGGCTACCAGTATGTTGGTATGTTCTCTGAGAGCCTGCTGTTTCCGATCACCTTCACATCCATCTATGGCTCTTGTTTTTTTGATGATATCCTGTGCAAGGATCATGATCATGGTTCGTAAAACAGGATTCCCCGCACACTCAGCAATGCGGATGTGAAACAGAACATCCTCCTCCATGGCATCATGTTGCTGGTGAATTTTTGCAGCATATGTGTCAAATGCGTCGCGGAGTCTAATAAAAGCTGCAGGTGTCATCCTGGCAGCTGCCAAACCGGCGGTTTCCACTTCAATCAGTATGCGAGACTCCAACAGGGCTACCATATCCGCATCATCCAGTGTCAGGATGTTGCTGAGTAACCCGTCAAGAATGGTCAAACCCATGTCAGAAACATATGACCCGCTCTGGTGATGTGTCCTGATGATGCCATAAAAATCAAGTTTCTGCAGTGCCCTGCGCACATAACCGCGACCCAGTCCGAACTTCTCTGCCAAATGCCTTTCTGATGGCAACCTGTCGCCGGGCATCAACTCACCACTTCTGATCAATTGCCTGATCTGAACAATGATCTGGTCTTCAGGTCTGGTCAGAGATACAGGCTCGATTTTTTCCAGAATATTATTCATGAAGAGAGAAAAATTGGTTAACCAATTGCCAAATATAGTACAATTTATTAAATAAATATGTATTCTTGTAACAACATCATAAAAAAAGATTTATCTTGCAGCATCATTCCAAAGTAAGAGCGCCCGGGAGTTTTGTTTAGAGATAATAGTAGATACATATCATTGTATATCATTATAATAATAACATTAAAACATTGTCCGGCCATGCAAAAATTATCCATGATCCTATTACAATTTAGCCTCTTGTTTACTTTGTCTTGTACCGGTCTTCAGGATAAGGCCGAAGACCTGGCTAATCAATACGGGCTTACATTGCTTGACCAATTAAAACCAATTTCTTCCAATGATAAAGATTTTTCTCACTTTGGGGTACAATACTATGGGATGCCGTTTCATCTTCAAACAGAATTTGATTCAATAGATGTGGCACATTATCTGAAGGATATCCCTGCTACAGCACAGGCAGCTGCCGAGCTTGGATTAAAGTGGGCCAGGGTATCGGTCGACTGGTCTGTTGTTGAGGATAACCAGGGTGTATTTCATTGGGTGTTGCTTGATGAGATCGTAAATCAATTGGTTGATAAAAAAATTGAGATTTACATTTGTCTGCATGGCGGCCACCGTGTACATACATCTTTCAGACCACCGGTAACAGCTGTAGAGTTGGATGCCTGGGAGCATTTTGTTCGCCAGGTGATTACACGATACAGAGACAGGGTTGATTACTGGGAAATATGGAATGAGGGCAATTCTGTGTGGTTTTGGAACAACAATCCTGATGCGGCCGAGTATATGCAGTTGGTGAGACGCACCACGATGATTATTGATGAATTGGATCCCGGTTCAAAAGTCCTTGGCGGCAATACGGCCAGGCTTGATCTGCCATTCTCGGCTGAACTTTTTGAGCTGGGTCTCGCTGATTATATTGATGTGTTTACCTTCCATCCTTATGGCCATTTTCCTGAATCCAATGTACGCCGGATACAATTTCCAATACAGACTCCTCACTGGTATATTCCGACTGACCACCAGGTGGATGACCTGATTGCTATTGTTGAGGGCACTGGCAAAGACATTCAGGTATGGCAAGGTGAATGTGGCTATCCATCACAAATGAATGGGTCGGGATGGAATGGTACAGGTCCCTGGAGTGACGAGATTCAAAGCAAGTGGATCATGCGCAGGGCCCTTGTCGATCTGTCATTTAACTCATATGTATCATGTTATTTCCTGATGAAAGAGAAGCCCAACAACAGCAGAACCAATTATAACTATAAAGGCTTACTAAGGTACGATGATAACAGCAGAAAGCCTGCCTATTTTGCATATCAAAATGTGATTGCGGCCCTCGATGGCAGGATGACAGCCGACAGGAATCACATGGCGACGGTGTCCATGACCGCTGATGGTGATTTCCCAGGCATCCACCCAAGGGATGTCATGACTGTTTTGCTGCATGATCAAACGGAGAAACCTTTCTTTTCTTACTGGCTGATTCTGCGTATGCAAAACAATGTGCAACCTGGAACTGCAGATGTGACGATCGAAGGGGTGTCGTTCGAAGAACCAGTGCTTGTCGACCTCATGTCTGGCAGGAGGTACCTTGTTCATGACTTTTCATCCAGTGATGGTAGCACTACCTTCAGACATCTCCCCGTGGCCGATTATCCGTTCATCATTACCGAAAGGTGATTGCATAAAATCGCTGGAACACTATTCATGAATTCGCAGGCAGTAGTTATCCAGAAACAGCTGTCCATTCCTCATCCAGGCCCAGGTCCTGAGCGATGTGGTGCCTTCCGGAGCAATCCATGATACAGAATAGGTTCTCCAGTCTTTATATTCTACGTCCGCATTGGGATTCATCAATTCCCTGCCATCAGCATCATGGTTTTGCACACCCACACTGCCATGGTAGAAACCATCGCGGTCAGGAACTACTTTTGCATCAAAATATAAAGTGACCCGTTGCCCTTTTCTTAACCCAACATCTTTGAAAATGAGTTGTGCGATTCCGCTGCGACGCTCCAAAACCATGACCTTGTTTTTTACCCCGTCTCTTTCTATGGTTTTTACTGACGCTTCGTTATGTGTGATATCCCAGTGTGTCATCTGCTGATCGAAAGTTGTGTTTTGCAAACGCTGATCACATGTATACCCATCAATAAATATCGCCTCTACAATAGCATCATGACCAGGCATGTCTATTTTGGTCCATGCCCTCCTGGGATGATGAAGATACTGTGCATCTCCATTCCAGTAGTCAAATTTCTTTCCCTCCGGAACTGTCGCTTTTATATAGACAATGTCATCCTCTTTGACCATACCACTACCCGTTCCATTCACAACCGTCAGGGAATATGGCAGTGCATCTCTGAAACCTGCCTCAATAGAATATAGACCGGGCTTAGGTAACGCAATCGTGGTGTGAACCGCATACACATCCGCTATCAGTTTTGCATCATCTCCTGACCAGCGTTCAAAGACCTTCCCTTTAGGTGGTTGACTGGCTTCAATCCGAACATTTCGAGCACCGGCAATGTAATCATCGGCACTGGTTGAACCGTTTATTACGTCAAGTTTTGCTGTCTGCATGGGTTGCAAAGAAGAAAGGCCAAAAGGTTGAAGCAGCGTGAAGGCATTGTCTTCTCCAACAATATGGACACGAACATAATTTCCAAGGTTCATAGACAATGGGAGTGACTTCCCGGTATGTACAAGATATCCCTGGCTGATCCACTGAACCTGATCCTCATCACAATCAGCATAAACAATTATCTCCCGGTCCGACACAATCACGGAGTCGGGTATCACAGCCTGACTCCAGGTCTCAGATGGGTCGTGCACGGCAAAAAAGCGTCCATTTTCAAAAGCCTCCCTGAATATATCAATGTCAAGGCCATTCTCTGGCAAGAGAAATATGTTGTAGCTTGTGCCAAAATGCTCCAGCCGGTGAAAGTCATCATTTGACACCGCCCATACTGGCCTTTCAGGCATCAAATACGACATCAGGGAATCATACAGGATCCTGTCACGGGGGAAGACATCCCTTTTATTGACCACCTCCATGCCTATAAGGTGACCGAATTCTTTGTACAGATCAATGTAAAACTGCGTATTCCTGGCACTGGCGTAGCGTCCGGGATGATTCATCATGGCCAATCCGTCACGCTTACCTATTTCTTTAATGGCAAGCCTTTCTGATGATTGGCTCGCATCGCTGTAATCATTGAAAAAACTATTGATGTGATCAGGTCTGGAGATTTCATTTCCTTGCACTGCCAATATGTTGAAGTCTGAAGGGTCGACACCATAATTTTCCCATGGCCATGTAGTTTGATCAGGTCCAACAACATCGTGATCGGTTATAGCCAAAATGGTATATCCTGCATCGGAAAACATTTTTACCACTTCAGGCAAATCAAAGCTACCATCGCTTTCTGTAGTGTGGGTATGTAAATTGGCTTTATGTCGTTCAAAAGTGGACCAGTCAATATCTTCATACGGATTTAACGCAACCGTTGTTTTGGGCTGCTCAGCACAAGAGAAAAGGAGCAGTATACCTATTAATAACAAAGCTTGCTTTTGCATAAGAAACTGATATTTATTTATGTATATAAACAAAATTGTGATTATGATATGTACCAGACGAAACTAGTTCGGATAGTGGAGGTTTTTCACCGGCATTTGTGCATCGACTTCCATCCTCCAGCGCTTTAATTCATCAACCAACTGCCAGGCAATTTCCTGTTCCTGTTCAAACAAGTTGTCTGTTTCGCCAATATCCTTATCCAAATTGTATAATTCATAGGCAGGTTCACCTGTTTGCAAAAGGCTGTTTTCAAACCATTCAATGAGTTTCCACTTAACGGCCCAAATTTCTCTTTTGACAAATGCCATTTTCCAATTATCTGCTAAGCGATCCAGATTTGGCGTATGATAATAATCACTGCCATAAGGGCTTGACTGAGCCCATCCAAGATCAACCGTGTAGATCAATATTACGTTGGTATGCTCTGTTTTCTCATCCTGGTGGCAAGCGGTAAGCAATGATAAGGAGGTGAAAGAAAGCAGAGAGATGGTTTCAATTCTTTTCATACTGCAGGTTAATGATCATTAATGTCACTGTAAATGTATGCAAAATTGGGCCTGTCGAGTCCAACAGAAGGTTCAGTTTAACGGTATAAATGATTCACAAAAGACAAATTGACCCAGATACGCGCTAAAAATGAGATTTTAGTACACGACACCCAAGGGGCTTTGTGCTATTTTTGGGAAAACCCATGAGGCTTTGCACCATTTCTGTATAAGACCGATAAATAAGTCTGTGTCATCATGACCAAAAGAACCTTTTTGCTGCTGATCATGCTCTCGGCCATCTCGCAGGCCTCCGCACAGTTTATGCCGCTGGATCCGGGACCGATGCCCCAGCAGGAGTCATTCCTTTTAGCGTCTGCCTTACAGGTTCAGCCTGAGATCCTGGCAGGGGGCTATCGACAGTATGATCTCACTGTGGCCAGGTTCATGACATGGCATGATGGGCCCAAAGATATCATGGTAAGGCTGGTCCTTCCACCAGCGGAACCGGCAGAAACAGAAAACGGTTACCCCCTCGTGGCCTATGTGCATGGAGGTGGCTACATTGGCGGGTCTCCCCTGTTGGATGTCACTGAGCAAAGAAACGGTTTTGGCTCTGCCCTCAGCGTCTTGCTCGACAATGGTTTTGCCGTTGCTTCGCTGGGATACCGCCTGGCCAGGGAGGCGGGATGGCCGGTGCAGGTGACTGACTTAAAGAGCGGCTTGCGGTTCCTGGCCATGCATGGACACCATTGGGGTATCGAAGGCAGCAGCATTGGGCTGGCCGGCCACAGCGCCGGCGCGCGTCTGGCGGTTTTGCTTGGTGCCATGGATCAGGACATGTTTACAGATCAGCACGACCCCTGGCTTGAACGCCCCTATTCGATCGGTGGCGTATGGATGTGGGCTGGCTCTGCGTGGGACTGGCCCAGTGTGGATCAATGGGTGGAGTTTGGCAAGCCCCCCCGCTATAGTGTGCCCCGGCTGCTATTTGGCGAACACCCTGCCTTAGATGATGCCACCCGGCACCGTTTCAGAGTCAGGGCTACCGTCCCCCACCTGTCGATGGCCCTGCCCCCACTCTTTAAGCTCCGTGGGGCATCTGACTACAGGGGTGATCATGCCGATGCCCTGAAAACGATTGAGGTATGGCGCGCCCTGGGCGCCGATGCCACCCTGGCCATCGTGCCGGGCGGGCACAACACCATTGGACCAACCGATTCACTGTTACACTTTTTCACGCGGCATGTGAAAGATACCAGGCCACCCATCCATCAAAACAGGAACCCTGCCAGAACCGCAGAAATCCTTAATGACCTGGAGGAGTATAAGGCCGCCATCGAAGTGCTTGTCCAGGCGAACACACAGGATCACGGATTCACCATACCATCTGGCCATTGGCTGATCCTGCACGACCAATCCCTACTTTGGAACCCCGATGGCCAGGGCTGGACAGAAGGTGAACGGGCCGAACTTACAAGGGCAAAACAGGAACTGGCCAGGCTGGAGGCCGCCTTTGCCAGAGAGGAAGCCGGGCAAACAGACTGGTTTCGAACCGCAGAAGCAGCAGACAATGCCATGAAACTGGGCCTGGATGACCCGGAAACAGAAACACTTCGCGACCAGGCAGAAATGATCCTGGCTGAAGAAAATGAAGCTTTCCAACGAATGCAAAAAGCCAATGAACACTGGCACCAGGGTGAAAAGGAGGAAGCCTTGAGCCTTCTCAGGGATCATCCAGACAGCCGCATCACCCATGCCTACAAACGGATCAATAAAACACAGACACCTGCAAGGCCGGAGTGGGCCGACCAATGGGGAGTGGATATTTACGGGCAATGGGCATCCATTAGCCTGGGTCATGGGGTCTGGATGCGCTTCAGGCATGTTCCACCTGGTATACGAACCCTGCCAAATGATATACAATACCGCAACACAGCCAGCGATCCATGGGTGACGAAAATAGCCATTGATCAAGGCTTTTGGCTGGCAGAAACAGAAACCACTGTGGCACAATGGCATGCCGTTATGACAGACAGTCCTGACCAGGTTCGCAAAGAAAACAGCGACCACCCTGTTGCATTGATCGATTACCTGCAGATCACTGACTGGCTGAAGGTCGTGAATAAGAATTACCCGGACATCACATTCCGGTTGCCCACTGAGGAAGAGTGGCTGTTTGCTGCCTTTAGCCCTGACCATAAACACCCTTCAGCCATGTTTGCCGCTGTACACGCCTTGTGATCAGACAAGAAGAGCCCACAGGCCCTGTCAGTTTATCACACAGCACCAGACATGAATGGCTACTACGGCTTGCTGGGCGGAGTCATGGAGTGGACAGCATCACCGGGGCATTCCCTGGCCCATGTGACTGATGAGGATGGCAACAGGATCACCATCGCCTACCCCATCGCTCGCGGCGGAGCCTGGTCAAACATGCCGCACAGCCTTGACTTGGGTCACCGTATGCAGCACAGACATGGCAACCAACAGCACGACCTTGGGTTCAGGGTGGTTGTCAGCAGTGACTTGGGTAGCAGTGATTGGCTGGAACAGATCATAAAAAAAATTGAATAGTCGTTATTGTAAGTCGAAGGTCGAAAGTAAAAGAAACTAAGAACATAAAACATAAATGCATGAAGTACCTGGTTATTTTGTATTTGTTTATTCTGATATCATGCAAACCGGATCATGGAAGGCCGGTCGAGATCAGGGGGTGGAACATCCTCTCACATCATGTCGAAAATGCCCTGGAAGTGATCAATGCCAGTAAAGATTACGATATAAATCACCTGGAGTTGTCTCATCACCTCATTATGGATTTGAAGCACGTCAGAACTGACTGGCGGCAAGCGTCCACCAATCTTTTGATAGATAGTGCGCATCATGCGGGCATTGAAAATGTATTTGTGTGGGACAGGGCATTCTATCATTTGGACTATTATCCCGCCAGGTTCCTCGTCGACTCTGTCAATGACAGACGGTTGAATCTGGATGATCCGGCCTTTTGGGCATGGTTTAAAGAGGATTACAGGGATATGTTTTCATTGATTCCAAAGGTTGATGGGATCGTGTTCACTTTCATCGAAACGAGGTCTCGAATTCAGAATCAATTCTCAGAAAAACTCAATGACTACCAGAAAATGGCAATGGTTGTCGACTCACTGGCCAGCCTGGTGATCGATGAACTTGGAAAAAAAATGCACATCCGAACCTTTGTCCACACCCAATGGGACAAAGAGGTTATTCTGGGCTCCTTATCCTATATGAACCATCCTGACCTGGTGGTCATGGTGAAAGAGGTCCCGCATGACTTCTTTAACTTTCATCCGGTACAGGACTATGTTGAAGACCTGAAATACCCTGTAATCATCGAATTTGATGCCGCCCATGAGTATAACGGTCAAGGCATCGTAGCCAATACGTTCACACAGCTCATCCTCGACCGGTGGTCACATTACATGAAACTTGACAATGTGATCGGATATGTAGCCAGAACTGACCGGTATGGAACGACCAAGATCATCAACCGGCCATCCGAAATACTTCTTTATGCTTTGCACAGGGCCACACAAGACACCACCATCACAGAAGACCAGGTATGCAGGGAGTTTATTGGTGAAAGGTATGGCAAGGAAAGCATCCCATACATCAAACCTGCTTTTATATCGGCCATCGATATCAACAATTCCAGTTTTTATACCCTTGGCACCAACACCACCGATCATTCAGCATTGCACATTGATTATATCAGCAGCTATAACCGCTATGTCGCTGGCAGGTGGTACGATCCACCGCTTGTATATATCGGACATGATGTAAACAAAGAGTTTCATTACTTTAAAGATGTAGTAGAACATCTCTCCCCCAGAAAATATAAAAACATTGGCGGCCGTTTTTATTATGAAAACCCGGAAGTGTTTGAACAGGGGTGGGTAAGCTATGAGGAAAAAATGAATACCACCTATCTGGACTATATCCTGGCGGAAAAAGATTATTCTGTTCGAACAGCCCGGGAAGCCCTGGCTTTGATCAGACAGGCAGAACCATATGTAAATGATAAAGAGGCTTACAAAGACCTGTATGAAACCTTTAACAGAACCTTGATGATTGCCAAATTGCACAGGGCGGCACACAAGGTTTACTTTGGTTACCGGGTATATGTGCAAGACACGGCGCGTTACCATCATGATATTGTTCCGATTATCGCTGAAGGCATGCAGGAATTGCGCGAGTCAATAGAGGCCATCGAGCAATACCCCTATGAGGTTCCCAGTGGTCAGTGGACCTGGCATGAAAGCAAAGCAAGGGGATCAGGCGTGAAGATGCGTGATGTGGATCGGGCCAAAACATACATTGAGTTCATCACCGAAACCGGATGGCCGGGATTTTCGGATATCGTCCTCCCGGATTTATGACAAATTGATCTTAATTCCAAGAAAAGGTGTACAACCAAATCACTTGCATTGCTGCGTCTCATTAAATATCCCGTCACATGCAAACAAGACGATTATTATCCTCATTCACCGCATTGGTCTTCTTTGTCTCTGGCCATATATCGGCCCAGGACCCCTTGTGGGATGACACCTCCCGGCCGGGATGGCCGGCCATGTTCCAGGAAGTCGGGATACCTTCGACAGCCGATGGGAAGACACAGATGGCCTATTTCTATCCCACGAGAAGTGAGACACCCAAGCCCCTGGTGGTGAGCCTGCATACCTGGAGCAACAACTACCAGCAAAGAGACCCGCTTATTGGGCAGATACTTGAAAATGACTACAACTACATCCGGCCGGACTTCCGCGGGCCCAACAACAATAGCGAGGCATGTGGCAGTCCGCTCGTGGTATCAGACATTGACGATGCCATCAGCTATGCCATTGAGCACGGGCATGTAGACCCAGATCAAGTCCATGTCATCGGGGTTAGTGGTGGCGGGCATGCCACCCTGATCGCCTATATGCAGTCAGCCCATCAGATCCGGTCTTTCGCTGCCTGGGTGCCGATCACCGACCTGGTGCGTTGGTACGAAGAGTCGATCGGACGGAACAACAGATACGCCGGACATATTGCGCTGGCCACAACCGGACATGATGACAGGGTTGACCTGCAGGAAGCCAGAAGGAGGTCGCCACTGTATATGGACACCCCCACAGACCTTCGCCATAACAGCAAGCTTTATCTATATGCCGGCATCCACGACGGGTATACAGGATCCGTCCCCATCACCCATTCACTCCACATGTATAACAAGGTTGTCAGCGATTTTGATCCTTCGGCCAGTGAGGATCTCATTCCTGAACACATCATTCAGCGCTTGGTTGTGAGCAGGTATTATCCCACGAAAGAAAAAAAAGAGATTGATGGCAGGGTGGTGCACTACCACAGACAATATGCAGACAAAGTGGAGCTCACCATTTTCGAAGGAGGACATGAGATGCTGACAGACCATGCGTTGCGGCATGTGCCATGATGATCAGGGAATAGCAGAAACGGAGTTGCCGGTTGGTGCAGCGATGAGGCTGCTGATATCGTCTTTCGACCAGGAATAAGGCCATGTATCGGGTGTTGTTCCCCGTTTCTTATTGGGTGTGTCTGTAGGGATTTTCACGCCACATCCTGATTGAGTCAGCCCTTTCTATCAGAGGGTCATGTATGGCGCTAAAACTCATCATGAGGAAAAACGGGGTTTGTCGGTTATCCTGAATAAAGTCAACCGAAGTATTGCCTATCAGATCAGTCCAATGCGGATCCATTTCAGGGTTTGATTGGATGTCCGGTTTGTCTATCACAAAATATTCATCAAAACCCTGCTTGTCAGGATAATGTTCCAGGCTAACCGGCCCAAACTTTTCTTTGGATAAATGCCATTTCCCAAAAAATGCGGTCTTGTATCCTGCTTCTTTGAAAAGATTGCCCAGTGTGAACTCTTTCAAAGGCAGATATCCTTGCATAACCGGTTGGGATAATGGAAAAATATTGGCCCTGTTGCCGGGAATGAAATCGGTTATGTTGAGCCTTGCAGGATACTTTCCTGTCATCAGGGACGCTCTTGCAGGAGAACAGATCTGCATGGTTCGCTGATTTGATGCATCTTAATCAGTGGTGGCTATAAGCCCCATGCCTTTTGACGAATATAGTACAATACACATAAAAGAAAATAAATTACCAGTCAAATATGGAAGATTGAGACATAATTCTGTCTTCTTCGAGACAATTATTCAGAGGTTTTCATTTTATCCACTTTATTTTAGTGATGTGAAAAGTCTTATAAGTTGGAAAGCTGGCCAATATTGAGAATTACAGTTGATTACGAAGTAGTGTGTTTAAATATATTTGCAATGGATAAGCAATTTTGTGATCATTTTTTCGGGCGGGGCAGCATTTTGGTGTTGTGTGGGTTTATTATTGTGATCCTGTTTTGTGACATGGCTTGCATAGGTGGAAAAACCCCCGCCGTCAACGCCGCGCTCAGCGATCTGGAGATCATTCGACGCGATAGTGTGCTCTGGAGTCGGGCTGGCATCACAGAAAGTTTTATTCCATCTGCTGATCGAAAACATACCGATACGCTTCGGGCAGTTGCAAACATGCAGAAGCAATTAAACAGCTTGTCAGAAAGGGGTGGTGGACGGTTGGTGGTGCCCCCCGGAAGGTTCGAGATCACCCGTACGGTCATGATCCCGTCTGATGTGGCCATTGTGGGTGTTGACCGCGATGCCAGCATCTTTGAGATCAACATGAAAGAGACGTTTGAGAATTCCGGGCGCGTCGAAATGCCCGGTAGCGGGGCTGCGGCATTCTTGTTTTACCAAAGCCGGAATGCCTCATTGGAAAACCTCACCATCAGGTACGTGGCGGCAGATTTTGAACCGTTTGATTTTGACGACTACAACCATGATTGGGTAAGGGCTGTCTTTCATGAACATGATCCGCGGACAGACAGCCTATTCGTCGTTTCTGTCTGGTTTCAGGAGGCTGAGAACTGCTTGCTTACAAAGTGTACCATTTTGCAATCAGGTACTGACCCGGTCAGGATCCGCTTCAGCCAACACATCACCTGCAGTTATAACTTTATTGACCGTGCCTATAACAAGGGTGGGGGAGGTGCAGGTTATTACAACATCAGCAACTCACACCATTGCCTGGTGTACAAAGAAACGGTTCGACGCATCAGGCACCTGGCCATTCAGAACAACAGCTCGTACAATGTGGTCTATGGCTGTGACCTGCAGACCGATGTGAATTTTCACAACGGCGACAGCGGACATAACCTTGTCGAGAACAACGACATCCTGATCCCGGTCTGGCACAGCTGGCGTCCGTTCTCCTTCGGCGTGCCCGGCCAGCATCAACCTCCGGGACCTTACAACGTGATCTTCCGGAACCGGACCGATTACAAGAACAGGGGCCCACAGGTTGACAAAGATGTATTGTACTTTTTGGCCGACTTTTTTCCGGATTCGGAACAAGGGGAATCACGGTTTATCGCCACACCCTATGCAGAGAATTTTCCGGATGGGGTGTATAATCAGACTTATAAAGAATGAATAAATATAGTAACAGGGCCTGACCTGTCATGAAGAATAAAGAATGAAACATAACCTTTTAAATCGGCGGCAATTTATCAGAGATGCTTCCCTGTATGCAACCTCCATTGGTTGTGGAGTGATGGCGGGCCCTTTATCCGGACAAGGTCCTGTGTCCCATGAAGGTGAAGAATGGCGGCGCAGCATTCAACACAAGAAAGAAGACCTTCGGCCGCGCGAAGTGGTGCTGCAGGAAGCCAGGAGCAACATTGAGCAACACCGCAAAGGGAAGATGCTGCTTTCCATCCGGCATGGAAGTGATGTGCTGGCCAGTCAGCCAGTCAGCATAAACATGCAGGAACATTATTTTGACTGGGGCTGCTCTTCACTCAGAACACATGATTCTTTTCCCGATGAGGATGCATTCAGGCAATATATGCAGCCCATGCGGGCGTTGTTTAACGCCACCACGGCAAAATGCTATTGGGATGAGGGCTGGCACCAACCCATAGAAAAGGAGAAAGGCGTGCGTATCCTCGACAGGTTCCTGGCCGAAGTGGAAACAGGTTATGAGTCAGGGATGCGTGTGAAAGGTCATCCGCTGGTATGGACCATTCCCAAAGGAATCCCACAATGGATGAGAAAATATGATCATGAAAAGCGCGTGATGATATGGGAAAGACACGTAAAAGACCTGGTCAGACAGGGGGGCAACCGCATTCACAACTGGGACGTGGTGAATGAGATGTTGTGGGAACCGGCAATGAAAAACATCTATGAACGCGACTGGCCGCATATTGATCCCATTGATGATATTGCCGATTATGTGGCGATGGCCTTGCGCTGGACCCGCGAAGAAAATCCAAATCCCATCCGGATCATCAATGATTACGGCCTGATCAAAGAGTTTAACGACCTGTTCTCTGTAAAAGACCAGCGCAAGCGGTATGTGAAACTGGTTGAGGCCCTGAGGCAAAGGGATGAGCTGCCGCACGCCATCGGTGTGCAATCACACGTAGGCCGCTGGTATGAACCCGATGAAGTGGTGCAAGCATATGATGAGCTGGCATTGGCAGGGCTGCCCATCCATGTCACCGAATATTGGGCCCGGTTGCAGGATGCGCCTTTCGAAACAGAAGGCATCCCGGAAGACGAGCTCAATGAGATGCTGAGAAATTACTTGCGCGACTTTTACATCGTGGCTTTTGGCCATCCCGCCGTTGAACACATCACCTATTGGGGCAACCCTTTCATTGACAGAGAAGGCAACACCACCCATATGTATGACGCCCTGTATGACCTGATACAGCGCGAATGGACCACGAACCTGACGGTGCAAAGCAATCCTGACGGACTGGTCAGCCTGGATGCCTTTTATGGCGATTATTTATTGGAGATGAATGGGCAGCCGTTGCGGTTTTCTTTTACACCGCGCGATAACGGGCTCGTAAAAGAAATCATCATGGGATAGGGTTGAACGATACATATAAGAAATGCCCATGATGATTGCTTTTACATATATGAGCGCGTAGAGCATAGAGCAAAAAGCAAAGAGCGTAGAGCATAGAGCATAGAGCAATGAGCATAGAGAAACAATCAGACGATTACACGATTACACAATCTATATACAAATGAAACCAACAGTATTGCTATTTATGGTTCTCTTGCTGGTCGGATGCCAGCCACCAAGAGATAAAGCAGAAGCTTTATCAGAACAATTCCCGGCGATCAAGCACAACATGAACGATTCCACCTGGTACAACAGGAAAATAGGCAGTGCCCGGTATATGCTGGAAGTAAAATATGGCGATCCCAGGGTTGCCATTGAAAAGGCCAGCCAGCAGGGCGTGGATGCGGAGGCTTGCTATGTGAAAACTGTGGCATATTCAGCCCTCGAGCAATATGACTCAGCCATGCATTATTTGCGCCTGGCTGTTGATTATGGCCTGCCTCCTGAGCGTTTCATGGCGGGGCCGGATGCGTTTTTAGCGGGCCTGCACGCCACACCAGAGTACCAGGAATGGTTTGCTGAACAGGCGACCTTGTTGGTGCATGGCCCAATGGTGGGTAATGTGTTCGACACCAAGGCTATATTATGGGTTCGTACAGCCCGTGAGGCCGATGTAGCTTTTCTGCTCTCTGAAAGCAGGAGGATGCGGCGCACCTTTTCCACTTCATCCCACACAACCAAAGCAGAAACGGAATATGCGGTGCAGGTGAAGGTGGGCGATCTGCGTCCCGATAAACGGTATTATTACCAGGTCGTGATAGATGGTGAGGTCCATCCTGGCAAATGGTCGTTTTCGACCCAGCCGCATGCTGGTAAACCGGCAGAGGTCACCGTTGCATTTGGAGGGGGAGGGGGCTACATTCCCTGGCACCGGCACATGTGGACCACCCTGGCGCAGCACGACCTGAACGGACTGCTGATGCTGGGCGACAATGTATATATCGACTACCCGGAGCACCCTTATATACAGGAGTACTGCTACTATCAGCGTCAGTCTGAACGGGAATGGCGGCACCTGGTCAGTCAGACACCAATTTATGCGATCTGGGATGACCATGACTTTGCCGATAACGATGATTATGGCGGACCTGATATTGATTATCCTGAATGGAAAATTCCGGTCTTCAATACATTCAGGAATCAATGGGCCAACATTAGCTATGGTGGCGGTGATGAGCAACCTGGAGTTTGGTTCTCATTCAGGATGGCCGATGTGGAGTTCTTCATGCTCGACGGCCGTTATTACCGGGAACCAGCCTATTTACAAGACACCATCTCACAGCCCTCCATGCTGGGGCCGGTCCAGAAAGCATGGTTGCTGGAGTCACTGCTGCATTCAGATGCCACGTTTAAGGTGATCGTTTCGCCGGTACCCTGGGCTTATGCGGCCAAAGGAGAGATGGAAGGCCGGTATGATCATTGGAAAGGCTATAAAGAGGAAAGGGATGAACTGTTTGGCTTCCTGGCCGATAACCAGATAGAAGGTGTTGTGCTGATGTCGGCCGACAGGCATCGCTCTGACTTGTGGAAGATTCACCGTGATGATGGGTATCCGTTGTATGAGTTTGAAAGTTCTAAACTTACCAATACCCATACACACCGGTGTATTCCGGAAGCAGAATACTGCTACAATGAAATGTGCTCATTTGGCAAACTGATATTCAGAGGCGATGCTGAAAAGCCGCATATAGTATATGAGATCTGGAACATTGAGAATGAGCGGGTCTTTGAATATAGTGTATTCCTTGATGAGCTGAAATAATTAAACGAAAATTTTTCTGTTACCCTGTTTTATCATACATTTGAAAATCAATAACAAAACCCAAAAAAGATGAAACGAAGAGACTTTATCAAGAACACTGGTGTACTGACTGCCGGTGCCATGTTGGCCAGTCCGGCCACCAACCTGGCTGGTTTTTATGCACCCGGGAACAAAAAGAAAGTGGCTGTTGTTGGTACGGGTGTTCGTTGTGTTTTTATGTACGGACGTGACCTGCTGCGCGATTATTCTGACTATATTGACCTGGTTGGACTTTGCGACATCAACCCGGGCCGGCTGCGATTTGCCAGGGAGTTCATTGGGACAGGCTGCAATATCTACACCGATCTGGATGAGCTGATCAGGAATGAGAGACCTGAGACACTCATTGTCACCACCGAAGATTCGGCACACCATGAAGTCATTATCCGGGGGATGGAGCTGGGGTGTGACATCATTACGGAAAAGCCACTGACTATTGATGAAATAAAGGCGCAGGCCATCCTGGAGGCTGAGAGAAAATTCGGCAGGAAGGTGATCGTTACGTTTAACTACCGCTACCCGCCCTACAGGGCAAAGATCAAGGAGTTGTTGATGGCGGGACTGGTAGGAGCGGTCACCTCGGTTGATTTCCACTGGAATCTGGACCACAGCCATCTGACACGCTACATGAGAAGGTGGCATGGTGAGAGCAACCGCGGCGGCACCCTTTGGGTACACAAGTCGACCCATCATTTTGATATGATCAACTGGTGGATTGACTCTGACCCCGAAGAGGTCAGGGCCTATGGTATGTTGGAACGATATGGCATTCACGGACCCTTCAGGGGTAAGAACTGCCGGAATTGTGCGCACACAGGGGAATGTCCCTATTACTGGGATATTAATGGCAGTGCCGTTGATAAGGGCCTGTATGCCGACAATGAACATTATGATGGTTATGTACGCGACAATTGCGTGTTCAGGCCTCAGATCGACATCCACGAGAAGCATTCGGCATTGGTCAAATATGCCAACGGTGCTGTTCTGAACTATTCCCTCAATGGAGACTCAGACCATAGTGGATACTGGCTTGCCTTTAATGGCACCAGGGGGAGGCTTGAACTTCGAATGGGCGGCTATCCGCGCAAAGAGGATGTCGACCTGGTGTTTATGCCCAACGCACGTACAACAAATGAAAAGGCGCAGATCATAAAAGCCTACCATTCTGAGGGAGGGCACTGGGGTGGCGACCCGTTGATGATGGATAAGCTGTTTAAAGATCCCACCATGCCTGACCCTTTGGGGCAGGAAGCAGGGACACGCGACGGTGTAATGTCGATCCTGATCGGCGTGGCCGCACGGAAAAGCATTGCACAGCATCAGGCAGTCAAAATTGCAGGCCTGACCGAATTAACCCCCATGGTGAAGCGACCTGTGTAAAGGCATTGGTGAACAGGATTATATTAAAAGGCCGAACCTGATCAGGTTCGGCCTTTTCTTGGTATTGCTTAATGATGCAAGTGAGGCTTTTTATTCGCTTTTAATGAATCGTTTCACTGCCTGGTGGCCGTTAATTGTAAACTCCAGGAAGTAGATGCCGTTTTGCAGCCGGCTTACATCCAGGTCGTGTTCATATTGAATGCCGGTCTTCTGGTCTGACACCTTCATGATCTCTCTTCCCGTAACATCCAGCATCCTGATGGTGAGCCCGCCGGTGTGATCATCATTGAACCGGATGCTGAGCTTGTCGCGGGCCGGGCTTGGAAATACCTGCAGACTTTTGGCGATCTGATCAGCCCGATACACGTCCGTGCTGGCATCATAGCCAAACACCACCGTATAGTAGCCATCTTTGATCAGCTCATCGGGCACTTCAAAGTGCAGGGTCCTTAGCTGGCGTGTGGGAGCTATTTCTGATAAGATGGTGAATGGGTCATCCGGGTTTTCCCTCCAGGCCAGGCGGTGTCTGGCCACTTGTGCTGCTGCGGTTGACAGGTTCAGCTCGGCTGTGATGAAGTTAAAAGACAGCATCACATCCACATCGCCCATCTTTGTGAACTTCCATGTCCTGCCCCAGCGTTGTGTGCCTTCATAATTTTCCAACCCCTCAGTCACCCAGTCAGTGGGCTCACCATCGTGCGCGGCGAACAGGTAATTCTTCGGTTCATTGAGGCTCTCATTCAGTTCCTGGATGGTCAGGGCATGGGAGGTGCTCATGCTGTGTTTCTTGTCGTCACCAAATTCATTACCGATGCCAACCATGTCGTAGATGTGAACGTCATCGTCGTAGTATTTCACTGTGTCTATGGGTAGATCATACTTAAGTGACAAATAGTTTTCCACTATGAAAATGTGTGTGTGCCATAGCGTTCCTTTGAATACAATCACTTCTGAGAGCCTGCCTTCCAGCAGTCCGGTTTCAGTACAGGTAGGGCATGCATCTCTGTCTGATCCCTCGCCAAAGGCCCCTGGTGGGTCATACTGGGCGCCTCCCAGCCAGAGATCCTTGCTGCTTTGTACAACGGGTCCGACCCTGAGTGGGTTTGGATTGCCTTCGGGCCTTCCAGGTCTGTTGGTCTGTGAGGAATTGATCCTGAGCTTGGTACCGTACGACTCTTCATGGTTGGAATAGAGGTAGGAGATCAGGTAGGCTGCGTCGATATCCTGGGTGTCTTCCTTTTTGGCAAATACATCGGCACCGGCGCCATCGGGCAGGTTGCCATTTGCAAAAGCGGTGACTGCCATGGTATCCCGATACCTTTCTCCATCATCGGCAGCTACCCGCTCCCATCTGAGTTCATATGCATGCTGCAGCCCTTCTTCATCCATGGAGATGTTTGATGTGTGTGACCAGGCATTCCAGTGGGCACGCTTGGTTACGAGGTTGCTGGCAGTTTCATATTTTTCAGCCACATGCAGGTCACGTTTGGCAATTACAAAGATCCCAAACCCCTCACCGCCATCGAGTACCGGATCATTAGCTATTCTGAGGTAATTCTCACCATGAAAACGGACCCATGGATGTCCGTTTACCTGGTCGGGGTGGAAATAAATACCCTCTTTCCCTTCAATGCCTGGTAAGGCAACATGGTTGTACCCTGACACGTCCTGCCAGCGGGTCACGAAGGCGCCATCTGACAAAGCCAGGTCATCTGCTCTGAGCCACAGGGCATTGATGGGTGATCCTTCATCAATGATGTCTTCATGTCCGCCAACCCCACCGGGGCCGGTCTGGGCATGCAGCGATCCTGCGATCACCATAATGATAAGTTGAAATGATAGTGTTTGTAATGCGTTTTTCATTTTTCCCTTTTCTTAATATATATACAGTTGAATATAGTCAAACTCAGGCTTGGTCTGTTTTTGATCGTGCCGTAGAAAAAGGGCAGATAAAATTTATCCGCCCTTTTCCCTACTGACATCAACTTCCGTTTTCAAAGAAAGAAGGAAGGATCATAACAGTCCAAACAGATGTTATTTGCTGATCATCACCCTTTCTACAGACATGCCTTGTGCAGTAATGACCTGCAACAGGTATAACCCCTGGTCAAACTGACCAACAGAGAGCTGCAAGCTGTTTCCTTCAGCAGTGCTGTTGTAAACAATTTGTCCAAGCTGGTTTAATAGCTTGATTTCCAAAATGTTATTGTCAGAAACGATGTTAAGGGTTTCCCGTGCTGGGTTAGGATAGACAGTTAATGATGCCATGCTTGTTTCAGTGACTGAAACGGTGTTCACAGCATCAATAATAGCCTGCAAAGCTTCCAGGTCTGGGATCTCATCTGCGTCTTCGATCGCCTTTTTATACGCTTCGAGGTTTTCCGGTATCAGGTTGATTACCCCTACTGCTTCCAACAATTCTATAGTAAGGTCTTCAGCATCATCAAATTCAGCCATTTCCTGTACAAACAGGAAGTTCGCCGCATCAATCAGGTCCTGAACAGATGCGGTACAGTCGTCCAGTTCTTGAGCCATAAACAAGGCTTCCTGGTAGTATTCGAGTAGATTTTCAAATACATACATGATGCCAAGCTCTCCAAGCATCTCAATCGTCAGATTGAGGGCGTCTTCTGTTCCTGCCATTTCCTTGATGGATTCGCAATTGGTAGTGAAGGTCAGCAATGCCTGAATGGCCTCCGCGTCTTCCAGTTCACCTGCAGTTGCGATCGCATCTTTGTAGGCGTCAAGGAATCTATCCTCAAAGACCATCCGGGCTGCTCTGAGAAGCTCAACCGTAAGCTCTTCAGCGTCGCCTGTAGCGGCCATTTCCTGGATCCTTGCGATGGCATCGGCTACTACCTGCACGTTCACGGCATCTATCAGTGCCTGGATCTTCTCTGTAGTATCCACATCGCTGCCATCTGCTTCGGCAACAGCGGTACGATAGTAGGCAATATTTTCAGGTATGACTGACTCAGCTGAAACTCCCGCTTCAACCAGGTCGGCACCTGACATGTTATCGGCATCACCAGCTTCAGCGAATGCAACGATCTTCAGGATGGCCAGCTTCAGGTTGGCGGCATCAATGATTTCTTGCAGTGCTTCGACAGAGGCAACTCCTGTGGCGGCTTCTATTCCTGCCTGGTATTCATCAAAGTGAGCCTGGTCACCTTTAAGCGATGTGGCACCAGCGGCCTGCATCATGGCCCTGGTCAGGTCAGACGCGTCGCTGGCTTTGGCCATGGCATCGATCATTTCAAGCGCTGTGGCAGCTTCAGCAGCAGTGCCTGCGGCATTGGCGGCCGTGATGATGGCATTCAGAGCGGCGGCATCGGCTACGGCGTCAGCATCAGCCACACCCGCTTTGTAATAGTGCAGGAATTCGTAGTTGAACAGGTCTGTATTGGCGCCTGCATCTACCATCAGTTTGAAGGTCAGCTCAGAAGCATCATTGGCCTTGGCCATGCCATCAATGGCCGCCAGGGCGTTCGGTGCCAACGCGGCTTCAGCCGCTTCATTGGCAGCTACCAGGATGGCATCCAGTTCTTCCTGGGTGGCAACACCGTCTGCTGCTTCCACACCCTCTTTGTAGTAAGGCAGATACTGAATGTCGGGATCGTTCTGTTTCACGT
>PWKN01000106.1 GCA_003559735.1 Bacteroidales bacterium | reverse complement strand
GGTTTCTGCGTTATGCTTGTTTTGAAAACAGTCATTTACAAGAGTAAACTCCTTGGTTTTCAAAACTGCGCAAGCCTTGAACCCGAACATTATAGTTCAGACACCTGACTTTATGGACAGATACTAGAAACGCACATTAATACCTGCCATAATATGACGACCAGCCTGGGGGAAATAGCCATCATCAATCGTTACAAGTCCCTGATCACCCAATACCCCCTTATAAACCCAGGCATTGGTAATATATTTTGCATTAAACACATTCATTACCTGGCAAACCAATTCCATCTCACTGATAAAACGGGTTGAAAAAGAATAATGAAGACGCAGGTTATTCACAAAATAGGCGTTCAGCATCCGGTCTTTGTTCATCGTGTTGTCGATATACTGATCACCCACGTATTTGCTTTCAAAATCAATACGCATCTGTTCAACCGGGGTAATGGATATATTGCCGGCGCCAATGATTGCGGGAGAAAAAGCAATGTCCGTATGTTCATATACCCTGACATCGGTGCCCACCCAGTTCCAGTCGTTATCATACCGGTCTGAGTGCTCTTCAAATTCTGGTATTTTGTTTCTGCCCAGGGTTAGGTTACCCGACAACTGTAGCAGGTCGCTCAAACGGTAACGGCCTTCAAGCTCGACACCCATACGGTAACTCTCTGCTATGTTGGTCCTGGTAAAGCCCCCCACATCATTGATCTCCCCCGTCAGGATCAACTGGTCTTTGTAATCCATTAAATAGAAGTTCACACCAACAGTACCCCTTTGTTTTTGATATTTATAGCCAACCTCAATGTTTCTGAGGGTTTCGTGTTCCGGCCGGCTCTCGGGCGATGATTCTGTAAAATCACGCCTGACAGGCTCCCTGTTCGCCACACCGGCAAAAACATACACCTGGTTTAACGGATTGATCTCATAGGAGACACCAGCTTTGGGGTTAAAAAAGTTAAAATGCACCTTTTGCTGCAGCGGCACCACCTCGCCCAACACCCATGCCCGTCCGAGAAAACTGTAAGAAACATACCTGTATTGCAGATCGGCAAACAAAGTCAGGCCCGGATAAACTTCATAGCTGGTTTTTAAAAAGGAATTAAAATCCTTTTTAAATGCATTGTTATCATAATAGCGGTGTCTGATATCGGTTTCCTGTGCATGCCGTGCCCAGATGATCTCCCCGAAATGGTCGCCGTCGTATTGGTTATACCCCCCCCCGAGCACCATCTCCAGTCCGCCGTAATTGTTATAATTCAACGAATATATCAATCCGTAGAAATGGTTATCGAGCCACCTTCTTCTTACCAGGTCACTGCGGTCAATGGTCTTGTCCCCAATGGTCACAACTGGCAGATCATACCGGCTAAAGCGTTCATTTTCACGGTATTGCTCATAATAACCCCTTCCATAAGTATAATGCAGGGCGCCTGTGGCCGTAACACCCGGTGCAATAGTGCGTGTCAGGTGAAGCTGGTAATGATCCTGTTGGTAATTGTCTGTTTCATTATCATAGAAACGGATATTCCCTTCCTGGTCATGATACATTCCTGAAGGATTGAATGTGCGGTTGGTCTCGAGGGAATCAGACGGAACACCGTTCCATGCCTGATATGTTTTTTCCTTGCCTGAAAAAACAACACCCTTGACCATCGTATTTTTAGCATAGTATCCGCCAGATAAATAAAATGACTTCAAGTCGGCAGAAGCCCGGTCGATATAGCCATCGGAGATAATTTTCGATAACCGTCCGTCGAAGGCAAATTGTTCATTGATCAATCCCGTACCAAACTGCACGGTATTTTTCATGGTATTGAACGATCCGGCAGAGCTGCTGATTTCTGCATACGTCTGATCCCGAAGGGTGGTTGACTGCAGGTTAATGGTGGCCCCGAATGCACCGGCACCATGTGTGCTTAACCCCACACCCCGTTGCACCTGCAGGTCGTTGACCGATGAAACGATGTCGGGCATGTTCACCCACCATACGCCGTGTGACTCGGCATCGTTGACAGGAATGCCATTAATGGTTACGTTTATCCGGCTCTGATCGCTGCCACGGATATTCATCCAGGTATAGCCCACTCCCGTTCCGGCATCGGAACTTGCGATCAATGACGGGGTTTGGGTAAGCAGCATGGGGAGGTCCTGTCCCATGTTTCTTAATTGCAGCTCTTCACGGCCAAGGTTGGAATAGGTTGCCGGAGCACGCCCCCCTGCACGCAGGGCCGACACAACCACTTCTTCCGTTTGCATGGCCCTGCGGTGCAACGCAACATGCAAAGTTGTGTCTGAATGAAGATATACTGTCTGTTCCTTTGTTTCATACCCAAGGAACGACACAATGATCTGATACGGTCCGGCAGACAGTCCATCGAGCTGAAAAACCCCATCCCGGTTGGTAAAATTCCCCTGGAAGGTCCCCTCTGCCACGACATGAGCACCTGGCAAAACACCGCCATCCTCATGATCGGTAACACGTCCGCTGATCACATACTGACCCGATGCGCCAATAGCGATCATCAGGCACACTGCCATCATAACAAACATTTTACTCATAGTTCATACTGATTTGTTGGTTAAACAATAAACGGCAAATAGGAGTAAAAAGCCGTCATATGTTTAGCATCCCTCCCTTCGCCGGCATTACCCGGATCAGGTTCAAAGGGTTTGATCTCAGCCCGGTTTTTTAGGGCACCCCTATTTTGGTTTGAATTGCGAATGTACAAAAAAACTTTTAAATCTTGAAATGCGCACGGCAAACCAAAACCATGGTCAGTAAATGAATGTCTTACAGAAAGATTGCATGTCATTTTTTGCCAGCAGACCATCCCAAAATAATTATTTGTTGTATTTTGCGAAAAAAAACGATGCAGATACTGATCATCAACGGACCGAACCTGAACCTGCTGGGTAAACGCGAACCGGAAACCTACGGGAGAGAATCGTTTGAAGAGGTTTTGGAACGATTGCGCGCAACATATCCATCCATTCAGCTCGATTATTTCCAAAGCAATATTGAAGGGGAGATCATCAACCACATTCAGCAAGCTGATGGAATATATGATGGCATTATATTGAATGCAGCAGGGTACACCCACACATCGGTCGCCATAGGTGATGCGATCGCGGCGGTCGGGGTGCCCGTTATAGAAGTGCATATCAGCAATGTGTACGCCCGGGAGCCGTTCCGGCACATATCCCACATATCGGCACAATGCGCCGGCACCATATCGGGCTTTGGTGCGGGGAGTTATCTGCTTGCACTCGAAGCCTTGAAACGCAAGTCAGAGAACCTTTTCTTTCCCAGCAAATAATAATCTTTTACGATGCTGTTCCCATACAGTGGTATGAAGCCGCCAATCTTCCGGCTTCCCCTGCGCATTGACCCCAGGCTTCTGAAAAACGACCAATATGCTTTCATAACGGCCAGGCAGTCGTAAAACTGTCCCCTGGTAAGAAGGAACTTTATCGCTGCTGCGGTATCCAAAAAGATCCGGAGCAGCAAACGGGTGTAGAACTGGCTTGCCGGAAGGTTTTTTGCCAGCATCCAGAGGCTGTTGCGAAAATTCAGATAGGTTTTCTCCGGATTTGAACGGGGCAATGACCCGCCCCCAAGATGGTATACGACCGACTGCGGAGAAACCATAATGCGGTAGCCGGCATGATGCAGCCGCCAGCAAAGGTCGATCTCTTCCATGTGGGCAAAAAACCGGTCATCGAACCCACCCACCTGGTGAAAAGCCTTTGCCCTGACAAACATGGCGGCACCACTAGCCCAGAAAACCTCACTAATGTCATCATACTGGCCATTGTCTTCCTCTACGGTATCAAATATCCGGCCGCGGCAAAACGGATAACCCAGGTAGTCGGTAAAACCACCTGCAGCCCCTGCATATTCAAATGCAGACGGGCACACCAGTGAACGAATTTTTGGTTGTATGGCAGCAACATCATCATTTTTCTGCAGTAGCTCAATACAGGGTTCTACCCACCCTTGTGTAACCTCCATATCGGAGTTCAGCAATATATAATAACCAGCGTCAACCTGTTGCAATGCCCGGTTATATCCACCTGCAAACCCGTAGTTTTTATCCAGCGATATTACCCGGATGCCGGGATACCGTTCTGCCAGGTATTCCTTGCTGCCATCATCCGACCCGTTGTCGGCAACGATCAGTTCAACATCTTCATGCGTATGTTCGGTAATTCCAGGAAGAAACCGTTTGAGCAGGTGTTTGCCGTTCCAGTTAAGAATTACCAATGCTGTGTGCGGGGTCTTCATGGACATTTGATAATGGTCAGGCAGCGTTCCCTTTCTATTTCTTTCCTGCAGGAATAATACAGGTTAAAAGTACGTGTTTTTGACTTAAAGTAAAAACACAGCCAGTCACCGGGCTGTGTTTTATAACCTGCTGTTGGAGAACCGTTGCGGAGAGAGAGGGATTCGAACCCCCGGAGGCTGTTACACCTCAACGGTTTTCAAGACCGCCGCAATCGACCACTCTGCCATCTCTCCGCTGCAAAAGTACAAAATTTTTGTTTCAGCATAACAAAATCAAATGGCTTGCGAACAAATATATACCCCGGCACGTTTTGATTAAAAGGGCAGTTGACTGTATTGTATGTAACAACCATACAGTTAATCCGTCAAATGAATGTCGAATGGATTGGTTGCCGCCGGCACATCATCAATGGTCCGGCACACATGCCCGGTTATTAACAATTAAAAATTATTATCATGAAACACTCAGTGCACACAAGCTGGAAGCAGGACATGGTATTTGAAGCAGATGTCAATGGTCATAAATTAATGATGGATGCCCCTGAGGCCAGCGGGGGCAATGACAAAGGTCCGAGGCCCAAGCCTTTAATGCTGGCGGCTCTTGCGGGTTGTACGGGTATGGATGTAATTGGCATCCTGAAAAAGATGCGTGTAAATCCAAAGGGTCTTGATATCCTGATAGAAGCCGGCCTGACCGATGAGCACCCTAAGCATTACAACAAAATAAAACTAATATATGAGTTTACAGGCAAGGATCTGCCCAAAGACAAGCTGCAAAAAGCGGTTGACCTTTCGCGCGAGAAGTACTGCGGGGTATCATATGTCTATAAACAGGCAATGGAGATGGACTTTGAGATCAGGGTAAACGAAGAGTGAAGCGCTTACTCCCTGACAAAAAAAGTATATGACAGTCCGAAACTCCACACTGTATTGAACTGATGCCGCTTCCGGTAGCACTCAAGGGCATGTGCACATGCCATTTGATCACGCGAACACCGTGTTCTCATAGGTGTAACCCCTTGAGAATAGCGCATATGGAATTGCAAGCCATCGGTTATCGGGATATACAGACCGGCAAGCATATTGAGCTCAGCGGCACGAAATGGCCTCTGGGCTGCCATCTCATCCGTTACATCCATCTCCATGTTTACTTCATGGTGCCCCACAACAGTTGATCCAGACAGGCCAAACTCACCGCTCATTTGTTCAACGAAAGGGAGGCGTGTAATGGTGCTGAAATCAAACTGGAGCACCAGGGGTATCTCAACGTAGTGCAACGTGAAGGTATAGTCCCTGTAACCATCCGGATCAGGAGATATGGGGTCAACATCATCAAAAACCTGTGCGCTGAAAAAGGCATTGTTCTGGTTTCCGTGCTCATCATCCCAGGGATCATGGTACACCCTGCTCCCTTTGCGTATATAGAGCAGTTCCAGTTGCAAACGTGCATGCTGGTGAACGTCCATATTGGTAAATACAGATGCAAACCATCCAAGCTTATCCGGGCCACCCGCATCATCACCAGACACTTCACTGGCGGTGATGCCTGCCTTAACCCCTCCGCGAAAAACCTGGGCAGCTGTTTCGACGGGGAAAAGCCACAGGGTCAGCATCATGATCAAATGACAGATTATCCTTTTCATACGATCCCAAAAATAATCAAATTATCGGGAACCATCAATCATACCTGGTGAAGGTCCTGGTGTTTGATGATAAAAATACAGGTGATGCCTCATATTTTCCGTATCTTTATCACCTTATACATAAAAAGTGGTGCCCATGGTGAAATCAATGACCGGTTATGGTAAGGCCACCTGTCAGCTTGCCAGCAATGCAGTAAGCATTGAGCTAAAGAGCCTTAACAGCAAAACGCTGGATATCAGCATGAGGATTCCTGGCTGCTTCAAAAGCAAGGAACAGGAAATCCGCTCACTGGCGGGGCAGCATTTGGGAAGGGGCAAGATCGAGTTGGTGATTGCTTTCGACGGACTCAACAACAATAATGCCTATGCCCTTAATAAGGCACTGATCGAAAAATATTACAGGGAACTTAGTGATGTTGCTGTCAAATTGGATGTACCTGTATCTTCTGAACTGATCCCGGCAATACTGAGGCTTCCTGAAGTGATACAACAGGAAGCACAACAAGTAACAGAAGAAGACTGGCAATTGTTGTTCCAGGCACTGAAAGAGTGTCTGCAGCAATGTGACAATTACCGAATTACCGAAGGGGCTTCCATGGGAGCGGACCTGAAGCTGCGTATTGGCAAGATTGCCGGACTTACAGACACCATTCGTCCTTTAGAGGAGAACAGGCGAAGGGCAATTCGCACAAAACTTATAAAGGGTCTTGAATCATTATCAGATGGTACTGCACATGACCCAAACCGTTTTGAGCAGGAACTACTGTACTATATTGAAAAACTTGACATTACGGAAGAACTGGTGCGGATGAAACAACATCTCGCCTATTTTGTCACCACAATGTCAGAACCGGCACCTGGGGGCAAAAAGCTGACATTCATCGCACAGGAGATCGGACGGGAGATCAATACGGTGGGCAGCAAGGCCAATGATGCGGCAATTCAAAAAATAGTGGTTGAGATGAAAGACGAACTGGAAAAAATAAAGGAACAATTAATGAACATCCTGTGATATGCAACAAGGGAAGCTTATCATCTTTTCTGCCCCGTCGGGTGCCGGCAAAACAAGCATTGTCAAAGGGGTACTGCAACGCCTGCCCGGTCTTGTTTTTTCCGTATCGGCATGCAGCCGGCCAATGCGTCCCGGCGAGACAGATGGGATAGATTATTACTTTCTTACACCTGATGACTTCCGGAAAAAAATAGAAGAAGGGGCCTTCCTTGAGTGGGAAGAGGTATACCCCGGAAACTACTACGGAACCCTTCACAGTGAGGTCAAAAGGATCCGTGACCAGGGCAGGCATGTGGTTTTTGATGTGGATGTGGCAGGTGGCATGAACATTAAAGAGCAATTCAAAAAACAGTCACTGGCCCTGTTTATTCAGCCACCTTCACTGAGTGTGCTCAGAGATCGACTGGTGAACAGGGGTACCGAAACTGAAGAAAGTCTGAACAGGAGGCTGGGAAAAGCAGAACAGGAGCTCTCCTATTCCAGGTACTTCGACTGTGTCATAACGAATAACTTACTGGAAGACGCCATCAGAGAGGCTGAAGAAAAAATAAAACAATTCATCAGCAAGGCAAAAACAGAGTGATGCCGTTTCCGGTTTCTGGAAAACTGTCAAAAAAGATCACCAGCAAATACACAACAATGGCACATCCTGAAAAAACGATCACCGGCCTTTTTTTTGGATCTTTCAATCCGGTACACACCGGCCATCTGATCATTGCAAACCATTTTATCCAGTATACGGATATAGAAGAGGTATGGTTTGTTATCACACCACAAAATCCGCACAAGCCAAAAAACCAAATGCTGGATGAAAAGGAGCGGCTTGACCTGCTGAAACTCGCCATCGGCAACAATCCCTGTTTTTTCCCCTGCGATGTTGAATTCAGCATGAAGAAACCATCCTACAGCGTTTATACCATTAAAAAATTGCAAAAAGATTATCCGGGGAGGATATTTAAATTGTTGATTGGTTCGGATAACCTGCAGTTTTTTGATACCTGGAAGGACCATAAAGAGATTATTGCATTGCTTGACATACAGGTATATCCCCGGACAGTCGAGAAAGAATCACCGTTTCTGTCACACCCGGCCGTTTCAATGGTCAGCGCACCATTGATCGAAATATCATCATCTGCGATCAGGAGCGCAATTGCTGCAGGGAAAGAGCCGAGATACATGCTGCCTGATGCGGTACTGGATCGCATCATCCAGGGAGGGTTTTACGTGGATTAGCGCACAATAAATCTTTGTCTGCCGCGAGACACCTTGCCATCCCGTCGGCTATCCCACCATGACATGCTCCCGAAGTTGCTAAATACCAAAAGCTTTTCTGAAATCCTCCAAACAATCCAGTTTTTCCCAGGCAAAAAATTCCACTTCCTTGAAGTATCCTTTTTCTCCGTTAACCGTTTTTTCAACCGTTGTGTCATCCTGGTAGTAAACTTCTACGTCCTCTTTGTGCGGAGTTCTTCCAAAATGACCATATGTCGATGTTTTCAGATAGACCGGATTTTTAAGTCCGAATTTCTTTACGATGGCGTAAGGCCTCAGATCACATATCTCCCTCATTTTTTTAGCTATATCGCCATCACTCATCTTCACTTTTGCTGTGCCATAAGTGTTTACATAAACGCCCACCGGTTGTGCAACACCGATGGCATATGCCAATTGTACCAGCGCTTCATCTGCAACACCCGCGGCAACCATATTTTTCGCTATATGTCTTGCAGCATAGGCTGCTGACCTGTCTACTTTGCTTGCATCCTTACCTGAGAACGCCCCGCCGCCGTGAGCACCTTTTCCGCCATAGGTGTCGACAATTATTTTACGGCCTG
>PWKN01000153.1 GCA_003559735.1 Bacteroidales bacterium | reverse complement strand
TCGCTGATTATCATATGCTCCTTGTTGGAAAAGTGGATGGATATCCTGCCCGGTGTTTTGTTACCTGTGGTAACCAGAATTAGTGTCTGTCTCTGATTATATACCCCTTGGTTATTTCAAAAAAAGCTATTATTTTTAAAAAAAATTGCTCAGTTATCCACATTTTAAAAACAAAATTATAATTATTTTAGACAAAAACTATTTGCAAAATGAAAAACAAAAAAAGATTTATGAGATTACTATTTATGGGCGTATTTTTATTGTTCGCAATTGGTTGCGAAAAAGATGACGATAACGACATCAATGGGCAAGAATTTGTTGATGCCGATGGCAATGTTTATGAAACGGTAACAATTGGTGATCTGGTGTGGATGGCAGAAAACCTTAAAACTACCACATACAACGATGGCACAGATATACCAAATGTAACTGATGATGATGCCTGGAGCGAACTTGAAACAGGTGCTTATACATTGTATGATCATGATTTAAGCAATAAGGATGTTTACGGTGCTTTGTATAATTGGTATGCTGTTGAAACAGGCAATCTATGCCCTGATGGCTGGCGGGTGCCTACAGACGAGGAATGGCAGGCTCTTGAATCAAAAGCAGACTCTAAATATGGTTTTGGTGATGAGGAATGGGAAATAATATCCAGAAATAACAGAGGCAATGATGCCGGACTTAATATGAAGGCTACCTTTGGATGGGATGAAGATGGTGACGGCACCGATGCTATTGGTTTTTCAGGACTTCCGGGTGGTTATCGCAATAATCATGGCCATTACTACTATGAAGGCAGTATGGGTATCTGGTGGACTGCTACTGAGTTTGATAAGGGTAGAGCGTATGACAGGTCGTTGCGTCATAATCATGAAGACATTGGAAGATTTCCAAGTGGCAAAAGGATCGGGTACTCTGTTCGCTGTGTAAGAGAAAAATGACGCACACGCTGAAGCTGGGCCATGATCATTGGCCCAGCTTTTCAAACAGGATGCCTGAAGATCGTCCGCTCGAAGCTTCAAATCCGGTAACCACCCCTTCTTCGTTGCGCAAAAACTGGATGGTCCTGATGGGGAAACCGCCGGAATACTCATCCCTGGTTTCGGCCTTCAGCGGAATATCCTCCAGCCGGCGGTTTTGTAACACCAGCTCCCCATCCTTGTTTTGCGCTACCGTATAGAACACCTCAAGCTCATCGCTTAAATACCTTCCCAGGTATTGCTGCAGGTCCTCCTCAGATGGCTCCCACGCCGGTTCTGTGAGTCTCGTGGCCCGGTGATTGCCGTTCTGATGAAGGGTCATTGCATCGACCTCGCCGTCTTCGTTGCGGTGAAAGGTGAAGCGTGCATCAACAATGGTCAGGTAAAAAGTGGAATCTGAATCGGCATAGATCTCAACACGACCCTGACCGGTAGCCTGCGTATATAGTGTGTCTCCCTCACGGGTAAATTCCATTACAAAACCTGGAGCATCATCCAGCTCATAACGACCCGTCAGCTCATCAAACAACTCCGGGTCATATACAAAATCATCCGTTGCCGATTTCTTGTCCTCATCATCAACATCCATAACATCACTGAAAAATGCTTCTGCCACCTTGCTGGCCACCTGTCCGGCGAAACTGCTGTTGTTGCTTTGGGTCACCACAGCCCCCTTAATGTCAGGGAAGATCAAGAAAGCAGAACGGTGCACCACATCGGCACCCCCATGTTCCACCATCTTTAATCCCTTCAGCCTCCCAATGATCAGTCCGTATCCATAACCCGTCGATTCATCGCTATTCAGCCTGAAGGGTGTCTGCATCTTTTCCATTATCTCAGGTGTGCCCACGATCGGCTCATGGAAGTTGCGGATCCACTTTTCCAAGTCAGCAACTGTTGAATAGATGCCCCCGGCACCCATTGAGGCATAGATGTCGTTCATGGCCACCACAGTGTTTTCGTCAGCATCAACAGCATAGCCCTGTGCCCTCCCAACAATAACCTGTCCGGGATGCTCAAGCACCACCGTCTGCTCCATGCCGAGGGGTTCAAAAACATTTTCGTTCATCCACACCGGAAACGACTCACCGGTAACCCTTTCCACTACCATGGACAGCAGGGCATAACCGGTATTGTTGTAATTGTAACGCTCACCGGGCAGATTCTGCAGTTCAGGTTGCCGCTGTACCATGGGGATGATCTCTTCCCGGCGTATTTTGTCGTTGAGTTGTCGGGCGGCCATTGCAAAAGAGTTCAGGTACTCCCGGTAGCCGCTGGTATGCGACAGCAAGTGTCTCAGCCGCACCGTATCTTCCAGCTCGGGTAGTTCAGGAATGTGGGTGCGGATGTCGTCATCGACCGACAGCTTTCCCTGCTCCTCGAGCAGGGCAATGGCAAAGGCCGTAAACTGCTTGGATGTGGAACCGATATTTGTCGGTGTATGTTCACCGAACGGTATGGAGTGCGATAAATTGGCCATGCCAAAAGCCCTGGTGTAGATCACCTCACCGTTGCGCATCACCATGACCACCCCTCCCGGGGTATCATCCCCGTCATACGGCTCAATGAGCTCTTCGACAATATCGGCGGGCGCAGCAGGCTGTCCGTTCTCTCCGGCAACAGCTGCATTACTGAAAAAAGAAACCATTGCCAGCAGCAACAGGGTGTTTGTAGTTAGAAGTCTTGTTTTCATGATGTTGATATTTGGGAAATAAATAAAATGCCGTTTGTTATGGTTGACATATCAATAACGAACGAATAGTTAAAAAAGTTACAGGTTGATCGCCGGTATATCTTGTGGCATTAACAGCTTATGTTTGCCCCATGCCTGTCTCATCATAATATGCTGGTTGACAGCAAAAATGACACGCGATTGATTGGTATCGGCCACAGATGTTGCCACAGTGGGTAACCTACCGTTTGATCAGTCGCTCAACGCCCGACCGGGTTCCTTTGGTGACGCGGATGATATACATACCCGGACGCTGGCCTTCAAGGGTAAGTGTATGTATGTTCTGTGATGGCAGACGGTCGCTCAGCACGCGTTCGCCCAGCATGTTCATAATGTCTACGACGATATCATTATCCTGGTCTGTGGTTTCCAGCTCAAGCGTGAATGAACCATCAGTGGGATTGGGGTATACCTTAAAAAACAGATCCTCACGGATACGCTGGGGGATCTCCGGCACAGTCACAACGATCTCCTCCGGATCCAGTTCTTTGGCAACAGGTTCACCACAATAAGTGTCATCTGTGGTGATCCAGGCATGGAAGTACCCGCCGCTTTGTATGTGTGTGCCCGGAAGCAGTGTGATGCTTTGTCCTGCAATAAGGGTCGCGCTGCCACCAGATTCAACGACGAACTCGGAAACGGTGATGGTTTGGGTGGCGTCGAAGCATTCGGTATCGCCGTCGGTGACGGTTTTACCGGAAAGCGAGCGGGTTTCGGGGACACCTTCATCGTCTACCACCAACTCCACAGGAATGTATTCAATATTCGATTTATTTAATGAAGTGCCATCGTGCCGTATGCGTATTTGGGCATTATATGTGCCTGGTGTCAGCTCTGAGGCATCAAAAAGCACATCCATATTCACGCTGCCCCCCGGATCAACCTCACCGGAAGATGGGTCCAGAGAGAGCCAAAAGTCGTCCGGCTCAAGTTCAAGCACCCATATCACATCGTTTTGTGACATCCCCATCAGCACCCATTTTCCAAGTGCAAAATGGTTTGTGATTGCCAATCCACCAGCCGTTGTTTCCGGGCCAATCACTCCGGTCTCGTACACATCATAATGCTGAACAGCCGCACCGGTTGAGATATCAATTTTTGTAAGCATATGACCTGAGCCTGTCTGACGGTATAACCAGATGGCCGGTGCACCATCCGACACATCTTCCCACTCCATTCCGGCAATACTTTCAATGTCAACGGGCAAATCCAGGGTTTGCAGCACCTCTCCTTGGAGGTTAACCAGACTCAATGGACCAGACCAATTGTCACTCACCCAGAAGGCATCGTTAATGCGGTCATAAGCTAAGCCACGCACTACCGATGGTGCTTCAAAGGTGCCAACCACGGTTTGGTTTTTGAAGTCCATCTGGTACACGGTCGTTGTATTGGGCGAACCATAAAAATACGTGCCATCAAAAGCCAGATCTCTGGTGTTGCCTGCACCTTCAATGTCAAAAGCATCTACATAAACCCCCTCCATGGTATAACGATAATATTCATTGCCATTCCATTTTGTGGTGTATATGAAGCTCCCATCGGTAGCCACGGCATACTCACCGCCCCCAACAGCCATAGGGAAGTGGTCAAGCAGATCGAACAAGGCCTTGTTCCCTGTTGTCATCTTTTGTTTTACGAACGAAGGATCTGTTTCTGCCGGGTGCAACAGGCGCGCTTCATTCTGGGTTGAGGGGTTGAACAAACGGTTTTTTGCAGCGGGGGCACTCGATACCACGGCTCGCCAGTTCAAGGGGATGTTCCCGTCGGGATTGGCAATATTGAGTTGCCTGGCGGATGTTTGATCCGGAAACAGAATTTCGCTAAGACTCGTCGGATCAATCACAATTTCTGCATAATCATCAGAAATACGGATATCGTCTACACACCAGTAAAAATCCCAGGTGCCCGTATATAACCATTTAAACATCACCGCTGATTCACCGGCCACTGCTGGAATTTGTTCATCAAAATAAGTGGGATTGGCAGTGCTTACAGTCCATTTCTGTATCTCTACCCAAGTGTTGCCACCATCAATCGAATAAAAAAGGACAGCCTCTGATTGTTCATATTGTTCGAAATAGTGAGTAAATGATAGTTTCACATGGCTATATGCAGACAGATCGAGCACTGGGGTGATCAACCCTGTATTCTGTGTGTTTCCGGATCCATATGCATCACTATCTACATACGCATAATTCCCGGTAGTGCCTGTTAACCCATCATTAATGGTCCCGAACTGCCACACTTGTCCGTTGCCAATGTTGTCGGTGACTGTCCAGCATAGCGGAACTTGGACTGAAGAATCAAAATTTTCCTCAAAAGGCAATATGGTAATTACACCACAATCAGTCATTGCTGAAGCATTGATGCCGGTTGAATACGAATCCGTTTCGTCATAGGAATAGGCCCTGTAATAGTAAGTGGTAGCCCCAGCCAGTCCAGTATGGGAAAAGTCAGTGCCGCTGCCGCGGAAAAGAACCGTCCCTCCACCTGGAATGTTGCTTCCAACGCTATAAATCGTTTCTTCTGTGGGAATGCCAAAGACATTGTCGGGCGACCATACCAGCATCACATCGTCACCATCATTGTTTTTTGTCCAATCAAGATCTATCTGGCTTGCATCAATGGCTGTTGCCGTAAAACTATGTGGATTGGCCACATCTGTAAGACCCATGTTGCCAGTTATTATGAGGGAAAAATCCTGGCTGCCACCTGTCAAAGTGCCCTTGTGGGTGATGGTAATTGTATAGATCTCTTCAGCAGTGGGGTTGTCAATGTGTATCATTTCCACATTGTCGCGATAATTATCGCCGGTAGTAGCCGGATTTGAGGGATTGGCCGGATCAAGGATATAGGGCATGTACTCTGTTTTCTCTGTGTTTGTAATGCGCATATCCAGGTCGTTGACCAGCATCAGGTCGGGCGGGTTCAGCGACGGCTGGGGTGGTGTTCCGGGCGGGTCGGTCCAAACTATGGTGGCGCGCAGGGGCTCCGAACCGGAGGCCTTTACGGGCATGGTTACGGAATTTCCATCGGTAATCGTCATTTCGTTAATATGGATCCCATCAGCCAGACTGTTCTCGGTCATGATCTGCGCCGCCCGCTCTGTGTCCATCAGTCCCCAACCAAAACTGTAGTCGGGGCCGGGCTCGCCGCCGATGTCACTGTCGGCGCTGTGTAATATTAACGCCTTGATGGTGGATGCAAGCAGCTTTTCTCCGGGATGCAGGTTTGCCTGGTGCTCCAGCAACAAGCCCACCGAGCCGCTCACCATCGGGCCCGACATGGAGGTGCCGCTTGCACTTCCATATCCGCTGCCTCCATCAACAGGTGAGTAAACGCTAACCCCCTTGGCCACAATGTCCGGTTTCACCCGCCCGTCGTCGGATGGACCCCAGCCGCTAAACGACGACATATCACGCGCTGATGTCACAGCCCCTACCGTCATTACATTCTTCGCAAGGCCTGCATGGGAAATGCAGTTATATCCGTCACTCCCCCCATCCACTTCGCGAACCTTTGTACTTGTAACCCAATAATCACCACTCCTAACGTAATGAGGAGTGCCCGGTGCAGGTCCTTCCCCCCTGTCATTGCCTGCCGATTTCACGATAAGATAATTGGGTGCATTGTGTGCTATTTCATCCCAGTCCCTGGCCTGACTGCTGTAAAACCCAAAATTGTAATCTTCTGTTTCACTTATGGTTGTATTACCAAACCAATGCCAACCCCCATACCCTGACCAGTCTCTACTATCCCACCCAGTAACAACCCCGTAAGAATGCTGTGACACCTGTAGTCCGCCTGCTGCTGCTGCAGTCATTTCGGCCTGGTCATTGTTCCAGTCGTAAGCATCAAGCAACGCCTCGTACGACATCCCCCTGGCTGCAGTTTCCACTCCTTCAGCGATCATAGTCCCTGCCACATGGCTGGCGTGCCAATGGTATTCACCAGGAGCATCCTTTTGTGTGACCCTCGAAGTGCCATCGTCCATAAACTCCTGGTGGGTATGGTGCACGGCCCCCCCATCCCATATCCCCAAAGTCTGCCCGGCACCAGTGAGTTCCAACCCTGCAATGCCTCCCGGATAGACTTTATCCGAATTGATCAGCGATGCTCCGCCGGCATTATGGGTGATATAATACATCGGCATGCCGTCTTTAAAACGCATCAGCTCCATCACCGTTCCGTCGGCAAACTCCTGGCGTATAACCAGCCCGAGAGACTCAGCCAGGCGGACAGCCTCCGCTTTTTCCCTTTCAAAGCGACGTCCAAACTCATCTGACATGCGCAGCAGGGTTTCACGCTGTTGCAGGGTTTGTGCATCTAAGGTCATTGTAAACGACAGCACAAACAAGCAGATAATTGAAATGAATCTTTTTATTCTCATCTGTTAATGTTTGGATCTTTTTCATAAAAGCCATACGGGGCCCACTACGCAATGTCTGACGCTGAAACAACCAAACGACACAACCGCCGTACTCACTAAAACACTCTATTCAATACATCTACCATAGAAAAGTAACCCGCGGTGGCTGCCATTACAATAAAACCACTGGCTTCTGCCATTGCCTGAGTAAAACCCGCCGGGAAAAAGTCAGGCACCCTGCCTGCCGGGAAAAACCTGGCACCCTCATGCCTTGTGGGACGAGAAAGTGCCGCGCACGCCGTTACTTACTGCCACGCATCAACCTGAAGAGTCCGAAAATCAACAATAAAATCCCAAACAACGTTCCAGCCCACTGATACTTGCCAAACTCCGGCCTGTGGGCCAGTCCCAGCTCATAACCATATATCGATAACACCGAGAGGACCAACCCTATAGCTACATATACTACCGCAACGGTCCGCTGATTTTTCATGATAACTTCTTTTTATTGTACTTTTACCCGGCTAATATATGCCTTAATATTGGTTTCACAAAATATTTTTGACGGGATTGAAAGCAATTGTTACCTTAATATATCCGGGTCAGCACAAACACAAAAACAACGCATGAAGATCGCCATTATCGGATGCAGGGGAATACCAAACCGTTACGGGGGATTTGAACAGTTTGCCGAAAAACTCGCTCCGTCACTCGTCCGGGCTGGCCACCAGGTGTATGTCTATAACCCGCACAACCACCCTTGTAAAGACAGGCAGTGGAATGGAGTTGAACGCCTATTGTGTTACGATCCGGAATACATCGCGGGTCAGGCCGGACAATTTATCTACGACTGGAATTGCATCAACAACAGCCGCAGATACAACTTCGACGTCATCCTGCAACTGGGCAATACCAGCAGCTCAATATGGCACTGGCGAATGCCCCGGGGTGCAGTTGTTGTTACCAATATGGACGGACTGGAATGGATGCGCAGGAAATACAGCGTTCCGGTAAGGAAATTCCTGAAATATGCCGAAAAACTGGCGGCTGTTAACAGCCATTATCTCGTTGCCGATAACCCGGCCATTAAAGACTACCTGGTGAAAACCTACAACCGGAATGTGCACTACATTCCTTATGGTGCCGATGTTGTGGATTGGGGCGGACAATGGAACGAGGGCGGACTGCAACCGGGCGGGTACTTTCTTGTGATTGCCCGGATGCAGGCCGATAACCATATCGGGGAGATCGTGCGTGCGCACATCCGCTCCAATACCGGTTATCCCCTTGTTTTGGTCGGGAACATAAATAATGGCTTTGGCAAACGCATCAAAAAAAAATATGGCAACAGGAAACTGATCTTCCTAAACAGCGTGTTTGATCAGCAACGGCTGAACCTGCTGCGCGCCAATTGCCGCATCTATTTTCACGGACATTCATCGGGGGGGACAAACCCTTCGCTGCTTGAGGCAATGGCTGCCTCAGCACCCATATGTGCCCACGACAACCCATTCAACAAAGCTGTACTTAAAAACAATGCCTGGTACTTTTCGTCTGAAAATGACATCATAGAATGTATCAATGCAGACATCAACACAGACATAAAAGGATCATTCATCAGGAACAACCTGCATAGCATCAAAACCCGGTACAACTGGGATTTGGTGACCAGGGCATACCTCTCTCTCTTTGAAGAGATCAATAAC
>PWKN01000012.1 GCA_003559735.1 Bacteroidales bacterium | reverse complement strand
TATCCGTGAACGTTTCAGTATGCCCCCCAAGGATATCAATGCAAGCGATCGTTTTATCATAAGTGTTTGGAAAAACAGGAAAATGGCCATTGCGGTTGATGAGGTGGGACATCCGGTTGATATATCCGGCAAAGAAACAAACAGGGTTGATGTGTCGGCAGCTTATCCAAAAGGTAAAATGAGGGTTAGCAGCGGACTGGAGGTCATTGATGCGGTGAGTGATGAAGGCGGCGTTATACTCATTTACGACCTGGAGACTTTATTGGGTAATGAAACCATCATGGCAGTTGAAGAAATCATTTCAATGGTGGACAATAAAAAAGGAAATGGTTGAAAATGAAAGTCTTGGATTGATCAGTCAGCATATTAGCAGGTTGCTGGGCCTTCATTTCCATGAAAAACAACTGGAAAGCATGGGGCGCAGTGTGATGAAAGCTGCCCTTGAGCTTAAGCGTGATCCGCAACCCCGGTCATTGCAAAACTGGTTACAAAACAGCTCCCTGTCGGGGGAAGAAATCGACACACTGGCCAGGTACCTGTCGGTAGGCGAAACGTATTTCTTCAGGGAAAAAGCGGGGCTGGAACTCTTTACGGATAAGATCATTCCTGGGTTTGCCCAAAAGGACCCCGGAGAAGAAATTCGCATATGGAGTGCCGGATGCAGCTCCGGAGAAGAACCTTATACCCTGGCCATGCTTTTGCGCGAACATATGCCTGATATTGGCATCCGGAATATCCGCATACTGGCATCAGACCTCAATGCCGAAGCCCTGAAAAAGGCCCGAAAGGGTGTATATTCGGCCTGGTCGTTCAGGGAGACCCCTGAGGTTTATAAAAACAGGTACTTCACTCCTCATGGAAAACATTTTGAGATCAGGAAAGATATCCGCGATATGGTAACCTTCTTTCAACTGAACCTGGCAGGCAAAGGATATCCGTCTCCCAATAATGGAACCCATGATCTCGATGCAGTCTTTTGCCGGAATGTGCTGATGTACTTTTTGCCCGAAATGGCCATCGAGGTGGCCAAACGGTTTTATCAGGCGCTTAAGCAGGACGCATGGCTGATCACCAGCCAGGTCGAATTGCACGAAGAATACTATAATGCATTCAATAAAGTAAAATACAAACAGGGTATTTTTTACCGGAAAAGCCAGAAAGAAGAAAAACCCAAATTGCGTTTCGATGGTGGCACGGAACAGCTCAATGAAACCGGTGCCGTTACAAGAAAAACACCCGCCATCACGCGGCCGAAAAGAGAAACAGGGGTTATACGCAAATATGACAAACAATCAGATGATGCGCTGAAAAAAGACACCGGCAGTCTGGATGTCCGCATTCCAGAAGCACAACCGGCCGGAATTACACTTGCGCTCAGACAAGCAGAAAAGTTGTTTGCAGCAGCACAATACGGTGCCTGTGCGGATACGTGCAGGGCTTATCTGGAAAAGAGTACTTTTGACAGTAGGGCAGGAGAGTTGTTGGTGCGGTCGTTGGCCAACCTTGGCAAACATTCTGAAGCCAGGCACTGGTCTGAAGAACTAATATCGGCTGATGGTGAGCACACCGGTTACCTGAATCTGTTTGCCACCATACTTATGGAACAGGGTGATATGAAAATGGCTGAAAAAACACTGATCAAAACCCTGTATATCAATCCACAATATATCCCCGGACTCTTCAATATGTTTTCTGTGTTGAATGCATTGGGCAAAAAAAAATTAGCAAGCAAATATTACGACAACCTGCTTTCGGCCATTGAACACTTTGAAGATCATAATGAGATACCCGGACTTGAAGGGATGACGGCGGGGGTTGTCCGGACACTGACAAAAAACAATAAAGGCAATGAGCGGATCAGATAAAAGAATACTGGAAGAAAGGGCAATGGCGCACGCAACAAAACCAACGCGTGCAATCAGTGAGTCAGATATCCTGTCTGCCGTTGGGTTTGTCTTGCATCCTGAATTATATGCCATCGAATACACCTATGTCAAAGAAGTGCTTACGATGAAAAACCTTACACCACTTCCGGGTACACCTGCCTATGTTATGGGCATAGTTAACTACCGGGGTGCGGTTGTTTCGGCAATAAACCTTAAAAAACTGTTTGGCATCAGGGAGATGGGGTTGACTGAGTTCAACAAGCTGTTGATCATATCAGACGGGGGTATAACAATTGGCATTGTAGCTGATGCCATATATGGCAACACAATGATCAACCCCGGAACACTGAGCAGTCCGCCCATAACGGTAAGTGAAACTGCCAGGGAGTTCTTTCGTGGTGTTTCACCTGATGGCCAAATACTACTGGATGCCGGCAGAATGCTTGGAAGTCCCAAAATAATTGTTGATCAATAAATAGGTTTGACCATATTCTTAAAAAACTCCAAATCCATAAACCATACCATTATGAGAAAATCATACAGACTAAGCGCTAAAGCACGCATGATCCTTGGTTTTTCAATCATTGTCCTGTCGATTGTGGTTATGCTTTCCGTTTCTTTATATAGCATCTATAGAATTATAAACATACAGCGGGAACAGGATCATATTGCTGACACAGCCAGGGAGATCACTCAGCTCAGGGCCTATGAGAACCTTATGTCGGCATTGCTCCTGGAGTACATGATGGCCGATTCGGAAGCCGAAAGGAGTGAGCTGCTGATGCAGATAGAGATCAATATTGAGATGATGAATCAGCGTGAAGAGCTAATCGGCGAAAAACTTTCTGTACTGCCTGATTATTTAGGGTTTTATCAGGACATTAAGACCAGGCTCAACGTTTACGAAGTCAGGCAAAATGAACTGATCGACCTTATTGATTCAGGCCGCGAGCAGGAAGCATTCGTTTTTTTCCAGCAAGTGCTTAAGCCAGAATATGAAGAGATCAGAACGTTGACATATGATCTGGAGCTCAAGCTGGACAATTTCCTGGATAGGATTTTGGAAGATGGGGTTTCGATGATCATCAGAAGCCAGAACACCATGATCATATTTGGGATACTGACCATGGTTGTATCTGTTATCATCGTTGTTGCATTGTTCCGGGTGATCAACAGGATCTCATTCGAACTAAAGGAGGGAATTACCGTACTTGGCGAATCAGCTGCCGAAATGCAGGCCACTGTGTCAGAAATTTCGTCTGGTACAGCGGAAACCACTTCCTCTATCTCTGAAACAACCACAACGGTTGAAGAGGTCAGGCAAACATCGCTGGTGTCGGGCAAGAAGGCACAGAGTATGATGGAAAATGCGCAAAAAGCGTCTGAGATATCTGCGCAGGGACTGGAGTCATCGCAGCTGATGGTTGATGGCATGCAAAAGATTGACAAACAAATGCAGCTGATCCATCAAACCATATCAACGCTTTCGGAGCAAAACCGGTCGATTGGTGAAATAACCTCAACCGTTTCGGATATTGCCGACCAGTCGAACCTGCTGGCCGTAAATGCAGCAATTGAAGCATCAAAAGCTGGTGAACACGGACGGGGATTCAGTGTGGTGGCGCAAGAGATCAGGTCCTTATCAGAGCAATCAAAAAAATCAACAGCACAGGTAAAAACCATTCTCAGTGAAATTCAAAACTCCATACAAAAGGCTGTTGATGTTATCGCCGATGGTTCGGGTACTGTTGAAGAAGGCATCAGGCTGGTTGCAGATGACCGCAGAGTGGTTGAAATGCTCACCGAAACGGTTGAAGAATCGATGCAGGCCTCCATACAGATATCTTCTTCCAGTCAGCAGCAGATCACAGGCATGGAGCAAATCGTCCCGGCGATGGAGAACATCAGGCAAGCCAGCGATCAGAATACGGAAGCCATCCTTCAGGTACGTGAGGCTTCAGAAGAACTCAGTGAGCTGGGCAAAAAGCTAAAGCAGATCATAGACAACTACAGATTATAAACAGCAATGAAACACAAAAGCGACGAAGAATTCTTGAAGGAGTTGCTCAACGATTTCAAGATCGAGGCGGCAGAACATCTGCAAGCCATTGTTGCCGGGTTGCTTAAGCTGGAAAAAATGCCAGGTGCTGAAGCCACACAGGAGCTGGTTGAATTGGTATTCCGTGAATTTCACAGCATGAAAGGCGCAGCCAGGGCTGTCAACCTTATACAGATAGAACAATTGTGCATGAGCATGGAGGCCGTTTTTCAGGAAGTAAAAAACAAAAAAACCACCTTGCAGCCTGGCATGTTTGATCTCTTTTATCAAGTAACAGATTCTCTGCAAACACTGGTTGATGAAATAGATACGGCGAAAAATAGCATTAGCCAGAATACAATCACAAAACTTGCAAATGATATTGACAGTCTGATTCTGACTGAATCAGAAAAAACCGGCATTTCTTTCTTTAAGTCCGGACAAGCAAAGAAAGAAGAAGATCAAAAGCAAGCTTCCCGCGAGACTGCCCCATCAGATCCTGAAAGCGAAGAAAGGACAAGTCCTTTAAGCGAAAAAGTGTTGGAAACGATTCCCTCTGCTACAAAAGAAACTGTAAGGGTACCGGTAGAAAAACTGTCCAGGCTGCTAAGCCAGGCCGAAGAATTGGTCACCATCAAAACAGCTTTTGATTATCAGCTGGAGCAATTGAATGCATTGGCAGGAAACACGGATAATGGCCTGTCTAAAGCTGTTGAATCATTAAAACAGGTTAAAAGAGACCTTGCCCTTTCTATCGACGAGCTTTTGCTGGATACAAAGAAGACACTGATGTACCCTTTTTCCTCTATGCTGAATATTGTTCCGCGGATCATCAGGGATCTGGGCAGAGAATACCAGAAAGAGATCAACCATGAGATAATGGGTGGAGAGACGGAGATTGACAGGCGCATTCTTGAAGAGATGAAAGATCCGCTGATACATATCATCAGGAATTGCATCGACCATGGCATAGAAACTAAAGAAGAAAGGTTAAGCAGCAACAAACCTGCTGTCGGATCACTGAAGGTCAGCATTTCCCTGGACCCTGACCAAAAGGTGGTTATACGGATCAGTGACGATGGCAGGGGCATTGATGGCAACAAGCTGGTGGAGGCTGCCATTAAGTCGGGCGTAATAACCCCGGACAACAAGAAAGGCATGCCGCAAAACGAAAAATATAATCTGATTTTTAAGTCGGGAGTCTCTACCAGTCCGTTTATTACTGATGTTAGCGGCAGGGGACTGGGAATGGCTATTGTTGAAGAAAAAGTAAACAAAATTGGTGGTACTGTTTACGTAGAATCAGAGTATGGCAAAGGAAGCACCTTCACAATTACCCTGCCTCAAACCATGGCTGCCTTCAGGGGTTTACTTGTGAAGGCCTCTGACCGGCTGTTCCTGATTCAAACCACAAGTTTGCTGCGGGTCGTTGAACTGAGTCCGGATGCCATCAGGACCGTGGAGTCAAAACAGACCTTTGTGTATAACAACGAGAACCTTACCCTGGTAAGCTTGGCTGATGTGCTGGATATACCTGACAGGCACATACGGAAAAGCCAGAGGTATTCAAAACCTGTGTTGATCATACAGGTGTCGCATAAAAAGGTCGCTTTTATTGCAGATGAAGTAATGGGTGAGCATGAAGGGATTGTAAAGGGCCTTGGCAACCAGTTGAAACATGTAAGGAACATTGCAGGGGCTGTGCTTACAGGCGATGGCAGACTGGTTCCGGTACTTCATTTGCAGGAATTGGCAGAGTCAGCGCTGCATCATGGTGAAGCTGCAGGATATGCTGCAATATCGGGTGAGGAAGATGAATCGCCACCTGGTGAGCCAGACAGTATTCTTGTGGCCGAAGATTCCATCACTGTAAGAAACGTGTTGAAAAACATCATTGAAGCATCCGGCTTCCGTGTTACAACAGCTGTAGATGGCATGGAAGCTTATGAAAAACTGAAACAGGAAGTCTTCAGCCTGGTGGTGTCTGATATTGATATGCCCCGAATGAATGGTTTCGAGCTGACTGCACAAATACGTAATGATAAGCAACTTGCTGACATTCCGGTTGTGCTGGTCACCGCCCTTGAGTCGGCCGAAGACCGGAAAAGGGGCCTGGAAGCCGGGGCAAATGCTTATATTCGCAAGGGAAGTTTTGATAAAGGCAACCTGATTGAAACCATTAACCGATTAATCTGATAAAGGGTCTATATGGAAAAAGGGAATAAGGTAAGGGTGTTGGTCGTTGACGACAGCAATGTATCCCGGAACCTTTTTGTCGGAATACTGGAAAGGGATCCGCGTTTTGAAGTTGTTGGACTGGCAGACGATGGAAAGCAGGCCATTGAATATGTTAAACAATTCAAACCCGATGTGGTGAGTATGGATATTGAGATGCCTGTGATGGATGGCATCAGGGCAACCAACCATATCATGCACCACCATCCGGTCCCGATATTGATCGTAAGCGACCTGTACAGACCAGACAGGGCAGAACTGGCAATGGAGGTGCTGGAAGCCGGCGCACTGAGTATCATACCAAAGCCCCAGGGTCCGGGTCACCCGAGGTATGAATACCATGTTAAACAATACCTGCAAATGCTTAAAGGGTTATCTGAAGTTAAGGTAATCAGAAGAAGACGGTTGTTGCCACATGGCAAAACAAACTATACACGACCAGGCACCGTCGCCGAAGAGACAGAGCAATCAGAAATGGAAGTCGCTGCTGACGATTTCAGGGTCTTGCTCATAGGGGCATCCGCTGGCGGACCTGATGCGCTTAAAACCATATTAAGCAGGCTTCCTGAGCGTTTCCCGTTGCCCATACTGATTGTTCAGCATATTGATCCTCATTTTGCAGAGGCTTATCGCAGCTGGGTGCAGAGCTTTACGACACTGAATGTACAGTTCGCCACCACCAATCAGGTGTTGCTGCCGGGCAATGTCTATATGCCACCGGGCGATATCCATATGGTTATTGTGTCGGAAGACATGGCCACGTTATTGTCCGAACCACCTGTAAAAGGCCACAGACCTTGTATTTCAATGTTGTTTCAGAGTGCCAGGGATATTTATTGTGAAAAGGTGATTGCCCTGCTTCTCTCAGGGATGGGATCAGATGGTGCCTTTGAAATGAAACTACTGAGGGATAGCGGTGCACTGACCATAGCACAGGACGAATCATCATGCCTTGTTTTTGGCATGCCCAACGAGGCAATAAAATATGGAGGAGCGCGTAAAGTGCTTGCTCCATCCCAAATAGCAGATGAACTAATAAAATTGTTTAACTTATAAATGCAATAACCATGAATTCGGGATTATATATAAATAATGAAACTGATTACATCCTGGTTGCAGAGGACTCACAGGTGCAGGCCAAACGATTGCAGTTCTTTTTTGAGAAGAGCAACATCAGGAGCCGGTTTTGCCAGAACGGTAAAGATGCATTTGAGCAGGTATTGAAAGAAAAACCTGTTTTGATCATCAGTGACATTATGATGCCTGTAATGGATGGTTACGAGTTTTGTGAAAAGGTAAAAGAGGTCAAAGGGATGGAGGACGTCCCCGTGATACTGCTTACCTCGCTGAATAATCCGCTTGACATCATAAAAGGGCTTCAGGCCGGTGCAGATAACTTCATTACCAAACCATATGATGAAGAGTATTTGCTGTCGCGGATCCGTTACCTGCTGGCAAATCGTTACGTGCGTAGCCAGGGAGCGCCCGACACAGGTATTGATATCATGTTTCAGGGTGAGCGTTTCCATATCAACTCCAGTAAAAAACAGATCCTTGACCTGCTTCTGTCTGTTTATGAAGCCGCCATGAACAGGAACACACAGCTTATCCAGGCACAGCAGCAACTGCAGTTGCTGAATGACGAGCTTCAGGCCGCCAACCAGGAGCTCGACTCTTTTGCTCAAACGGTGTCGCACGATCTTCGGTCACCGCTCAATAGCATACTGGGCTTTGCTGAGGTGATCCAGGAAGACTACCGGGAGGTATTTGATAAAGAAGGGGAGAAATATATTGAATGGATAATCCAATCGGGAAAAGGGATGTTTGAATTGATCGAAAAACTATTGGAGTTTTCGCGCTCAAAAAAGGGTGATGTATCTCCCGCGGAGGTAAACCTCAGTGAAATGGCTGCTGAGATTGCAAGCAATCTGCAAAAATCAGTATATACCGGTAAGTATGATATCCGGATCCAGGAAGGTATGGTTACAATTGCTGATCCCGGACTGATGAAGGTTGTGTTGCACAATCTTTTGGGTAATGCGCTCAAATATAGTGAAAAGGCAGGATCACCAGAGGTCGTTTTTGCCTCTGTTCGGGAAAATGGAAAAAATGTTTTTTATGTTCAGGACAATGGTGTTGGCTTTGATATGAACAAGGCGGGAAACTTGCTGAAGCCTTTTACGAGACTGCATTGTGACCAGGATTATGCTGGCAGCGGTGTGGGCCTTAGCACAGTTAACCAGATCGTTTTACGGCACGGCGGAAAGGTTTGGTTTGAGTCAGAACCAGGTAAGGGCTCAACCTTTTATTTCTCGTTGAAATAGGTATTTGGGTTTTTTCGGAACTTCCAGCTTGCGCCCCGGAACTTCCAGCTTGCGTTAGCAACTGGAAGCTTCCGGGTACTTCGTTTTTTGTACTTCGTTTTTTATCGGAAGCTGGAAGTCCCTTCGGGAGCTTCCAGTTCCTTCGGTCAGGAACTTCCAGCTTGCGTCAGCAACTGGAAGCTTCCGGGTGTTTTTTGTCGGAAGCTGGAAGTCCCTTCGGGAGCTTCCAGTTCCTTCGGTACTTGCCTGAACAAAATTGCTTGCTCACTTGTTTAGTCTTTGTGTATTAAGGAGTTATTCATATGTTTATATTTTTGTAACTGTTTCTTATTGT
>PWKN01000035.1 GCA_003559735.1 Bacteroidales bacterium | reverse complement strand
TATTTTGATGGGATTCGGACTGGAATCAGATGCGATCCATTCGCCAAATGAAAACTACCCGCTCGCCCAGTTCTATAAAGGGATAGAAACGATCCCCCATTTCTATCATTTCTTTGCAGAATTGAGAAAATAGACCGCTCCGTGTTGAGAGCAACCGGTTACCTGTTCATTCATAGTACCATATAGGGTATTTGGCCTGCCTTATGCATGGTGTACTTTTATGAAAGGGGAAAGCCGCGCTTTTTTGGGGACTCCTTATACATAAAGTAATTCCCTCAAAAGGGAAAAGCCGGGTTTTTGGAGAATACCTTATACATAAAGTATTTCCCTCAAAAGGAAAAAGCCGCGCTTTTTGGAGGACTGCATTATTCATCTGTAATTATTTTGTTGAAATATATGTGTCAGACAAAAAAAAGGCTTATTTTCGTGCACCAATCCTTAAACGCATGTATTAAACGTCAAAACAGCAACATTATGGAAGTAAACAGGATATTTGATTTACTAGACCGTTATGCAGAACTTTGTCCGGACAAGAATGATGCCCTGGCTGGAAAAGACAATGGTGGCTGGAAAAAATATTCTACCAGCGAATGGATCGACAACTGCCGTCATGTAAGCTATGGGTTAATGAAACTTGGTATAGGCAAAGACGACAAAATCGCTTCCATTACATTCAACCGTCCCGAATGGAATTTCCTGGATATGGGCGTTCAGCAAATTGGCGCCATTCATATTCCAATATACCCTACCATCAGCGACACAGATTATGCCTATATACTGGAGCATGCCGAAGTAAAATATGTTTTTGTTGCCGGCGAAGAAATGTATCGCCGAATCAAGGACATCGTGGCCAACATCCCAACCATCAAAGACATCTACACCTTCAGCGACCTTTATGGCACAAAACATCTCGATGAACTGATCCAGCTTGGGAAAGAGAACCCCCAACCCGATGAACTGCAAATAATAAAAGACAGCATCACCCCCGACGACCTGGTGACCATCATATACACCTCCGGGACAACAGGAACACCCAAAGGGGTTATGCTGACACACGACAACATAGTGAGTAATTTCAAGGCGGTTTCTTACATCCCGCCTTACGGACCCGAACACCGTGCCATGAGCTTTCTGCCCATCTGCCATATATATGAGCGAATGATGAACTATGCCTTCATGTACCTCGGACTGTCAATGTACTACCTGGCAAATATCGGGGTGGTTGCCGAAAGTCTCCGCGAGGTGCACCCGCATGTGTTTACAACAGTCCCCCGGCTGCTGGAAAAAGTTTATGACAAGATCCTTATGAAGGGCCGCAACCTGTCGGGCATCAAAAAGATGATCTTTTTCTGGGCCAACAACGTCGGACTCAGGTATGAGATTGGAAAAGAAAAACGAAATCCGGTCTATGGCCTGAAGTTGAAGATTGCCCGAAAACTGGTTTTCAGCAAGTGGAAAGCCGCCCTTGGCGAAAATCTCGACATAGTGGTTTCGGGAGGCGCCGCCCTTCAACCACGACTGAACAGGATATTTTGGGCCGTTGGACTGAGAATACTTGAAGGGTACGGGCTGACAGAAACATCACCCGTTATCGCAGTAAGCGACTTCAGTCCGAACGGCATCAAGTTCGGAACAGTTGGTCCGGTGCTCAGGGGGGTGCAGGTCAAGATTGCAGATGACGGTGAAATTCTCGTGAAAGGACCCAACGTGATGAAGGGTTACTATAAAGCACCCGACCTTACCAAAGAAGTGATTGACAGCGATGGATGGCTGCATACAGGCGATGTGGGTTTGATTGAGCCAGAAGGGCAGCTGCGCATTACCGACCGCAAAAAAGTGATCTTTAAAACTTCGTTCGGGAAATATATCCATCCGCAAATACTGGAAAACGCATTCAAAGAATCACCGTTTATAGACCAGATCATGGTCATCGGTGAAAACGAACCATACCCGGCGGCCCTGATCGTACCTGATTTCAACCACCTGAGGTCATGGTGCGAAGTGAAAGGCATCCCATACACCATCAATGCCGAAATGATCGCAATGCCCAGAATCAGGGCCCGCTTCCAAAAAGAGGTAACCCACTACAACCAGCGATTTGGAAAATATGAGCGCATCTCGAAATTCGAGATACTGGATCATGAATGGGGTGTGGAAACCGGACAGCTCAGTGCCACACTCAAACTACGCCGCTCGCACCTGATGAAAACATATGCAAGCATAATTTCAAAGGCATACAGCAAAAGCAACGGCAACAACAACAAAGCTTAATGCCAGACGCTGCTGGCCGGTTGAATCATTGAGAGGATCTGCAATTGGAGTCGCCATGTACCCGGAGTGATCCCCGCCCCTGGTCTTTTTGTCAGCGAGGAACCTGGACCTGCTATGGCACAAGCAATAAAGAATATTTTTTATATAAGGTTATGCACCACATACTGAAGAAGTCGTTTGGAACTGTTCATCCTGAAGCAGGTTGTGATGAATCAGGACGCGGATGCCTTGCCGGTCCGGTTTTTGCAAGTGCAGTCATATTACCGGAGAACCCTGATGCGACGTTATGCGCCGGAATAAATGACTCGAAGCGATTGTCAGGCAAAGAACGTCAGCTGATGATGCAACTGATAAAAGTCCACGCCCTGGCATGGGCTGTGGCATATGTTGACAACCATACCATCGATAAGATAAACATATTAAATGCCAGCATCATGGCCATGCACCTGGCATTGAAAGAGCTTGATCCGCAGCCGGCCATAATCCTGGCCGACGGCAACCGTTTTTCTCCTTACGGCGACACCCCCTTTCATTGTGTCATAAAAGGAGACGCCACCTATCTTTCTGTTGCCGCAGCATCCATACTGGCAAAGACCGCGCGCGACGAATACATGCAAAAGCTGCATAAACAATATCCTCACTATGGATGGGACCAAAACAAAGGCTATCCGACTGCAGTGCACCGCAATGCAATAGCAACATACGGCATCAGTCCCTTCCACAGAAAATCATTCCGTTTGCTCACACAGGTTACATTGAACATAACACCAACAAATAATTAATTCATGGAACAAATATCACCCATCCATATCGGACAAATAGAATCCACTACCGGCATTCCGGCAAAGTCAGTGGAAAGAACCGCCCAACTGTTGAAGTCGGGTGCTACCATCCCTTTTATTTCCAGGTACAGAAAAGAATTGACCGGCAGCCTTGATGAAGTGGAGATCACATCGATCCGTGACCTGCTTACGCGGCTCGAGGAACTGGACAAACGCAGGGAGTCAATACTTGAGTCGATCGAAGAGCAGGGGTTGCTGACCCCTGAACTGGAAAAATCCATCCGCGCAGCGAGTACCATGTCGGAACTGGAAGACCTGTACCTCCCTTACAAACCCAAGCGGAAGACACGCGCTACCATTGCCATTGCCCGCGGACTTGAACCGTTGGCAAATATACTGATGGCACAAGGTATCGACGACCCGGAAAAAAGTGCTGAACCGTTTGTAAACAAAGAAAAAGAGGTTGAAACCACAGAAGATGCGCTGGCCGGTGCACGCGACATCATCGCCGAATGGGTGAATGAAAATAGTGACTGCCGGTCCGAACTGCGTGAGCTCATGGAAAAAGACGCCTCAATCACCAGCCGCCCTGCAAAAGGTAAAGAAAAAGAAGGAGAAAAATACAGTGCCTGGTTCGAATGGTCTGAAAACGCAGAGGAAGCCCCTTCACATCGCATCCTTGCAATGCTCAGGGGAGAAAAAGAAGGGTTCCTTAAAATCCAGCTTGCCCCCGATGAAGGATCAGCACATTCCATTCTTGAAAGGATGTTCCTGAAAAACGACGGAGCCAGTGCGCAACATGTACAAATGGCATTACATGACTCATAAAAACGGTTACTGCTCCCCTCGCTCGAAACAGAGCTGCGCAACAAGCTGAAGGAAAAAGCCGATAAAAAGGCGATTAACGTTTTCAGGGAAAACCTCAGGCAGTTGCTGCTGGCACCACCATTGGGACAAAAACGTATTTTGGCCATCGATCCGGGGTTCAGAACGGGATGCAAGGTTGTATGCCTCGATGAGGAGGGACGCCTGCTGCACAACGAAACGATCTACCCCCACCCTCCAGCGAATCAACAAAAACAGGCAATGGCAAAGATCCATAGTCTTGTCGACGCCTACCGCATAGACGCCATTGCAATCGGCAACGGGACAGCAGGAAGGGAAACAGAAGACATGATCAGAAAAATCCGCTTCGACAAAGATGTGGTGGCGGTAATGGTCAACGAAAGTGGTGCCTCTGTTTACTCTGCCTCCGATATTGCCCGCGAGGAGTTCCCCGAATATGATGTTACCGTCAGGGGTTCGGTGAGCATTGGCCGGAGGTTGGCTGACCCGCTCGCAGAGCTGGTGAAGATCGATCCCAAGTCGATCGGTGTAGGCCAATACCAGCACGACGTTGACCAGAAGCTGCTCAAACAGGCGCTCGATGATGCGGTGATGAGCTGCGTGAATGCCGTCGGAGTAGAGATCAACACGGCAAGCAAACAACTGCTGACCTACGTTTCAGGTATCGGTCCGGCACTGGCCAACGCCATCATCCGGTACCGGAACGAAAAAGGACCCATCGAATCACGCCATGAACTGGTGAACATCCCCCGCCTGGGAGATAAAGCATTTGAACAGTCGGCCGGCTTTATCAGGGTTGCACATTCAGCCAATCCGCTCGACAGAAGCGCTGTGCACCCCGAGAGCTATGCGCTGGTAGAACAAATGGCCAAAGACCTGGACACCTCCGTAGATGCACTGATGAAAAACAGATCACTGCGCCAGCAAATACAACTCAAAGACTACGTAACCGAAAAGACCGGTATGCCAACGCTCCAGGACATCATGCAGGAGCTTGACCGTCCCGGACGGGATCCACGAGAATCGTTCGATGTGTTCGAATTTGACAAGAGCATCTTCCGGATAGAAGACCTGCGAGAGGGGATGGTGCTGCCAGGGATCATCACAAACATATGTGACTTTGGTGCATTTGTCGATGTCGGGGTGCACCAGGATGGACTCGTGCATATCAGCAACCTGGCCAACAGGTTTGTGAAGGATCCGGCCGAAGTAGTTAAGCTGAACCAGAAAGTGATGGTAAGGGTCCTGGCTGTTGACACCGAACGCAAACGCATATCATTATCGATGAAAGAGCAATGAAACGACCGTAAACCATCACAACCGTCCGGCGACCACCAGCAGTACAACCAGAACAAATACCAGCTCAGCGACCTTCTTATGTTGCAGCTGATTTAAGAAAACAGCCATCAGCAATGAGAGTGGAGCCGCTGTCATCGCAAAATGGATGCCGGCATGGTCGGGTGTCAGGACAAACGAGAAAACAGAAAAGAGCAGGAAATACACCGCCACCTGCATCCTTGCCCTAACCCTCAGCAGTTTGCCAGGCATATGGCTTGTCTTTGTCCAGACAACCAAAAACAACAACACAACAACATATAAAACAACATACACCTTGTTAAAATCAACAGGCACTATAACTGTAAAGGGCATCGATACAAACATATCGTAATATGCTTGTATCTGCAGGGCAAGCATGTCGGTGATCCAATAGAATAATCCAAAAGCCAGGACAGGAGTGGCCAGTCCGATCAGCGAAGCACAAAGCGACCTTAAGTTAAATATATTATATGTATACAAAGAGAAAAGGAGCACAGGGAACATGGCCAATGCAGGGAAATAAAAGATTCCGGCAAGGGCAATAAAATAACCCGCATCAAATACTTCCCTCATAGCCCGCTCTGAATCATACACTCTGAGTATCGAATTTGTTGCAGCAATCAGGAAGATGTTGGCAAACAATACGGGATGCAAAACCAAAAATGTTGTCGTGCTGCTCATCAGCAGAAGATATAACACCGCAGCAATGGCAGAATACCTGTCGGTATAACCCCTTGAAGTGGCAATATGGTTTATAAACAGCACCTGGACAAACAGGAGGGCAAACGCTACGATCGATGCAAGCAGTACATGCTGTTGCTGCATCTGCGGTAACAGATTAAACAAAGGCGGATTACCATAAAGTGCCTCCGGAACCGCATCAGCTGGACTGATAAACAAACTGATCCACAGCAAGCCGCCTAAAAGCAGCAACAAAACAGGGGTATACCAATAGACCTTCCGGAAAACCTTAACGAGCATTGGCGGTATTGATAAGCAGTTACAGTAAATCTCTCCCGATATCGCGACGATAGTATTTGCCTTTAAAATCGATGACCATGGCATTGTTGTATGTAATGTCCATTGCTTCCTCTAATGTGGCTGCCAGTGAAGTCACAGCCATAACCCTGCCACCATTGGTCAGCAACCGGTCATTTTCTTGTTTCACTCCCGAATAAAACAGCTGTGAACCATCCACCTTGTCTGTGTTGTTAATTTCAAACCCCTTCCTGTATTCACCGGGATACCCGCCACTGGCCAGCACAACCGTCAGGGCATGACGCGGCGAAATGTCTGCATTAACGGCATGAAGTCCCGAAACACACGCCGCCCGCATCATTTCAACAACATCAAAGTCCATTCGCGGAAGGATCCCCTCTGCTTCAGGATCACCGAGACGCACATTGTATTCGATCACATAAGGATTGTCATCAACAACCATTAGTCCGAAAAACAAAAAACCACAATAAGAGATCATCTCCCTTTTCAATCCATCGATCGTCGGCTTGATGATACGCTCTTCTATCCTGTCTGTCAACATTCTCCCGGCAAACGGTACCGGACTGACAGCCCCCATCCCTCCTGTGTTGGCACCGGTATCCTTTTCTCCAACCCTCTTATAGTCTTTTGCCGCCGGCAACATGCGGTAAGTATTGCCATCGGTGATCACAAAGGCAGACAGTTCCCTGCCATCCAGGAACTCTTCAATAACGACTGTATTGGACGCTTTTCCGAACATCGAATGGCAAAGCATCTCATTCAGCACCTTGTGTGCTTCATCTTTTGATGAACAGATGATCACCCCCTTCCCCGCTGCCAGACCGTCAGCCTTGAGCACATAGGGCGGCTGAAGACGGTCAATGAATGCCAAACCCTCTTCCAGGGTGTCTTTTGTAAAGGTTTCGTATGCTGCCGTGGGTATCTGGTGACGTTGCATAAACCCCTTTGCAAACGCTTTGCTGCCCTCCAGTTTTGCACCGGCAGCCCCCGGTCCGACAAAAAGAATGTGCCGGAGTCTGCCGTGCCCCCTGAAGTAATCAGCCAGTCCGTTAACCAGGGGGTCTTCCGGACCAACAACCACCATCCCTATGTCTGCACTCAGCGCAAAGTCAGCCAGGGCTTGCGTATCCTTCATATCCAACTGCACATTGTTGCCACATAAAGCCGTACCGGCGTTGCCCGGGGCAACATAGAGCTGTTTGCACAGCGGACTGGAGGAGATCTTCCAGGCCAGCGCATGTTCCCGTCCGCCACTTCCCAATAACAAAATATTCATATTGATGTCCTTTTCCATACCTATCAAAAGCCAAATTTACTCAAAATCCGGCATTGACAGAAAGCATAATTTGGTATTTTTGCTAAAAAACAGGATAACCTGCATTTTATACAGGAAGGAGCCGTAATGAAAGAAGCCATGCCAACAAATATTTACTCGGAAACGGGAGAGCTTGAAGGGGTTATCATCCATTCGCCGGGCAATGAAGTAGAAAACATGACACCCGACAATGTTGAAAGGGCTCTTTACAGCGATATACTGAACCTGTGTGTGGCCCGGAACGAGTACAACCAGTTCAGGGGTGTGCTGAAAAAAGTGGCAAAGACATTCGAAGTTAAAGAGCTGCTGTCTGACATCCTGAAAAATGAAAAGGTAAAAAAGGGGCTGACGGAAAAAGTTTGCCGTTACGAAAGGGCAGAAGAAATCTTCCACGTATTGTCCGGACTCGATAACAAAAAGCTTGCCGACGCCCTCATTGAAGGAGTGCCATTAACAAAGAACACACTCACCAACTTCCTCAACAAAGAGCGGTTTGCGTTGAAGCCACTCCACAACTTTTTCTTTACCAGGGATTCGGCCATCCCGATCTATGACCATGTGGTTTTGGGCGCCATGGCGTCGCCTGTGCGCATGCGTGAGAGCATCATCATGGAAGCCATATTCGACTTTCATCCTTCCTTCTCCACAAAAACCATCAACGCCATGTCTCACAGCAAACAACACAATCCTGTTGCCATTGAAGGGGGTGATGTGCTTGTTGCGCGTGATGATATACTCGTTTGCGGGATCGGTGCACGGACAAATCCTGAAGGGATCGACTTTTTGCTGCACCATTTGCTGAACATAAATGAAAGACAACATATCATTGTCCAGGAACTACCCCTTACCCCGGAGTCATTCATTCACCTCGACATGGTATTTACCCTGTTAGACAGGGATCTGTGTATGATATACGAACCCATTATCATGAAGATGAATAAATACCAGACAGTACATATTTATGCCGAAGGGGGCAGGGTACAGTTCATCAGGGAGGTGAAAAACATTCCTGAGGCACTGAAAAAGCTGGGCATGGACCTTCAAATGGTATCCTGCGGGGGCAGTGATGATCAATGGTTACAGGAACGTGAGCAATGGCATAGCGGTGCCAATTTTTTTGCATTGGGACCGGGCAAGATCATTGGATACGGCAGAAATGTACATACCATAAGAGCGCTGGACAAAAAAGGTTATGAAGTGATACGGGCTGCAGATGTGCTTGACGGGACCAGCACGCACGACAGTCATGATAAGTATGTGATCACCATTGAAGGGTCTGAATTACCCCGCGGGGGAGGCGGAGCCCGGTGCATGTCAATGCCGGTTAGCAGAAAAGTATTGTAACCCATATTGGTGCTGTAATTGATGGC
>PWKN01000289.1 GCA_003559735.1 Bacteroidales bacterium | reverse complement strand
ATAACAGAATGGCAAATATAACCGCTGCTCAGGTAAACGAACTGAGAAAGAAAACAGGTGCCGGGATGATGGACTGTAAGAAGGCACTGGTAGAGGCAAATGGTGATTTTGAAAAGGCCACTGACATACTGCGTAAAAAGGGACAAAAATTGGCCAGCAGTCGCGCTGAACGTTCTGCCAACGAAGGTGGTGTGCTGAGTGCAGTGAACACGGCAAAAAACAAGGCGTATGCCGTTATGCTGAACTGTGAAACTGATTTTGTGGCACAAAACCATGATGTGATCGGCTTTGCAAATAAAATTCTTTCACTGGCCGTTGAAAAGGACATTGCTGACCTTGAGGCATTGAAGAATGCTGAAATGGAAGGCAGGAGCGTCGCGGAAAACATCACCGATATGGTTGGAAAAACCGGCGAGAAAATGGAACTGGGCGATTATGGTGTGGTAGCTGGTGATGTGGCCTTTGCATATACCCACCCTGGTAACCGGATCGCTGCAGTGGCTGCGCTGAATAAAAAAGATGTTGCCGGCATTGATGTGATTGGCAAGGACGTGGTGATGCAGATTGCTGCAATGGCCCCCGTCGCACTCGATAAGAGTGATGTGGATGCTGATACCATCGAAAGGGAAAAAGAGATTGGTAAGGAACAGGCCCGCCAGGAAGGAAAACCTGAAGAACTCCTCGAAAAGATCGCAATGGGTAAGCTCAACAAGTTCTTTAAGGAGAGCACGCTGGTAAACCAGGAGTTTATAAAGGACAGCAAGAAGACGGTCGGACAGATGTTGCAGGCGGCCGATAAGGACCTGAAAGTGGTTTCCTTCAGAAGGCTGTCGCTTACGTAACCAACGTCCCGCGCGGTTTTCCGTTTACTACGATATCAAATAAGACACCCTTTTCATTGACGTTGAAAACGATAATGGGAAGGGTGTTCTCTCTGCACAGGGTAAATGCGGTGGTGTCCATCACCCGCAGGTTCTTTTTTATCGCTTCGTCAAAACTTATTTGGTCATATTTTACCGCCGATGGATCTTTTTCGGGATCGGCCGAATAGACACCGTCTACACGGGTCCCCTTCAGAAGGACTTCTGCTTCTGTCTCAATGGCTCGTAATGCCGCTGCCGAATCGGTCGTAAAGAACGGATTGCCCGTACCGCCGGCAATGATCACCACGTGACCAGATTCAAGGAGACCTACTGCCCGCTGCCGGCTCATTTTTTCACATATGGTCTCAATGGGGATGGCTGAAAGGACGGTCGATTGTATGCCCATCTCTTCCAACGCCGACCGCAGTGCCATACTGTTGATAATTGTGGCCAGCATGCCCATTTGATCGCCCTGTACGCGATCGAAACCTTTTTTCAGGCCTTGTAAGCCGCGAAATATATTGCCGCCACCCAACACGATGGCTATCTCTGTTTTCTGCTCCCACAGGGCTTTAATTTCAGTCGCGTACAAGCGAAGGGCTTCCGAATTGATGCCGTAACGGTTTTCACCAGCCAGCGACTCACCGCTGAGCTTTAACAATATGCGCCGGTATGTTCCCATAATATACTGGTATAAATCGGAACTGGAAGCTCCCGGAGGGACTTCCAGCTTCCGGTGGTTAAACTGGTATAAACCGGAAGCTTCCAGTTGCTTCGCAAGCTGGAAGTTCCTCGGAACTGGAAGCTCCCGAAGGGACTTCCAGCTTCCGATGGTGTTCCGCGTGTTAAAGGTACGTTTTTTTTTTAAACCGCGATGTCATCCTTTTTTTGATGAACATATGCGTGTGTTGACGGATGATGAACAGGTTCTGATACAAATTATTTTTTAAATTTGCAGGGACAAACCAAAACCAACAAGATATGAACGAAGAGCTAGATTTTGTATTTGCTGAGGCGGAAGAAAAAATGGGTAAGGCCATCGGTCACCTCGAAAGGGAATTGGGTAAGATACGTGCCGGGAAGGCAAACCCCCAGATGCTCGACAGTGTGAAAGTTGATTATTACGGGGTTCTTACTCCGCTTGCGCAGATGTCAAACATCAACACTCCCGATCCGCGCAACATCCTGGTACAACCCTGGGAAAAAAACATGCTGGAACCCATCGAGAAGGCGATAATGGCTGCAAACCTTGGCTTTAATCCGCAAAACGATGGTACGCTCATTCGCATTTCCGTCCCGCCGCTTACCGAAGAACGGAGAAAGGACCTTGTGAAACAGGTTAAGAACGAAGCCGAAAACACAAAGGTGAGCATACGGAACATACGGCGTGAGGCGATGGATGCCGGGAAAAAGATTGAGAAGGAAGGGGCACCGGAAGATCTGGTGAAGATACTGGAACACAACATCCAGGAACTTACTAAAGAACATACAGAGAAGATCGAAAAGATGACTGAGGCCAAAGAGGTCGATATCATGACGATCTGATGTGTCAGAGAGTTAACGGTCCCTTTGTTGTAAATCTGTTGACATTGTGGCGTAGCTGACGTGTGTATAAAGATGGGTCAGAGAACGAACGGTACCTTTCTTGCAGATCTGTTAAGAATGTGGCGTGATTGGCAGCTGTATAAAGATGGGTCACAGAACGAACGGACCCTTTGTTTTAAAGGGCGCATTGGCATCCAGCATTTTCTTTGCTTCCTGGCTGTCGATGCGGAGCTGTTTGGTAAGCTCTTCGAGTGAAGCGAATCGCTTCTCTTCGCGAAGATGACCGATCAGTGCGATCGTCAGCCACTCACCATAAATCATATCATCAAAACCGAACAGGTGGGCCTCTATGTGCATCGCTTCCTTGCTGATTGTCGGACGTATGCCGATGTTTACCATCCCCTGGTACCATTTTCCGCCAATGAAGGCCATCGCTGCATAGGCCCCGAAACGGGGTATGAGTTTCCTTTGATCGGGCAACTGAATGTTGGCGGTTGGAAAACCGATCTGTCGGCCAACCTGTCGACCGGCAACCACCCTGCCACTTAGCGGATAGGCATAGCCTGTCTCCTCCCGGAATAAATCAACGCTTCCCTCCGACAGCATCTGAATGACCGGCTGCCGGGCAGGACACAACACCTTTTTAAAGGATCTGTCAATCACCACAAAACCTGGATCCTCCTCTCTGTCCCACTGTTCCAATAAACCTGCCATTTCTACGTTATCCCATAGCTCGTGTCCGGGTATGAGACGGTTTATTTTGGTGAGAAGCTTGTTTGGATCTAAGGGCCATAGCTGACCCTCTGCAGGTACACTGCCTCCTGGTTCTTGTATTATGGGCCAGGGAAGGATGTGGACGTGATGCAAGGCATCAAGGTACTGCCAGCGTTCGGTGACTGTCAGTATCATCGTGTCCTTACCAGGTGACAAAGAGGGCCGGGGGTCAGCATAACACAGGATCGCCAGCAATGGTTCATCACCACAAAAACGGGCACCATAAGATAGCAACTGGCGATGTGATGCAAACATCCCATCAAAATAAGAGACAACTGCTGCTTTGTAGGGGACGGCCCCCGACAGGGAGGCTTCAGTAACCGGTGCTGATGGTATGCCGTGCTTGTCCATAGTGGACAAAGATACACGACATTTTCATGCGAAAACACCTGTTTATCCAAAATACAGCTCCCGGAACTGGAAGCTCCCGGAACTGGAAGCTCCCGGAACTGGAAGCTCCTCGGAACTGGAAGCTCCCGCAGGGACTTCCAGCTTCCGGCGGGAAAACTGGTATAGTATGTAGGAAGCTTCCAGTTGCTTCGCAAGCTGGAAGTTCCTTGTCGATGAACTGGAAGCTCCCGCAGGGACTTCCAGCTTCCGGTTGGAGGGACTTCCAGCTTCCGGCAAATATTGCAAATAATGGAAATTAGGAGCTACAGGTAAGCGCCAATAAAAAAATGTCGTGTATATTTGTACAAAGGATTGAATTATGATATCTAATACTCAAATACGAAACCAAATTCTTAAAAAAAATTCAGAGAATTCCTGCTGATAGGCTTAAGGAATTGGAAGTTTTTGTGTCAAAACTAGAAGAAAAAACCAACAAAAAAGACAAAAACTTGTCATTTGCTGGAGCCTGGAAAAATATTGATGACAATTTATTTGATGAGTTTACAAATAACCTCATTGATAGACGACAGCGAAACAAAAGAAGAGTTAATGAATAGGGCATTAATTGACACTGATATACTTTCCTATTACCTTAAAGGCGATCCCGCTGTAAGAAGGAATTTCGAAAAGTATCTTGACAATTATGATTAATAGCAGGAGTTGCAATAGAGAACGAAATGATTTTGGTGACAAATAATGATGGCCACTTTGCCAGAATTCCTGGACTCCAGATTAAAAACTGGAAAAAACACGAACTTTAAGAGTCCTAACTGTAAGCAACAAAAAAATCTGCTACAATCGTTAAGGTGATCGGGTTAACGGATAAGGAAATATACAACTTATGGACAAAGAACATGCGGGCAGGATTTCACAGGTGATCGGACCGGTGGTTGATGTTATCTTTGAGGGAAACACCAACCTGCCTGAGATCTATGAGGCCCTGGAGGTGTATAACGACAACGGACAACGTGTTGTTCTGGAATGTCAGCAACACGTTGGCGAGGATACCATTCGTTGCATTGCAATGAATAGTACCGACGGACTGGCGAGGAACAAGGCGGTTTCGCGTACCGGCGGACCAATTACAATGCCGGCGGGTGAAGAGGTACGTGGAAGGTTGTTTAACGTGATTGGAGAACCCATCGACGGACTTGGTGCGGTGAATACAGAAAAACGGTATGAAATACACAGAGATCCTCCTGGGTATAAGGAATTGAAGACGGGTGATGAGGTACTGCTGACCGGGATCAAGGTCATTGACCTGCTCACCCCGTATCCTAAGGGTGGAAAAATTGGTTTGTTCGGAGGTGCCGGGGTGGGAAAAACCATCCTTATCATGGAGCTGATCAACAACATCGCCAAAAACTATGAGGGAAAAAGTGTTTTTGCCGGTGTTGGCGAACGGACCCGGGAAGGGAATGACCTGCTCAGGGAGATGATCGAATCGGGTGTCATCAACTATGGTGAAGCATTCAGGAAGGAAATGGATAAGGGAAACTGGGACCTGTCGCTTGTTGATCCCGAAGCGCTGGCTACATCACAGGCCACACTGGTGTTCGGACAGATGAATGAGCCGCCAGGGGCCAGGGCCAGGGTGGCGCTTTCCGGACTGGCACTTGCTGAGTATTTCAGGGATGGCGATGGTGCCGATGAGGGCAGGGATATCCTGTTCTTTATCGATAACATTTTCAGGTTTACCCAGGCGGGATCTGAGGTTTCTGCCCTTCTGGGCAGGATGCCCTCGGCGGTTGGGTATCAGCCGACACTGGCAACGGAAATGGGACTGTTGCAGGAGCGGATTGCGTCGACAAAGAGGGGGTCCATCACTTCCGTACAGGCGATCTATGTGCCTGCCGATGACCTGACCGACCCTGCACCGGCTACCACTTTTGCCCACCTTGATGCTACGATGGTGTTGAGCCGCAAGATCTTTGAGCTGGGCATTTATCCGTCGGTCGAACCGCTCGACTCTTCATCAAGGCTCTTGTCGCCCGAAATTGTGGGTGAAGAACACTACCGTGTGGCTATGGAGGTCAAACGGATCCTGCAGCGCTACAAGGAACTGCAGGACATTATTGCCATTCTGGGAATGGAAGAACTGTCGGAGGAGGATCAACTGACAGTTAAACGGGCCAGGAAGGTGCAACGGTTCCTGAGTCAGCCGTTTTTTATGGCTGAACAATATACCGGACAACCTGGATCTTTTGTACCGCTCGATGAAACGATATCGGGCTTCTCAATGATCCTGGAAGGAGCAATGGATGAGGTGTCTGAAAGTGCTTTTAATCTGGCCGGCAACATCGATTCTGTAAAGGAGAAAGGCAAAACGCTGACAAACTCTTCGTCCGCAAAAGAATTATCAACTCAGAAAAAAGACGATGAGCAGTCAGCAGGATAAAAATATGTTGCTTACCATTATTGGTCCGAAAGAGATCTTGTACAAGGGGGAAGTCAGCCTTGTACAGATGCCAGGCAAAATGGGGTCGTTTGAGGTGTTGTATAACCACGGTCCGATCGTTGCCCTGCTTGAAACCGGACGGATTAAGATCATTGACAGTCAAAGGAATCGCATGATGAAGGACATTACCGGGGGTGTCGTATACGTGCGCGATAATAACATTACGATCGTCACCGGACGGGATTGATTGCTACTTTTTTTGTATATTTACAGAAAAAACGAATGTTGAAAAAACGGTGGGTGCTCAAAAATGATGCACAAAAGGATATTGTTGAAAAACTTGCCACCACCCTTAAGATAGACCCAACACTTGCACGGTTACTTGCCCAGAGAGGCATCACAAGTTATGGTGAAGCGCGTGACTTTTTCAGGCCTTCACTGGATAACCTCCATGACCCTTTCCTGCTGAAAGACATGGATGTTGCTGTGCAGCGAATTGAAGAGGCCATCGACAGGGGGGAGAAGATACTGGTGTATGGTGATTATGATGTGGATGGTACAACTGCGGTGGCTCTGGTATATGATTTTCTGAAGGAATTTCATCAACAGGTCGATTACTATATTCCTGATCGCTACAAGGAGGGGTATGGCATTTCATATGAAAGTATCGATTATGCGGAAGAACAGAACGTTCGGCTGTTCATCACCCTCGATTGCGGCATTAAGGCCCATAAACAAATTGCATACGCGCGCGAAAAAGGCATTGACTTCATAGTGATCGACCATCACCGTCCGGACGACTTCCCTTTGCTTGCAAATGCAGTGGTTGATCCCAAACAACCGGACTGTCCTTATCCTTATAAAGAGCTGTCTGGATGCGGATTAGGATTCAAACTGGCACAGGCATTCTACCAGAAGGGACGGCTCCCTTTTGAACGTCTGGAACAGTTCCTTGACCTGGTAGTGGTGAGCATTGCCGCCGATGTGGTACCCATTACTGGGGAAAACAGGGTGTTGGCTTACTACGGACTAAAACGGTTGAACTTTCAGCCGCGTGCGGGACTGGAATCAATATTGTTTTACAGCAATGTATTCAGAAAGGCAGAACCAGATGATGTTTCTGCCTTTACTCGTGAAATAGGGATCAATGACCTGATGTTTTTGATCGGTCCGAAGATCAATGCAGCCGGACGCATTGAGAATGGCAGAAAAGCTGTTGACCTGCTTGTATGCGAACAGATGGGCGATACGCACGAGCTTACGATCGATATCAACGACAACAACACGGAACGGCGTAGTCTGGATACGGAGATCACCCGGCAGGCGCTGGCAATGATCGCTGCCGACCCGGAACAGAAAAACAGCAAGTCTACCGTGCTGTACGAACCCGGATGGCACAAAGGGGTTATTGGGATCGTGGCTTCGCGCCTGATCGAAAAATATTACCGTCCAACGATCATTTTCACCGAATCAAATGGACTGATCACTGGCTCTGCACGGTCGGTGAAGGATTTTGATGTTTATGATGCCATCGATGCGTGCAGCGACCTGCTGGAGCATTTCGGCGGACATAAATATGCGGCCGGGTTGAGTTTGCAGCCTGATAAGCTGGATGCATTCAGAAAGCGGTTCACACAGGTGGTTGAGGATACCATTACCGACGATATGCTGGTTCCCCAGATAGAAGTGCACAGCGAATTGGCACTGTCGTCAATTGCTGGCAAGTTTTTCCGTGTGTTGAAACAGTTTGCGCCCTTCGGACCTGGAAATCCCAATCCGGTCTTTGTTTCCCGTAAATGTGCTACCTCCGGCAATGTGCGCGTCTTTGGGAACAAACACCTGAAATTTAAGGTCATCCAACCCGAACTCAATTCGGTCGACATGCCCGCCATTGCCTTTCAACAAGGGAGCCTGCTCAATAAACTCATTGCCAATCCTTTTTTCGACGTTGCCTATCAGGTTGAAGAGAACGAATGGAACGGACAGGTGAACCTTCAGCTCAACGTAAAGGACATCCGGTTCAGCATCTAAAAAAATACCATTTTTTCGTCGCAATTTCTTGCTTTTTTCCAATTTTGGTTTAACTTTGAAAACGGAAGTCCCGGAACTGGAAGCTCCCGCAGGGACTTCCAGCTTCCGGTGCGAAAACTGTTATACTATGTCGCGACTTGGAACTGGAAGCTCCCGCAGGGACTTCCAGCTTCCAATAGGGTATTATAATAATGTGGGAGCCGGAAAACCACACTAAAAAGCGGGGCGCATCCGAAAAGCCTTATGAGTAGGGGAAACAAAACAAAACTAAAATGGAACAAGGAAACAAAGTAATGAAAACAGGGGATTGGGTACTTACGTTGTTAATTACCGCAATTCCGTTGGTAGGATTGATCATGCTGTTTGTGTGGGCTTTCGGAAGCTCAACCAATGTTTGCAAGGCCAACTGGGCCAAAGCGATGTTGATTTGGATTGCCATCATCATCGTGTTCTATTTACTGATAGCAATAATATTTGGTGCTGCGGTGTTATCCTCGCTCTGACCTGTGCCACGCTCTTTTCTGCAGGTTATAATCCAGTACGCAGTTGTTTAACGGCCCTGACGAAAGATAACAATAGGGAAGCCAAACATAACGCTACTCTATGTAAGATAACCGGAGGAATAGCGTAACGCTTTAGCCTGGTAGATAATCTGGGGTGAATGTGAACGGGCATCATGCCCGTGAGATAAACTGGAGAGCGTCCTAACATTCATGCCTTCAAGATAACCTGGAGAATGGCGTAACGTTCCTGGTCGCAAGATAACCTGAGGGGGGCAGTGGCAAGAAAGAATATGGTCTTCTAAGGTTTCGGCGGACAAAGAACAAATGCTGTTTTCTTTGTCCGCCTTTTCATATTACTTCCTCCCAAAGTCGGCCGGGATCTCACCCCAGGCCTCGGTTTCCCATT
>PWKN01000217.1 GCA_003559735.1 Bacteroidales bacterium | reverse complement strand
CCGGATCCTTCCCCCCTGCTGTGGCAAAAAATGGTTGTCCCCCTCCGCCACCTCCAATATGTGATGCCAGTGAACGGATCATATTACCCGCATGCATCCCCTTCTCCTGCACCAGTGACTCTGCGATCATCATGGTAACACCAGGTTTTGTGCCGTCAAGGTGCGCAACGACCAGGAACAGATTGCCGACCCTTCCCTTTAGCTGAAATGCAAGGTCCTTCACTGTTTTTGCATCAAGGTTTAGCCGGACCCCGATATAATTGATGCCCCGGATATCCTCTTTGCGCTCCACCAACTTATCGACCAGTTGTTTCAGCTGTGCCTGCTGCATTACAAGCGTCTCCTTTCTCAATGACTCATTCTGGTCGAGGAGCTGTCGCAATGCATGCACACTGTCTTTCGGATGCTTCAGCAACCCTTTCAATGTGTCCAGTTCATCCAGCTTTGACTGGATGAACTGTTCCGCAGCGTATCCTGTAACCGCCTCAATTCTGCGTATCCCCGCAGCTATGGCACTCTCAGAAACAATGGCAAACAACCCTATTTGTCCGGTATACTGAACGTGCGTACCCCCGCACAACTCTGACGAAAACTGGTTGTCAAAAGAAACGACACGGACCTTTTCACCGTATTTCTCGCCAAAAAGGGCAATGGCACCCATCTGCTCCGCCTCATCCATTGTCAGTCCGCGATGCTCCTCCATCGATATGTTTTCACGTATCTTCTCATTCACCATCGTCTCAACGGTCCTGATCTCCTCATGGGTCATCTTCCCAAAGTGGGAAAAATCAAAACGCAAACGCTGATCGTCGACCAGTGAGCCCTTTTGCTGCACGTGACTGCCCAACACTGTTCTTAATGCAGAATGGAGTAAGTGGGTGGCAGTATGGTTGTTCTCTGTCAGCCGGCGCTTTTTCACATCTACGACAGCCCTCACCTTGCCGGGCCATCGCGCCGGTATGTCGGTCATTATATGTACCGTAAGGTTGTTTTCCTTCCGCGTGTCAATAACAGGATACCGGTCGCCATTCATTAGCAGGACACCTTTGTCACCAACCTGTCCGCCCGACTCGGCATAAAAAGGGGTCTGGTCAAAGACCACGTGGTACAGTGATTTTTGTTTGTCGCTCACCTTCCGGTATTTGACAACCGACACCTCCGCTTCCAGCTTTTCATAACCAAGAAACAGCGTGTCCTCCTGTCGTGGATTCACCTCATTCCAGTCCTCCGTATCGACAGTGGCCGCAGCCCTGCTGCGCGACTTCTGCTCTTTCATGTCACGTTCAAAGCCTGCAATGTCAACATCCCACCCTTTCTCCCTGGCCATTAAGGTTGTCAGGTCGGGTGGAAACCCATAGGTATCAAACAACTCAAAGGCAAAACCACCATCCACCACTTTTTTTCCGGGGTGGGCAGCAACATATTGTTCAAACTTTTGTATGCCTACCGAAAGGGTGCGCAAAAATGTCTGCTCCTCCTCTGCGATTACCTTCATGATCAGGTCCTGTTGCGCCCTGAGCTCAGGAAAAGCATCTCCCATATGTTGCACGAGGACAGGGACCAGTTCATTTACAAAGGGCTCACGAAAACCCAGGAATGTATATCCATAGCGGATCGCCCTGCGCAATATGCGCCTGATCACATAACCGGCCTTATTGTTGGAGGGTAACTCCCCATCGGCAATGGCAAATGACACTGCACGCAAATGATCCGATATCACCCGCAGGGCAACATCGGTATCCACATCACTGCCATATTCCTTACCGGCCATTTCAGCGAGGTGCCTGATATAGGGTTGAAAAACATCTGTATCGTAATTCGATTGCTTGTCCTGCAAAACCATGCACAACCGCTCAAAACCCATACCGGTGTCCACATGCCTGGCAGGCAGACTCTTTAATGTGCCATCCGATAACCTGTTGTACTGAATGAACACCAGGTTCCAGATCTCAATTACCAGCGGATGGTCAGTGTTCACAAGCTTCGCCCCATCCACCCGGATACGCTCCTGCTCATCACGAATATCAACATGAATCTCTGAACAGGGTCCGCACGGACCGGTCTCTCCCATCTCCCAGAAGTTGTCCTTTTTCGATCCATACAAGATCCGCGACTCATCAACATAATGCTTCCAGAGTCCGTATGCTTCACGGTCTTCCTCTAACCCCTCGTCGGGCGACCCTTCAAAAACGGTAACATACAAACGATCCTTGTCAATTCCGTATACACCGGTCAGCAACTCCCACGCCCAGGCAATGGCTTCTTTCTTGAAATAATCACCGAAACTCCAGTTGCCCAGCATCTCAAACATGGTATGATGATACGTATCATGACCAACCTCCTCCAGGTCATTGTGCTTGCCCGATACGCGCAGGCATTTCTGTGAGTTCACAACCCGGCGGTCGGCCGGGGTTGTGTTTCCCAGAAATATGTCCTTGAACTGGTTCATCCCGGCATTGGTAAACATCAATGTGGGATCGTTTTTTACCACCATAGGCGAAGAGCGGTAGCTGACATGGTCCTTGCCCTCAAAAAACCGGATAAAAGAAGCCCTGACTTCCGAAGCGTTCATTAAATGATTTTTTTTAATTTTTTTTGCAATAGATGGCAAAATTACAAGATTTTTTTTAGCTTTGTACTTTATTGCAGCGTGAACGAAAGCATTATATTCAATAAATAAGCAACTTTATTGTAACAAACTTACGATCTAGGAGCGTATATAATCGATATGAGCAAAGTTCAGTATCGTTTTAATACTAAGTCCCTGGCTGTTGAACGTGTTAAAAATACTTTCTGGGACAGAGTAAAGATTCTTCTTGGTTATGCACTTGCCGGCCTCATTTTCTCCATCATTGTTCTGGTCATTGGCTTTACTTTCTTTGAGTCGCCCAGGGAGCGTATGCTCAACCGGGAGGTAAATCAGTTCCAGGTGCAATATGAGATCCTCAATGACCGGATCGATGTGTTGGGCAATGTCCTTACCGACATTCAGGAACGAGATGACAACATCTACCGTGTTATTTTCGAAGCAGATCCCATACCACGGCCCATCCGTGAGGCAGCATTTGGTGGTGCTGACAGGTACTCCCACCTTGCGGGATATCAAAACAGCGAGCTGATATCAAGCACAATGCGTCGCATAGACCAGCTGGCCAGCCAGTTGTATGTCCAGTCAAAGTCGTATGACGAAGTATTTGAGATGGCCATCAACAAAGCCGACATGCTGGCTTCCATACCAGCCATCGTCCCCATCTCAAACGGCACACGGCGCCTGATGTCTGGCTACGGCATGCGGATGCACCCCATTTACAAAACCATGAGAATGCACCAGGGGGTAGACTTTGCCGCACCCACCGGCACACCAATCTACGCAACAGGGAACGGTGTTGTATCCAGGGCTGAAAGGAACCGGCACGGATATGGACTGATGGTGGAAATTGACCACGGATATGGCTACATGACCAGGTATGCCCACATGAGCAAAATAGACGTCAGACGAGGGCAAAAAGTACAAAGGGGCGAAGTCATTGGCGAAGTTGGAAATACCGGCACATCCACAGCCCCGCACCTGCATTATGAAGTGCACCGCAACGACCGGACAGTCAACCCGGTCCATTATTTTCACAACGACCTTACCCCCAAAGAGTTTGAAATAATCATCGAAAGAGCCTCACGGGTAAACCAGTCATTGTCCTGACAAAAAACACTGTCAGCCAACGGTAAAACAACAGTTCGCACACCACCACCGGATGTTGCGCTATCTGATGTCTATCTTGTAAATTTCTCTTCCCCGTGAGCCAATAACCACACTGTTTCCCCACACCACCGGAGAGGCCTCAAAATTGTGCCCGATGTTTTTGTGCAACAATATTTCCCCGTTACTGCCATCGATCAGGTAAACCGTTCCCCTTCGGTCGGCAGTAAAAATAAACATCTCGTCAAGTTCATTGTACAGGGCCACGGGCGAAGACCAGCTGTAGGCCCGCAATGGCGTCCTGTAGGCAACATCACCGCTCTCCCTGTAAAAAGCGATCAGTTCACCCATCCCCGTTGTGTCGGTATGGGCAACATTCGACACGATAATCTCTGATGCATTTCCCCTGCCCAATAACGGAGTGGCATACATCCCGCCATCAAAATACCTGTCATGATAGGCTACCCGGTAGGCTTTGATACGGGTCGTCCATACTTCAGTACCATCGAGTCCGTTTAATTTGGCAAACCGTGAATAACCCTCCTCCCCCTGCCTGTCGACCTGTGTGCCCGTATACAGGAACGGTATGCCATCTTCGACTTCAATAACAATGGTTGCATCGGTATCGTCGAAGTTGTTGTAATGCCATACCGGTTCCATGGTCAAAAGATTAACGCATATGATGTTGCCGTGGTTGTCGCCAAAATAACCGTAATTCCGGTATACAGCCAGACTCGACTCTATACCAGGGGCATACCTGCCATGAACCCTGTAAACCAATTTTGATACCAGCCTGATCTCACCCTTGTCAATAAAGAATTTATACAACAACCCATTCTCACCAGGCCAGTAGAGATAATCGCCAACAAGCAGCGGACTGCTGTCAAATGCACCCCACCGCCGGTATGCATCACGATCAGTATGGCCTGAATAGAAAAAAACCGATGCGTGCTTATTCAGATCTATCATATGAATACCGAACGAATCGGTATGTGGCACCCCATGCCCTGCATAGAGCATGCCATTGAACCTTGGATCGAGTGATGGTGTTCCCTTCAATGGATTGCCGGTGGCAATGGGAGGGCTTGTCTCTTCACCGCTTTCAAGATCAAGAAAAAAAACAGTTCCTGAGAGAGAGGCAATGATCAGTTCCGGACTCTGAACCACAGGGTCACCATCAGCATTCGCATCAAAAAAAGAGTGGATCAGTGAGTCGGGCCATTGAACAATCAAAGGCTGACCAGTCCACCCCATCCCGCCTCCCCAGACTCCATGACGGGTCCTGGTATCATTAAAGTCAGTTGAAAACACCCAATCTACTTCAACACGTTCCGGGACACCCTGTATGCTACCAGATACAGGCATATCGCGCCTTGATCCACCACGGAATGTCAGCACACCCTTCCCTGTGTCGTATTCATTACTTATGAGCCGGCCCCGCAGGTTGAATCCTTCATCATAATTCAATACCCGGTATTCGATATGACGCAGGCTGTGATCATGCCTGACACCGGGCAGCAAACGGAATAAAAAATCTGGCAGGCCGTGCACGTCATCCGCACGAATCTCCGACAACAATGTCCCCCTCACTAAGAAATCCTGTCCCCGTCCAACACCCTGATCGTGCATTTCAAAACGACCAGATTCAGCATCGCGGCAGGGGAGCTGCGCTGGTCCGGCATCCATCACCGAACAGGCACCCAACAAACCGAAACAAACAATCACAAGCAACCTGTGCATGATATTCAGACAACAAACATGGTGACACCAGAAAGATTTCATTGATCGACGGTTATGATCATCGTGGTACAAAAATAGTCAAACTTATCATTATGGTCCGATGCAAGGCGTCGAAAGCCGCAGACACAGCATATGTTTCAATGTTTTCGCAACAAAACAGATGGCCTGTGGCATATGAACGCGTAAAAAGTTCTTGTGACTCAGTTCTTTTTTATATTTTTGACAAATTTTCGTATTGTGAAATCCACCGATGGAAAAACCGGAAAGATCTATTACACCATTGGAGAAGTGGCCAGGATGTTCCATGTGAACACCTCCCTGATCAGGTTCTGGGAAACGGAATTTGAGCTCATTCGTCCGCATAAGAACAAAAAAGGGAACCGTCTGTTCACTCAAAGGGATGTTGATAATTTTCATACAATCTATTACCTGGTCAAGGAGAAAGGGTATACGCTTAAAGGCGCCAAAGAGAAAATGAAACAGAATCAGGGACAGGTTGAAAAAGATTTGGAGATCATCAAAACACTGGAAAAGCTTCGTGGGTTTTTGCTGGAAATAAGAAAAAAACTGGAATAAAACCACCGGGACCCTGCCCAGCATGGCTTCCCGCTATCCGTTCAACTTAATCATTTTGTAAAAAACAAGTTTATGGTAGCAAAAATCAAGAAGAAACTAATTGAATCAAAAACTGCAAGGTGGGTCGTATTGATAGTGGCCAGCTTTGCCATGGCCACCAACTACTATTTTTATGATGCCCTGGCACCACTGGCCGACCTGATCCGTATGAACCTCGGGTTTACGTCGACCGAATATGGCTTTTTTATCTCTGCCTATTCGATCCCGAACGTGTTCCTGGCCATGGCCATACTCGGGGGGATCATTCTTGACCGTATAGGGATACGTATCACGGGCTTTTCTTTTATTTTCCTGATGGCCGTCGGAGGTACGATCACCGCATATGGCGCCTCTGATACTTTTTTGAGCGGCGGTTTCGGTTATCAATTCATGAATTCATTCCTGACCAGCTATTCGCCCGCACTGAAGATGATGTCGCTTGGATTTTTCATTTTTGGCCTGGGTGCCGAAACAAGCATCGTTGTTTTGTCAAAGGTGATCGTCAAATGGTTCAAAGGCAAAGAGCTTGCGCTGGCACTCGGACTCAATCTTGCCATAGGCCGGCTGGGCGCTGCACTTGCCTTTACACTCTCACCACGTCTTGTATACCCCGAATGGACCACCGCCATTTGGTTTGGTGCACTGGTTATGTGGGCCGGACTCCTGGCATTTATGTTCTATATGATCATGGACCTGAAGCTCGACCGCCAGACAGAGATCAGTGTCAAAGATCCTGAAGACGATTTCAGGTGGAGTGACCTGAAAGATCTGGTTACCAACCGGTCTGTCATATACATCACCATCCTGTGTGTGACTTTTTACTCGGCTGTGTTCCCCTTCCTGAAGTTTGCCCCCGACCTGCTGATGAATAAATTTGCAATGCCCAGGGCCCTGGCAGGAGATGTAACCTCATACCTGATGTATGGTACCATTCTGCTGACACCCCTGTTCGGATGGGTAGCCGACAATAAAGGGAAAAGCGCCACCCTGATGTACCTCGGCTCGGCATTGCTGATCATCGCACACCTGATGTTCGCCAAAACATACATCGAACCACGTGTTCCGATCGTCCTCCTGGGTATCGCCTTCTCACTCGTTCCCGCCGCGATGTGGCCCGCCGTAACAAAGATTGTCAGACAAAGCAAACTGGGTACCGCCTACGGATTTATGTTCTCCGTGCAAAACATCGGACTGTGGGTGTTCCCCATTGTCATCGGGTATGTTCTCGATTCGTCCAACCCATTTTACCGGACAGAGATAACAGCCGAACAGTTTACCCAGGTACAGTCAGATGACCTGAACTACGAAACCCGGTATGTCAACCGCAAAAAAGAGCCCAACGCCAATATGTCCGTACACGTCAACACCACCATTTTTGAAGACAGTATCAGCGGAAACGTCGTTTGGCGCGAAGTACATATGGTCGAAACAGATGAAAACGGACAGTTTGGCATCCGTTTTGGCCATGGCGATGTACTGTCTGATGTCGACTTTTCAAAACTGAAGGAGTCGCCCGAATATACTGTTGGCCTGGTGGCTGAAAGACGATCGGAAGTATTTACCTTGTTCGATGGACCGCTGTCTGTGGATGAACATAATTATTTCACTGCAAAAACAGACCGGCGCTACGAACACCTGTTTGGCCGAACCTTGAGGGGTACGCTCACCATATACGACCACGTTACCGAACCCGTGGCAGGTGAACAGAACGGTGTTGATGGAGAAGAAGCCTTCAATGGGGACGCAACAACCAATGTCTCTTCCCCGGGAGCGGAGGATGACTTCGCCATTAATGAGATACAGGTCTGGCAGGAAAGGATCCGTTTTTACATAGAAGACAACGGACGGATAGAAATACCGCTGGGCTACGGACGACTGGCGTATGCCAATCCCGATTATTTCGGACTGTCAGAGGGTACGTACGAAGCGGAAGTGATCAAGCCGCTCGATTATACGAATGCGATGCTGGTGTTTTCAGTGCTTGGCTTTGTCGGTCTCATATTTGCCTTTCTTCTGAAACGGGAAGACAAAACGTCTGGCTACGGACTGGAACAGCCAAACAAAGATATGGATGATTAGACCCTGCATTGAATCATGATAGCAATCACAGGTGCGGCAGGATTCATTGGCAGCTGCCTTGCCGGTAAACTGAACAGGCAGGGGCGGAAGGACCTGATACTCGTTGATGACTTTTCCCGCCGGGACAAAATGAAAAACCTGGCGGGAAAGGAATGTTCTGAAATGATCCACCGCGATGGGTTTCTGCAGTGGCTGGCCGAAAACCATACAAATGTCTCTTTCCTGTTTCACCTGGGTGCACGCACCGATACCACCGAACAGCAAGACAGTGTTTTTAAGCTACTGAACCTCGATTACTCGAAAAGTCTCTGGCGTTTATGTGCTGCATACAAACTGCCCATGGCATATGCATCATCAGCCGCAACATACGGTGCAGGGGAACATGGATATTCAGACGAACATGAAAGGATCAATGACCTGAAGCCACTGAACCCTTACGGGAAAAGCAAACACGATTTCGACAAGTGGGCGTTGCAACAGCAACAGCAACCCCCGTTCTGGGCCGGACTGAAGTTTTTTAATGTTTACGGCCCAAACGAATACCATAAAGGGAGAATGGCATCAGCCATATGGCACATATTTCAACAGGTGAAGGGATGCGGACGGGTGGAGCTTTTCAGGAGCCACAAGCCAGGTATTGCAGACGGAGAGCAGCAGAGAGACTTTATCTATGTCAAAGATGTTGTGGATGTATGTGCCTATTTTATCACACAACAACCCTCCAATGGCATTTATAATCTGGGAACCGGACAAACGAACAGTTTCAAAGACCTCGCCGGGTACGTATTTGAGGCCATGAAACAAAAACCAGTGATCCGCTTTGTCGACACACCCGAACCGATACGGAACAAATACCAGTATTTTACCGAGGCAAGAATCGGCAAACTAAGGGGCACAGGCTATGACAAACCTTTCGGTACCCTGAAACAGGGTATTGCAGATTATGTGAACAACTACCTGGAAAAAAACAAATACTACTGATCTGCAGCCATCCAATGCCGGCCCCCTGCCTGCCCATTGTCTGTCTGCAACGTCATGTGTCTGATCTGGAATGGTGCAACAGCGATATCCCCTCCTCTTTCACAAAAGCAACCAGTCCGGGGAAAAACTCCCGGAACTCTTTATCAAACAATTTGTAATGGGCAAGAAGGTCATCAACCGCATCTTCCATGCCTGAATCAAATGGGGTGCGCCGGGCCATGCCGCCAAAATTTTTCCGTAAGCTGTCAAGGTCGGCATAGTTGACCAGCCAGTTGTTCTCTGTCATAAATGGCAGAATATACCGCCCGCGCGGGGGCAGTATGTCGTGGTTGCGCTGCAATATTGCATACGCATTCCCAACATAATCAGTCAAAGGAATCACAGAATAGCTGGACCAGTTTTTCGCCAGAAAATGGTCATAGTACATATCAACCACAACCCCGGCGTATAACCGGTATTTTTTTCGCAGCCTTTTCTTGCTCTCAACGACAATGGGGTGGATGTCGGTGAAGCGGTCAATCTCCCTGTGTAAACGAATGCCCCTGACGATACCGGCGCTGTACCCGTTAATCTGCTGTCCCTTCACCATGTCAGCAATAAAGTTGCCAATGACGACCTCCTCATCACAACCCGACAAATACAGATGTGCAAGAAAATTCATGCCGCAAAATTACCTTAAATTCTTATACGACAGACCAGGACAATGGGCATGCCTTGCCAATGCCCCCTTGATCCATCATACGGAAGATATTGTTTTCCGTGCGGCAAAATGGTTAATAACACAAAGTTTTATAGCTTTGTAGCGTGCATTGTTCATCCTGTCAATCCAGGTCAGATACAGGGCGTCGAAAGCCGCAGGCAATGCACGCCAGCTTTCATAAAACTTAAATATAAACATATATGCAAAAATTATTACTTCTGGGTGATGAGGCCATTGCCCAGGCAGGAATAGATGCCGGTATGTCAGGTATTTTCGCATATCCTGGCACACCTTCCACAGAAATCACAGAGTATGTCATCAGCTCATCCGATGCCAGGGAAAAAGGGATTGTAGCCACATGGACAGCCAATGAGAAGACGGCAGCTGAGCAAGCCCTTGGGATGTCGTACGCGGGGAAAAGGGCAATGACGTGTATGAAGCATGTCGGACTGAATGTTGCGGCAGACGTGTTTATCAATGCGTCCATTACCGGTGCCAACGGGGGACTGATCTTTGTTGTGGCCGACGACCCGTCGATGCACTCTTCACAGAATGAGCAGGACTCAAGGGTGTATGGCAAATTTGCGATGGTGCCCATCCTCGAACCATCCAACCAGCAGGAAGCATACGATATGGTACACCTTGGCTTCGAACTGTCCGAAAAACTGGAAGTGCCTGTCATGCTGCGCATCACCACCCGTCTGGCACATTCACGCGCTGGGGTGACAAGAACAAAACAAAAAAACCAAAATGAATGCGCACTGCCCGGCAACCTGAAACAGTTTATCCTGCTGCCAGCGCTGGCCAGGAAACAATACCAGAAACTGCTCGGCAACCAGCCGGCATTCCAAAAACTTTCTGAGGAGTCACCATACAACGTCTTCCTTCCCGCAGAAGACCGTTCGATGGGTATCATTGCTTGCGGACTGGCATACAATTATCTGATGGAACATTTTTCCGAAGGGAAGGTCCCATACCCGGTGGTAAAAATATCGCAATACCCGCTGCCCCGAACCCATATTGAAACACTGTACAATGAATGCGAACGGATATTGGTACTGGAAGAAGGCTACCCGGTGGTCGAAGAAATGATGAAAGGGTTTATGTACAGGGGCAAGGAGATCAACGGCCGATTGGATGGCACTCTGCCGCGGACGGGAGAACTGACTCCCGGCATTGTCGCGAAGGCGCTGGGCATACCCAGCAATGACATTGCCACAGTGCCCGGCATTGTGGCAAAAAGGCCACCCTCCCTCTGCAAGGGGTGTCCGCATATCGACAGCTTCCTCGGACTCAATGAGGCCATGGAGAAATACGGAGATGGCCGGATCTTTTCCGACATAGGCTGCTATACACTGGGGGCATTGCCTCCCTACAATGCCGGAAATACGTGCGTCGACATGGGTGCCTCGGTGACCATGGCCAAAGGAGCAGCCGACGCCGGATTGCAGCCTGCAGTGGCAGTGATCGGCGACAGCACCTTTACACACTCAGGAATGACCGGACTGCTTGATGCAGTGAACGACAGGTCAAACATCACCGTGGTTATACTTGACAACGCTACCACCGGCATGACAGGCGGTCAGCCATCGGCGGCGTTTGAAAAAATTGAACACATCTGCCGCGGTATTGGTGTAGAGGAAGAACACATCCGCATCATCAAGCCACTCCGGAAACAACATGAAGAAAACACCAGGGTGTTTGAAGAGGAACTCGCATACAATGGAGTGTCGGTTATTATCCCACGCCGTGAATGCATTCAAACCCTCAACAAAAGAATGCGCCAGAAATTCAATGACAAAAACAAAACAAAATAACAGATATAGATGAAAAACGATATTATACTGGCCGGGGTAGGCGGACAAGGCATCCTTTCCATAGCGGCCATAATCGGGTATGCTGCCGTAGAATCTGACCTGTTCCTGAAACAGGCCGAAGTGCATGGCATGAGCCAAAGAGGCGGGGATGTGCAATCACACCTGCGCCTGTCATCCGGAGAGATCTGGTCTGACCTGATACCAGAGGGGAAAGCAACCATGATCATATCGGTCGAACCCATGGAGTCGCTCAGATACCTCCCGTGGCTGAGTCCCGAAGGATGGCTCATCACAAACACCGAACCATTCATCAACATCCCAAACTATCCGGACGTTGAAGAGGTGCTGGAAGAGATCAGGACCCTGCCCCGGCATGTCGCACTAGATGCCGGAAAAATTGCTGATGAAGCGGGATCAAAGAAGGCAGCCAATGTGGTTATCCTGGGAGCTGCTTCACCGTTTATCGACATCCCGGTTGAAAAACTGGAAAAAGCGATCAGACAGCTGTTCGGAAAAAAAGGGGAAGAGCTGGTGGAGATAAACCTGAGGGCATTGCATGCAGGCAGAGCGTACGCCCGGCAATAAAACAGTGACCGCAGAACAGGTATCATGATATGGCCCGGGAACACAAGAAATATTGGTCATAACTGCCAGCAAACCATCGAAACAAATTGTCCGTCGCACAAACAATCGATGCATCAAATTTGTTTCACTGACAACAGTCATCATAAACGGAATTCTGCAAACAGTGCCTGTAATGATCACCATTGCACCTTCAGCAAAGTACGATCGTGCAAAGGCGACAACTGCAGGAAATAATTTCGATAATTGAATCACATAACCACACCAATAAAAAACATGCTCCCTATGTTAACAAATAACTTCACTGATCGTCATAACGGTATCCGGAAAAAAGATGAAGAAAAAATGCTGAAAACCATTGGCATTGAATCGTCAGACAAACTGATAGACCAGACCATTCCCGCGGGGATCCGCCTGAAGAGCGAACCGGACATCCCTGATGGCCTCAATGAGTTTGAATACATTCAGCACCTGAAAGCACTGGCTTCCAAAAATAAGCTGTATAAATCGTTTATTGGCATGGGCTATTACAATACCATTATGCCAGGTGCGATTCAGCGAAACATACTGGAAAATCCGGGTTGGTATACTTCATATACCCCTTACCAGGCAGAGATATCACAAGGCAGACTGGAAGCCCTGTTGAATTTCCAAACCGTTATTACCGACCTTACCCAACTGCCAATTGCCAATGCATCGTTGCTTGATGAGGCGACGGCAGCTGCAGAAGCAATGATCATGCTGTTTAACAGCAGGCCCCGCAGTGCAGCGAAAAAAGGGGTCAATAAATTCTTCGCTTCAGTCCGTTGTTTCCCCCAAACGCTTGATGTGTTGAAAAACAGGGCTGCGCCGCTTGGCATTGAGCTGGTCATAGCCGACCACCAGGGGATGGCTTTTGATGATACTTTTTTCGGTGCACTCATACAGTATCCCGATGAGGTTGGTTCTGTAAACAATTACCATGATTTTGCTGAAGAGGCAAAAAAGTGGGATGTCAGAATTGCCGTTGCTGCCGACCTGCTGAGCCTGACCATGCTGACACCGCCAGGCGAGTGGGGAGCAGACGTGGTAGTGGGGTCATCCCAACGTTTTGGCGTACCCATGGGCTATGGGGGTCCGCATGCCGGCTACTTCGCTGCCAAAGAAGAATTCAAAAGGGCTGTGCCGGGAAGGATCATTGGCGTGTCGGTCGATAAGAACGGCGACTATGCCCTGCGAATGGCACTTCAAACAAGAGAACAACATATCAAGCGTGAAAAAGCCACTTCAAATATTTGCACGGCCCAGGCATTGCTTGCAACGATTGCCGGGATGTATGCCGTGTATCATGGGCCTGGCGGACTGAAAAGTATTGCCAGGCATATCAACATCCTCACAGGGGTGCTTGCACAGGAGCTGGAAAAATATGGGTACAAACAACTGAACCGCCATTTCTTTGATACATTGCTGGTCAAGCTGCCCGATCCCGTCAGGTCGGAAACGATCAAGCAGCAGGCACAGGAGCACCAGATGAATTTCCGGATCATCGATGACAGACATATTGGCATCAGCCTCGACGAAACCACTACTCTTGAGGATGTCAATGCAATTGCATCTGTATTCGCCCGTTCAGCAAACAAAGAGCATACGAAGTTTGTCTGTGACCCGGAGGCCTGTCAGAAAATCAGCACGATACCTGACCCGCTGCAGCGCACAAGCCAGTTCCTGCAGCAGGCTTGTTTCAACTCATACCACTCGGAGACAGAACTGATGCGTTACCTGAAGAAGTTGGAGAACAGGGACCTGGCGCTTAACCGGACAATGATCCCGCTGGGATCGTGTACCATGAAACTGAATGCCGCTTCTGAACTTTTTGCGCTGAGCTGGCCGGAGTTTGCCAACCTGCATCCGTTTGTTCCGGCCGACCAGGCTGAAGGGTACCATGAACTGATCAGTCAGCTTGAACGGGATCTGTGTGAGATCACAGGGTATGCGGGTATTTCCTTTATGCCCAACTCAGGTGCATCAGGCGAATATACAGGCCTGATGGTGATACGCGCCTACCATGAAAGCCGTGGTGAGGGTCACCGCAACATTACCCTCATCCCCTCGTCAGCCCATGGCACCAACCCTGCAAGTGCCGTGATGGCAGGCACCAAAGTGGTTGTTGTGCGATGCGACGATAAGGGCAACATCGACCTGAACGATCTTCGCGAAAAAGCGGAAACACATAAAGACAACCTGGCTGCCATCATGGTAACCTATCCTTCTACCCACGGCGTGTTTGAAGAGGACATTCTTGAAGTGACAAAAATTATTCATGACTGCGGCGGACAGGTGTATATGGATGGGGCCAATATGAACGCACAGGTCGGATACACCAATCCGGCCATTTGTGGTGCCGACGTCTGCCACCTGAACCTTCACAAAACATTCGCAATCCCCCATGGTGGAGGCGGACCAGGCGTTGGACCCATTGGTGTGGCCAAACACCTGCTGCCTTTCCTGCCAACCCACCCGCTGTCTGATACAGGCGGGGAAAAAGGCATACACGCCATTGCCGCAGCACCCTTTGGCAGCGCATTTATCCTGACCATCACCTATGGCTATATCAAGATGATGGGGGGCAGGGGTCTGACAGAAGCAACGAAGCTGGCCATACTGAGCACAAACTATATCAAGGCATCCCTGGAAAAACACTATAAGGTGCTCTATACAGGAAAGAACGGATGGTCGGCCCACGAAATGATCCTTGACTGCAACCCATTTAAACGAAGTGTGTCTGTCGACGCCATAGATATTGCCAAAAGGCTGATGGACTATGGGTTCCATGCCCCTACCGTTGCCTTTCCCGTATCAGGTACCCTGATGGTTGAGCCAACCGAAAGCGAACCGTTAAGCGAACTGGACAGGTTTATAGACGCCATGATCGCGATCAGAAAAGAGATTGAAGAAATAGAACAAGGGAAGGCCGACAAAGAAAATAACGTAATAAAGAATGCTCCGCACACTGTGACGATGGCGGCAGACGATGCGTGGGACAAGCCCTATAGCCGGCAACAGGCGGTGTTCCCGCGGCCTTGGTCTGCCGAAAACAAATACTTCACCCCGGTTACGCGGATAGATGATGCATACGGTGACCGGAACCTGGTTTGTACCTGCGACCCCATCGAAAGTTATGCGCAGGACTAAACGCCATACCAATGCCGGAAGCAACCGTTAATTGGTGAAATGCAGGGAGCAGCAACTCCCTGCAGCTATTCCTTGTCCTGGTCAAAATATAAGAAGCGCTTGATTTTCTTGGTGGGTGTCTTCTCAAAAGGCTCTACCTGCTCCTCGATCAATGTGAGCCGGGCAAACCTTGCCAGACGGCGGTTTACACGCTCCTGAATATCGCCCAGCCGTTCTTTGACCTTCAGCTGGATCTGTTCGTACATTTGTCCGGCTGAATCCTTCAGGTCACTGTAGCTTTGTCCGGCTGAATCCTTCAGCTCATGGTACCGTTTGTCAATCTCTTCATAGTTCAGGTGGACTTTCGCAACCAGCTTGCCCTTCATCTCATAGACCAGCGACTCGAGCACATGGCGTTCGCTGTTGATAACAGCCTCTATATCTTCGGGGTAAATATTCTCTCCTGTCGAAGAAATGATAATATTTTTTATTCTCCCTTTGATGTAAAGATACCCATCTTCATCCAGCACACCCAGGTCACCGGTTTTGAACCACCCATCCTTTGTAAACACCATCTCTGTCAGTTCGGGCTCCTTATAATAGCCCATCATCACATTGGGTCCCCTGGCAATGATCTCCCCCTCCCCTGTGTATGGATCGGGATCGAGGATGCGCAACTCCTGGCCGGGAATTGAAAAGCCTGTCGACTGAAACTTTGTAATCTTCGGTCCGCAACCAGCAAGCAGCGGCGAGGTCTCTGTCAACCCATAACCGATTGCATAAGGGAAACGGGCATCGCGCAAAAACCGCTCTGTAGGGGCACTAAGCTTCGATCCGCCTATACCGAAAAAGTGCAGCTGCCCTCCAAAAGCCTTGTATATTTTTTTTCCTGCCATCCGGTGAAAGAACCGCTGGACAGGCCTGAACCGGCTAAGTGTCCGCATTGCCCCGCTGCCGGTAAGTTTTGGCACAACCCTGTTTTGGTATACTTTTTCAATGATCAATGGCACCGTCAGCATCATCGTGGGCCTGATCTTATCCATGGCAGGCAGAAGAACGGCCGGTGTTGGCAACTTATCGAGGTAATATACAGAAGCCCCCGCCATAAAAGGCATGAGAAAGCCGATTGTACACTCATAAGTATGTGGCAAGGGCAATACCGACAACAGCCGGTCTGCCGGATTTACATCCTGGATGCCAAACGTATTGATGGCATTGGATATGATGTTCCTGTGACTGAGCATCACCCCTTTGGGCTTACCGGTCGTACCGGAAGTATACAAAATGGCTGCAAGATCATCTTCCCGGGGAGGGTCGTACAACTCCCCCGGTTGTCCGGCAACTGGAGTGTTTGCATTCATAACAGTACCTGCAAGCTCAAGGTTCCCGACACTGATCTCGGTCAGGTCATCGGCCAATACCGCTGACTTTAACGTTTGCGGCAATACACCCTGTAACTTGTATGCCTGTTTTGATGAAACAATAAGCAGCTTTGCCTCACTGTGCTCCAGGATTTTCCCTATCTCCGTATCGGAAAAGTCTATCAGGATGGGCACCACCACAGCACCCAGTGATGTAATAGCAAGATACGACACACCCCAGTTGGGCATGTTCTGGGAAAGCAATGCCACACGGTCGCCCTTTTTTATGTCGCGCTCCTTCAGCAGCTGCATCAACCGATGCACCCGCTGACCAACATCAGCATATGTCAGGGGTGGTTCATCAACAAATCCGGAAGCCGGACGGTCAGCAAACAAAGAAGTACTGTTGTCTAAAACAGAACGAAAAGTCAGTTTCTCAGGTTTTTGCATAAAACGATGGTTTAAAACGCAAAGATAGGCATAATAAACTGTCGACGTACCTAAAAAAACATAAATTTGTGCGCGCTCCCAACAAACACCTGAAGGTTACAATATTGAATAGGTCACGGCAACGCCCACGGTAACCACTGATGCCATCACCATCAGTTTGATCAGGATATTCAGACTTGGTCCCGATGTGTCTTTGAACGGGTCGCCGACAGTGTCGCCGGTAATGGCAGATTTGTGGCTTTCGGAGCCTTTCCCTCCCAGGTTCCCTTCTTCAATGTATTTTTTCGCGTTATCCCATGCACCTCCGGCGTTGGCCATAAATATTGCCAGGGCAAAACCACTGGAGATGGTACCCATGAGCAATCCCGAAACGCCAGGCACCCCAAACACCAGTCCGACCAGCACCGGTATCAGCAATGCGATCAACGATGGCAGCAACATTTCTCTCTGTGCCCCTTTTGTTGAGATCTGCACACATCGTGCATAGTCGGGTTCCGTAGTTCCTTCCATAATGCCGGGCATGGACTTAAACTGCCGGCGCACCTCATCCACCATTTTTTGCGCAGCACGCCCCACAGCATTCATTGTAAGTCCGCTGAAAAGAAAAACAGCCATCACACCCAGCAGGATCCCCACAATGACCTTCGGGTTCATCAGGTGCACCTCATAATGGTAGACAAAGTCGAGAAAAGATGCATCAATGGCGGGGATGCCATTGATAAGCTCAGCCGGACGATCAAGGAACTCTACAAACATCATACGCACCTCTTCAAAATAGGATGCCAGCAGAGCCAGTGCTGTCAGTGCTGCCGATCCGATGGCAAAACCCTTTCCGGTAGCTGCTGTTGTGTTCCCCAAAGCATCGAGGGCATCGGTACGTTGCCTGACCTTCTCCCCCAGTCCGCACATCTCCGCATTGCCCCCTGCATTGTCGGCAATAGGACCATAAGCGTCGGTGGCCAGCGTAATGCCAAGGGTTGATAAGAGTCCGACAGCCGAAATGCCAATACCGTACAATCCTATGTTCAGGTGTTCAACCTGGAAGGAAAAGCCAGTAGCAAACAGAAAGGCCAGGGTGATGGCCACCACGATGATCAGCAGGGGCACTGCCGCTGATATCAAACCCGTCCCCACACCACTGATTATCAATGTCCCCGTACCTGTCTGGCTCGATTCGGCAATGCGCCTGGTAGGCCAGTAGGCCGATGCGGTAAAGAACTCAGTAGACTGGCCGATGGCAATCCCTGCAATCAGTCCCGTCACAATCGACCCCCACAGTCCGAGATAATTGGGCAACTGAAGAAAATACAAAACCAGGAATGATGCGATCACGATCAGCACGGCACTCATATTTACTCCAAATCCGAGTGAACGAAGCAGTTGCTTTTGGGTGGCCCCTTCACGGGTGCGTACCAGGAAAACCCCGAGAATAGACAATAAGGTACCCACGGCAGCGATCAGCATGGGTGCGATAACCGCATTTATCTGCATATCGAGCAATCCCGGACCCATAAAGGCTGCTGCACCCAGCAGCGCGGTGGCAAGAATGGAAGCGGCAAAGGACTCAAACAGGTCGGCACCCATGCCGGCCACATCACCCACATTGTCGCCCACATTGTCAGCTATGGTAGCGGGATTACGGGGATCATCCTCCGGAATGCCTGCCTCCACTTTCCCTACAAGGTCTGCACCAACATCAGCGGCCTTTGTGTATATACCCCCGCCAACACGTGCGAACAACGCCTGGGTCGATGCGCCCATCCCAAATGTAAGCATGATCGCAGTAATGGTCATCAGCTTAAAACCAGGTTCCATCTCAGGTATAAAAATGTTCAATACAATGAACCACGCAGAAATATCAAGCAAAACTAGTCCAACGACCACAAGTCCCATTACCGCCCCACTGCGAAAAGCAAGACGCAGGCCCCCGTCGAGGGACTCCCGGCAGGCATTGGCAACCCGTCCTGATGCATAAGTGGCCGCCTTCATCCCGAAAAAACCAGCGAGACCAGAAAAGAAACCACCCGTTATGAAAGCGAATGGAACCCAGGTGTTCTGAACACCCAATCCATAGGCGAGTATCGAAAAGATCACCGTTATAACAAGAAACACAATGATGACCACCTTGTACTGCTGACGCAAATAGGCAGAAGCGCCTTTGCGCACATGCTCGGCAATCTTCTTCATCATATCTGTGCCTTCATCCATACGCATCATTTGCCTGAAGAAAATCCAGGCAAATGTCAGGGCCATTACAGAACTAACCGGTACTAACCAAAAAAAAGCAGGCATAATGCAATCGTTTTATTAGTTAATGAATAGTTGATTTTTTTTTTGAACGGCACCAAAAATAAGTATTAATATTTATTGTCTGACAATTAATCTGCTAAAAGTACTGTTTCTGACACCAGAATTGCATGTAACCCATTGCAATCCAAATAACTGAGCACGAATATCAAAAATGCTGTCGTGCAGTTTAACAAAATTCCGTATTTTTGTGTTTTACAGACACGTCAGTTGACCCGGTACTTAGTGCCTGTCCATAAAGTCAACTGTCCATAAAGTCAGGATATAAACACGTGAAAACGATCTGGTATGTTTGAGAAAGAGGAGGTGTTCATATGAAGAAAATCAAGCTTGAAATTTTAGGAATATCTTACAGCCAGTCACAATCGGGGGCATATGCGCTGATCTTTGGAGAAGAGAACAAAAAACGCCGGCTCCCCATTATTATTGGCAGTTTCGAAGCACAAGCCATTGCCATTGAGCTTGAAAATATGAAACCAAGCCGTCCCCTGACCCATGACCTGTTCAAAAATTTTGCCACAACCTTTAATATTGCCGTCACAGAAGTAATCATCCATAAATTCAGTGAAGGGATCTTTTTTGCCAAACTGATCTGTTATGACGGGGTCAAAGAAATTGAAATTGACTCACGTACATCAGATGCGGTAGCTATTGCGGTAAGGTTTAAATGTCCGGTTTATACTTATGAGAATATTTTAAATGCAGCCGGCATTGTAATGCAGGAGGGCGAAGAAGAGATCCATACCGGGAAAGAAAAAGGGAAGAAAGGGAAAAAAAGAAAACAGCAGGAAACCCATCTCCAGTATAGCCATATGACATTGAAAGAGCTGGAAAACAAGCTGATGGAAGCCATTGATGCGGAAGCATACGAAAAGGCTTCTGTTATCCGTGACGAGATCAACAAAAGAAAGAGCAGTAAGGAATGATTTCGGGACGGCCTGTTCAACCATTAATGTTCCCCATAATATCCATATGAATGCAAAGTAACAAGACGTTATTCAAGTGGCTGACATTGTTGTTTTTCCTGCCGTTGGGATTGTTTCAGACGGAATCATTGGCAAACACACAGGTGCATAACGATCGGCCGCCCTCTATGCACGAACCCGGATCCGCCACCCCCCAGGATACAATACCCGCTTATCAGGAACAGGAACCAAACACCGAAGAGGTCAGGCACACAACCACTGAGATACCTGATTATACCTTTAACATGGTCTCCCTGTTAAGGGGTTTTTTGGGAATGCTGGTGCTTATCGGCATTGCCTGGATTTTCAGCAGCAACCGGAAAGCCATCTCCTGGCGGGTGGTCGCCATCGGTCTGACCGTCCAGGTGCTTCTTGCCTTCGGGGTACTGCAGGTATCGCTGGTACAATTCTTTTTTGAAGCGGTTGGTTCGGTATTTGTGGTGATCCTGGATTTTTCAAGGGCGGGCTCGGAGTTCCTTTTTGGCGACTTCCTGGATACAAGCAAGTTTGGCTATATCTTTGCCTTTCAGGTGTTGCCTACCATCATCTTTTTCTCGGCCCTTACCAGCCTGCTGTTTTACCTGGGGGTCATACAGAAGGTCGTATACGGACTTGCATGGTTGATGACCAGGGCGATGAGACTGTCAGGTGCTGAAAGTCTGTCGGTTGCCGGCAACATTTTCCTCGGACAAACGGAGTCGCCCCTGATGATCAAAGCGTACCTTCCCAACATGACACGGTCAGAGATCCTGCTGGTGATGACAGGTGGTATGGCCACAATCGCCGGCGGAGTGCTGGCGGCATACATAAGCTTTCTTGGTGGTGACGACCCGCTGCAGCGACTGGTGTTTGCAAAGCACCTGCTGGCTGCATCCGTGATGGCAGCCCCGGGTGCCGTGGTGATCTCAAAAATATTGTACCCGCAGACAGAACCGATCGATCAAACCATAGACATCTCCAAAGACAGGATTGGAGACAACATCCTCGATTCGATCACCAACGGTACGGGCGAAGGGCTGAGGCTTGCAGCCAATGTGGCTGCCATGCTCCTTGTGTTTATTGCATTCATCGCCATGTTCAATTTTATTGTGGGACGGGTAGGCGATGTTGCCAACCTTAACCCGTTGATCGCCGAAGCCACCAATGGCCGGTACGACAGTCTGTCGTTGCAGTTTATCCTCGGGTACACCTTCGCCCCCGTAATGTGGATCATCGGCATAAGCCTTCCCGACATTACCCTTGTGGGACGATTGCTGGGGGAAAAGATCATCATGACGGAGTTCATCGGCTACATCAGTCTGGCCGAACTGAAAGAAGCCAATGCCTTCGAGGACCCTAAATCAATTATCATGGCAACGTACCTGTTGTGCGGATTTGCCAACTTTGCCTCCATCGGCATACAGATTGGCGGGATAGGCTCACTCGCGCCAACAAGAAAAGTACTGCTGTCGCGCTTCGGCATGAGGGCTTTGCTGGGGGGTACACTGGCCGGACTGATGAGTGCGACCATAGTCGGGATCATCCTTGGCTAACAATATGACCACTGTTTGGTTTGTTCTCCCGGCATCTTTGTATGTCGGACTTAACCTCAAACAACATGCAACAATACCTCAACCTGATGGATCACATACTCCAAAACGGGGTAAAAAAAGATGACCGTACCGGCACGGGTACACGCAGCATTTTTGGTTACCAGATGCGCTTTGACCTCCGGCAGGGGTTCCCGCTGATCACTACCAAAAAACTGCACCTGCGCTCGATCATCCATGAACTGCTTTGGTTCCTCAAGGGTGATACCAATGTGGGTTACCTGAACGACAATGGGGTTTCCATCTGGGATGAATGGGCCGATGACAAAGGAGACCTTGGTCCCATATACGGAACACAATGGAGAAAGTGGCCTTCGCCAGAAGGGGCCATAGACCAGATCTCCGACCTGGTTGACCGGATCAGAAACAACCCTGACTCACGCCGGCTAATGGTATCTGCCTGGAATGCCGGCCAGATCAAACAAATGGCTTTGCCCCCCTGTCATGTGCTGTTCCAGTTTTACGTGGCCGGCAATACCCTGTCGTGCCAGCTTTACCAACGCAGCGCTGATGTGTTCCTGGGTGTTCCATTCAATATCGCTTCCTATGCGTTGCTTACACATATGATCGCACAGGTGTGCAACCTGGAGCCGGGAGAATTCATCCATACCTTTGGCGATGCCCACCTCTATGAGAACCACCTCGAACAGGCCGCCCTTCAGCTAAAACGCAAACCAGGACCCCTCCCGGTGATGAAGATCAACCCGGAAGTGAACGATATTTTTGGGTTCCGTTTTGCGGATTTCGAACTGACCGGATATGATCCCCATCCGCATATAAAAGCACCCGTGGCCGTTTAAATGCCCTGATCATACAGCTCAATTGCATCATACCGGTCACATAACGGCATCACGTCTGCGGGGGAGATCACATTACAGCAGCGAGACAAAGTTGAACAATTAATACCTTTTTCCATGAACCTGTCACTCATTGCAGCGATTGCAAACAACCATGTCATCGGACACAAGAACAGGATGGCATGGCATATGCCGGCCGATCTGAAACACTTCAAAAGGCTTACCATGAACCATACACTCATCATGGGACGTAAAACCTATGAATCAATTGGCAAACCGCTTAAGGGACGCAAAACCGTTATCGTTACAAACAACAGGCAATACGATGCTCCGGAATGCCTGGTGGCCGGATCTGTCGAAGAGGTCATCCAACTGGTCAGAAAAGAGCAGGAAGTATTTGTTGCCGGGGGAGCAGAGATCTACAGGCAAACCATCGACCTGCCACAAACAAAACGAATGTATATAACCCGCATATATGCAGACGTTGAAGGTGATGCTTTCTTCCCCCTTATCGACCCGGCACAATGGGAGCTAGCTGACAGGGAAACCCACCAGGCAGATGAGAACAACCCCTACCCTTACGCATTTCTAACCTACAGGAAAATCTCCCCGTGATCAGATTATTGCATCTGTTCAGTCTTTAACGGCTGTTTCCTTGCGGCGGGGAACAACACATTGTTCAGGATCAACCGGTAACCGGGTGAGTTTGGGAACAGGTCGAGATCGGTAGGCGGATCACCTACGTAATGCCGGTAATCTTCCGGATCGTGCCCTCCCAGGAACGTAAAGGTGCCATTGCCCCTGCTTCCATGAATGTAACGGGCTTCATCCTTAGACCTGTTTTCTCCCAATATGGTAACAACAGGCTTGATGGTATTTTTCCGAAACGCAGTGGTCTGACCCATAAAACCCCTGATCACCTGCTCATGGTTTTGTGTAAGCATGGTGGGGACGGGATCCCATTTTGCCGAAAACTCGAATAACGTAAAAAAGTCGGTATGCTCGTTCCTGCCGGTCTTTGGCACATCGATATTCGATTTTTCATATATGGTCGGGTCAGGCACTATGGTAAAGTTCTCAAATGCGAACGTGCGGCTGAAGTCAAGGCGCTCCTGGGCATCCGGATCAGGCGGTGTGCCGTTGTACACCTCATGCAGAATATCGATGCCCTCGGCGGCAAGGGCAATGTCAATGCTCTCGGGTGCCGAACACATGGCAAACATATAGCCACCCCCCTCAACAAAATCACGGATCTTTTTTGCAACCGCCAGCTTCAGGTCAGACACCTGTGAAAAACCCAGGCGCCGCGTCGTTTCCTCAGCAAGCCTTACATCCTCCTTATACCAGTCGGCATTTCGAAAAGCAAGCCAAAACTTCCCAAACTGTCCGGTAAAGTCCTCATGGTGCAAATGCAGCCAGTCGTACAAAGGCAAAACGCCCGACAACACTTCGTCGTCATATACCTTATCATATGGGATCTCAGCATAAGTCAGTGCCAGGGTCACGGCATCGTCCCACGGCAGACTGTTGGGTGGAGTGTACACGGCAATACTGGGTACCTTGTGCAGGCGTATCTCCTCCATGTTTACCTCCGGATCAGCGATCTCGCGCAGTATTGCGGCTGCCTGCACATCAGCGATCACCTGGTAGCTTACACCACGCACCATTAACTCTTGTTCAAATTCGGGATGGTGTTCAAACATAAAACTGCCACCGCGGTAGTTCAGCAACCAGCTAACCTCAACATCATAGGTAAGCACATCATAGGCAATGCCGTATGCCTTTAAATGGTTGCGCTGGGAATTGTCCATCGGGACAAGTATGTGTGCCGGGAACAAGTAAAGCGGCACCAGGAAAAACAGGAAAAAAACGCAGACTCTTAACATAATTGCTGTCAACTTATTAGGTTTGATCAATACATTCATTAAATTTTTCAGGCATGGAAACTGTCCGGCATCTCTTTTTCAGAACGGGACTTCGTCATCGTCCATGTCATTCATTTTTGAGGGGATGGTAAGGGTGCCAGACTGATTGTCAAAACGGTCTGACGGTTTCAATTCTCCATGCACGGCATAGTTGCCCGTATCATATTCAGCAAACTTTGCAAAGTTTTGTATAAAACGCAGATCAATGTCTTTTAGTGCGCCATTTCGGTGCTTTGCAATGATCAGTTGTGCCAGTCCCTCTGTTGAGTTGCCCTGCTCATCTTCTGTGATCTGGTAGTATTCGGGACGATAAATGAACAACACCATGTCGGCATCCTGTTCAATGGCCCCCGACTCTCTCAGGTCGGACAGGATCGGCCGTTTTGATCCGCCCCGCGTTTCTACTGCCCTGCTTAGCTGTGAAATGGCAACCACCGGGATATTCAACTCCTTGGCCAGGCTTTTCATTGAACGCGAAATATTGCTGATCTCCTGTTCACGGTTGCCCCTGTGGTTGTCGTTCCCTGCCGACATAAGTTGCAGGTAGTCAACAACGATCAGTTGAACGTCGTGTTGTGCTTTCAAACGCCTGCATTTAGCCCTCAGCTCAAATATGGATAATGCCGGTGTGTCATCAATATACAGGGGGGCATCTGTAAGGGTGTTCAGACGGGCATTGAGCTGTTCCCACTCAAATTGTTCCAGCTGTCCGCGCCTCAGCTTATCGGCCGGAAGCTCTGTTTCACTGGATATCAGACGGGTTACAAGCTGAACGCCCGACATCTCAAGTGAAAAAATGGCGATGGGCTTGTTGAAATCAACCGCCATGTTTCGAGCCATGGTAAGCATAAACGCTGTCTTTCCCATACCCGGACGGGCAGCAAGGATGATCAGGTCTGACCGCTGCCAGCCTGCGGTTATCCGGTCAAGTTCGGCAAAACCACTCGGAACACCGCTGATATGACCATCCTGGTTCCTTGCCCCTTCAATTTGTTTAACGGCCTCCTTAACAAGAGAATGCATGTCGTCATAGTTCCGGCGCAGGTTGGTCTCGCTGACAGCAAAAAGCTCCTTCTCAGCCTTATCGAGTATATCAAACACATCCATGCTGTCTTCATATGAATCTTTGATGACCTCCGAACTGATGCGGATCAGCTCGCGCTGCAGATACTTCTGAAGGATAATACGTGCATGGTACTCTACATTCGCTGAACTCGCCACCCTGTTGGTCAGCATAGAGATCGTATAGGCCCCGCCCACCAGCTCCAGCTCGCCGTTCTTTTTCAACGCCTCGGTAACTGTAAGTATATCAACCGGTTGTCCGGACGAAAACAAACCATAGATGGCTGAAAAGACCTTCTGGTGACTCTCTTTATAAAATATTTCGGGTTTTAAGATGTCGATAACATTGGTCAGGGCATTTTGTTCCAGCATGATGGCACCCAGCACAGCCTCTTCAAGATCAACGGCCTGGGGGGGTACCCGCCCGTGATCGGCATAATCCATAGAGAAGCTATGCTTTTGGGCCTTTCTCCCCCTGGCATCCATTGTTCTCTGATCCGGTTTTTCCATACTTCAAAAGTACACAATTGAATCCTCGCTCACAACATTCTGGTCACAAATAGTTATTAACAATTTCGGTTCTATTTCGTTACAGCATAAATTCCGCCTGGAAAACATATCCCCTCAGTGGCCGCCCTCCCGGATGATCTGAAACTCAGTTCGCCTGTTGCGTGCACGTCCTTCTGCTGTTTTGTTGGTGTCAACAGGCCGCTTGTCAGCATAACCTGCATATTCAATCCGGTCCTTGCCGATCCCCTTGCGAATTAAAAAGTCGCGTACACTTTTGGCACGATTCAGTGACAGCTCCATATTGTGGCTGAATGTGCCCACACTGTCTGTATGTCCCCCAATCTCTAAATGCAGTCCGGGATTGTCAGTCATGAACCGGAGCAGCTTGTTCAGCTCAACAAAAGAGGTTTCCTTCAGTTCATAACTGTCGGTTTCAAAAAATATATTACGCAGCACCACCGGTTTTCCCTCAACAATGGGTTGCAGGTGAATGTTTCGCAACCAGGGGTCGGCAACGGTTCGCATGCCGGCATAACTGAAATTTTCAGAGAAGAACAGGTATCCCTCTTTCGACACATTCAATGCCAGGTCAATGCCACTGGGGATGGCAACAAGGAATGATCCGTCAGCAGGATCGGAAGATGCCCGGGTAATGGTTTGTCCGCTGTCAATATTGATCAGTTCAAAATCAGCCGGCAAAGGCTCATCAGTTACGGCATCCACCACAATCCCCCTCATGTACGTGTGCGGATGCGGACGGGCTTCGGGATAGAGCTCAAACATATACAGGTCCGAATCGCCATACCCATCATGCATGTCGGATGCAAACCAGGCCGACCGTCCGGATGCACCAACGATCATGGCAAACTCATCGCCATGCGTGTTGATCGGATAACCAATGTTTTGCGGCTCCGACCAGTTTCCTTCCGCATCGCGCCGGCTGTAAAAAATATCCAGTCCCCCCATTCCCAAATGTCCGTCTGACGCAAAATAGAGCGTTTGGTTGTCGTGATGGATAAAAGGAGACAACTCATTGCCCGAAGTATTGATCACCGGTCCGAGGTTTTCCGGAACATCCCAGCTGCCGTCAGCATTCTTTTCGGCCTTCCAGATATCCATCGGACCCATGCTCCCCTCCCGGCTGCTGGTAAAATAGATGGTGTTGCCGTCAGAAGATATGGAAGGCTGGGAATCCCAGTCGACTGAGTTAAGCGGACGTCCGGGATTTACCGGGGTGCTCCACCGGTCACCTTCACGCCTGGCATAGTATATGTCGCACCGGCCAACGCCATCAGGCCGGTTGCACGCAGCAAAATACAAATGGCGTCCGTCAGCAGTAATGGTCTGTGCCCCCTCATTACCCGGTGTGTTTAGTGGCGGTCCGAGGTTCCTCGCCGGAGTCCACGCTCCCTCCCGGTAATAACTGACATAAAAGTCTTCATAGTGACTGGATGCATACATTCCGGATGGCTTTGTCCTTGGCTTCTTCCGGGTAAAGATCAATGTCTGTTCATCGGCGGTGAGCGCCGGACTGTATTCTGCGTGCTCGCTGTTTATGGCAGATCCTGGATTAACCGGTTCAAAGGGCACCGGATCGTTTACCGCTTCCCATGCAAAGCTGCTGCGCAACAGGTATTCCTTTCCACGCTCCGTGATCTCCTTACCCCTTGGACCGGTATCGAGAAAACGACGCAGCATCTCTTTCGCTTCCAGGTACCGCCCTGTGTAGTAATACGATTTCCCCAGGTAGTATTTTGCAGCAGGGAAAAGACCGGCATCCAATCTGATGGCAGTCTCATACGGATCGATGCAAAGGGCATGATCTCCCCTTGAAAAATAGATCTCACCCAGCAGAAGATGCGCTTCAATGAAGCCGGGGTCTCTCTCTGCAGCAAGCTTCAGCTGTTCAACGGCTGTTTGTTCATCAAAGCTGCGATATGCATCCCACGCCCGCTGGTAGGCACGCCTTGCGCGGCGGCTATCGGTGGTAAGCTCATCCCCTGACTGACCATGCAGTTCAGCCAGGCCAGCCGATGTGAAGAACAATCCCAAAACAAAAACCATCAAAACAATACGCATGCTCAATGAAAAGATTTCAAATTGTTCGATACAGACAGGACCACAGACCAACAGGTGCCGGTCCTGTATAATAATAACGGGAAAATTTGTCCGGCATTACGGGATCTGCATAAACTTATGCGATTGCAACGAGACCATCCACTGGGGGTGCTGTTTCACATAATCAACGATCATGGGAAGGACAGATCTGGAATTGCTCCATTCGGGCTGAAGGTATAGAAGACATTGCGGACCAACACGCGATGCATTGGCTTCTGCCCACTCAAGATCTGATTCATCGTGAATGATCACCTTGAGTTCATCAGCCATATCAAGTATATCTGCCTGTGGTTCATTGTTTCTTTTGGGCGACAAACATATCCAGTCATACTGACCACTGAACGGATCACACCCACATGTCTCAAGAAAGATGCTGACGTTTTTGTTTTTCAGACCCTCACACAGCCGGCCAAGATTATAATGCAAGGGTTCACCCCCTGTAATGACCACGGCATTGGCCGGACAGGCATGGACGAAGTCAATAATGTCTCTGATCTTCGTGAGGGGATGCAAAGAGGCATCCCACGACTCTTTTACATCACACCAGTGACACCCCACATCACAGCCGCCTATGCGGACAAACGCGGCTGGCTTCCCGGTATGATAGCCCTCGCCCTGGATGGAGTAAAACTGTTCCATTACAGGCAGTAATAATCCATCGCGGAGCATTTCGCGCTCCACATCCGTCATGTTTATGAGTTCACATTCAGCCAAGGTCTCAGTATATCTCTTTTTTAGACGCTTTGAGCGTATTCAGCAATAAAGAAACAATGGTCATGGGACCTACTCCTCCGGGAACAGGTGTGATGCGGGATGCTTTTTGCGCCACTTCATCAAAGCGGACATCACCGATTAACCGGAATCCTGACTTGGTTTTGGCAGACGGCACACGGTGAATTCCCACATCAATGACCACTGCCCCCTCTTTTACCATATCAGCGGTAACAAACTCCGGCTGGCCGATCGCTACGATCAGAATATCTGCAGCCGAGGTTATTTCTTTCAGGTTCTGTGTTTTGCTGTGACAGACAGTCACGGTTGCATTGCCCGGCTCTTCATTACGGGCCATGAGCAAGCTCATGGGTTTGCCCACAATATTGCTCCGGCCAAGGACAACGCAATGCCTGCCCCTTGTCTGTATGCCACTGCGCATGATCAGCTCCATAATACCATGCGGGGTGGCCGACACATACGATGGCAACCCTATTGTCATGCGGCCTACATTTACCGGATGAAAACCATCCACATCCTTTTCCGGTAAGATCTGCTGAATGACCTTTTGATTGTCTATATGGGACGGCAGGGGCAGCTGCACGATCAACCCGTCAATCTCAGGATCCCTGTTAATAAAATCAACGGCCTCCAGCAATTCCTCCTGTTGTACGTCTGCCGGGAACCGGTAAGTGGATGAGTCAAATCCCACCTCCTTGCAGGCCTTCGCCTTGTTGTTTACATATGTTTCACTTGCAGGGTCATCACCCACCAGGATGGCTGCCAGATGTGGCACCTTCCCTCCTGCCCCGGTAATGCGCTTCACTTCACCCGCGATCTCCTGTCTGATCGTTTCAGCGATCTTTTTTCCGTCAATGAGTTTCATTCCAATTTGTCTGTTTATTGATTGTAATTAGTGCCTGTCCATAAAGTCATGTGTCTGAACTGTAATGTCCGGGGTAAAGGCTTGCGCAGTTTTGAAAACCAAGGAGTTTCCTCTTGTAAAAACCTGTTTTCAAAAGAAGCATAACGCAGAAACCGGATGGCAGAGACAGACACTATTTACCCTCCGTGGCCGCTGCACGCTCCTACCTCCGCATGGACTGCATATTGCGCATCATGTTGGCCATCTTCCCCTTGCCTCCCGCAGAAACCATACGCATCATCTTCCTGGTCTCTTCAAATTGCTTGATGAGTTTGTTCACCTCCTGGATATCGGAACCCGACCCCTGTGCAATCCGTTTACGGCGGCTTCCGTTGAGAATCGAAGGATTCTCCCGCTCACCCGGGGTCATCGAATGAATGATGGCTTCAATGCCCTTAAACGCATCATCCTCAAGGTCAATATCCTTTATGGCTTTACCCATGCCGGGGATCATTCCCACAAGATCCTTCATGTTGCCCATCTTTTTTACCTGCTGCAGCTGCGACAAGAAATCGTTAAAGTTGAACTGGTTTTTTGCCAGCTTCTTCTGAAGCTTTCTCGCCTCTTCCTCATCGTAATGCTCCTGGGCTTTTTCAACAAGGGTGACAATGTCTCCCTTGCCCAGTATCCGGTCAGCCATACGACGGGGATGGAACACATCGATGGCATCAGGTTTTTCACCGATGCCAACAAACTTGATGGGCTTGTCAACAACCGAACGAATGGTGAGCGCAGCACCACCCCTGGTATCGCCATCAAGTTTTGTCAGCACGACCCCTTCATAATCAAGCCTTTCATTAAACGCTTTGGCGGTATTAACCGCATCCTGCCCTGTCATGGCATCAACAACGAACAACGTTTCCTGCGGTCTGAGGGCCTTTTTCAGGGAAGCGATCTCATCCATCATCTGCTCATCGATCGCCAGCCGGCCGGCTGTATCGACCACGACAACCTGGTGTCCCATGGACTTTGCATGACTCAGGGCCCGCCGGGCAATAGCTACGGGATCTTTTACATCGGGTTCGGTATATACCTCCACTTCAATCTGCGCGCCCAGTACCTTCAGCTGATCTATGGCTGCCGGACGATATACGTCGCAGGCAACAAGCAACACTTTTTTCCCCTTCTTCCCCTTCAGAAAGTTTGCCAGCTTGGCAGCAAAAGTGGTTTTACCACTACCCTGCAAACCGGCGATCAGCACGATCGCCGGACTGCCTTTCATGTTCAGCTCTTCATGCGTGGAACCCATAAGTTCCGTAAGCTCCTCGTGTACGATCTTTACCATCAGCTGGCCGGGCGAAACAGCCGTCAGCACATCACGCCCCAATGCTTTTTCCTTTACCTTTTCGGTAAAGGACTTCGCGATCTTGAAGTTAACATCCGCATCAACAAGGGCACGGCGAACATCCTTCAGCGACTCTGCAATATTCACCTCTGTAATATGGCCATGTCCCTTAATGACCTTAAACGCTTTTTCTAATTTTTCATTTAATTGATCAAACATATTCCCGTATGGTGTTTTTATTGCAAATTTACCATTTATTTTTTGTTTTGTGATTTTTCATACCTTTGCATTGCTGCAATGATGCTGCAGAGGACCAAGACAGTTTCGGCAGCATTACTGGTGGCAACAGTTGATCATATTGCTCTGAAAATGGACGATAACAATAAAAAACCCTGGCAGGTAGAAAAATTCGAACAGCTGTTCCGGCAGAAGATTTCTATCTATTTTGATGTCGACGACTTTGAAGAGATCATCGAACACTACCTCTTTGCCGGTTCATACAAAGAGGCGCTCAAAGTGGCAAACCATGCATGCGTCCTGCACCCGACCTCCATTCCCCTGATGCTCAAAAAGGCACAGCTGCTTGCGAGTCTGAACAAAGAGGATCATGCACTGGAGCTCCTTACCACGGTCGAAACCCTCGACCCTTCCAACAACGATATTTTCCTGACAAAAGGGGCCATATATTCCCAGCTTAAGAATTATAAAAAAGCCATCGAAGAATACAATAAAGCTGTGTTTGGTGCTGACGACCCCGACTTTGTCTATTGCAATATCGCCATCGAATACGAAAACCTGGGGAATTTTGACAAAACCCTCGAATACCTTGATAAGGCACTCGCTGTTAACCCCAACAATGACCTCGCCATATATGAGGCTGCCTATTGCTTCGATTTGCTTTCACTGACCGAAGAGGGGATCAGTTTCTTCAAACGTCTTATCGACAGAAACCCCTATAGCACCGAGGCCTGGTTCAACCTCGGCGTTTCCTATATCAATGCCGGACTGTATGAAATGGCCCTTGATGCGCTCGATTATTCACTGGCAATAGACAACCAGCATGAACATTCGCTTTTTCACAAAGGCTATGTCCTCAGCCTGCTCGACAGGCATGCCGAAGCCATTGACGCATATAAGGAATCCATGACTGAGGACGATGACGACCCGATGAAGATCTATTACATCGGCGAGTGCTACGAAAAACTGGAAGACTACGAAAACGCCAGGACCTGGTTCCTGAAAAGCATACATATCGATCCCGGAATGACCGATGCCTGGGTTGGATTGGCCGTTTGCGGACTGGAAGACGGAGACCCGGAACAGGCGGTACAATACCTGGAAAAAGGGTGTTCTCTGGAGCCGGATAACATCCACATACGGTGCCTTCTCGGCAGCACCTACTATGGCCTCGGACAGCATGAACATGGGAAAAAGAATTATGAGGTGGCGCTGAAAGCCGATCCGGACGACGAGGAAACATGGCTGGAGTATGCCGAAACACTGGTAAATGTGCAGAAACTGCGTGAAGCACAACAGCTGATGTCACGAGGCATGAAGCAATCCGGCAATCCGGTCAGCTTCCTGTATTTTATGGCTGCCATCTTATTCCTCAGGGGGAAAGACCAGGAGGCTGGTTTTTTCCTTGATGAGGCCTATTATCAGAATGCCGGCGGACTTCATGATATGCTGGACCGCTTCCCCCAGCTGAACCATACCCTCCCGTTTACGGAAGCGCTCGACAAATTGTTGAAATGACGATCCTGCCCACACAACCAATAAACTGAATGGAAATGCTCGATCATCTGCCCAAACGTGAAAACAAGCCAAGACAATCAGGTGTGACCATGGTCATGGACAAAGGTTTGGGTGTCAGACAGGCACAAGACCTTGTGGAGACATCCGGACACCTTATCGATTTTTTGAAACTGGGTTTTGGAACATCTTATGTAAGCAGGAAGGTGAAAGAAAAAATTAAGATCTACCAGGATGCCGGCATTAAGGTGTATGTTGGAGGGACCCTCCTGGAAGCATTTCTTGTGAGAAACCAGTTCGATGATTACCTTAAATATATTGCGGCACTGGGATGCGATACCGTGGAGGTGTCTGACGGATGCTTTCAGCTCGCAAGTGAAGAAAAATGCCGCATCATCAGCCGACTGGCAAACCACTACACCGTCTTGTCGGAGGTGGGCGCCAAGGAAGAAACTGTCCACGATCCGGATCCCGGACTGTGGATCTCATCCATGAAGGCTGAGCTGGATGCCGGCAGCAGCTTTGTTATCGGGGAGGCACGTGAAAGCGGAACTGTAGGCATCTATGAAAAAAACGGCAGTGCCGACATGGCACTGATCAATGCCATCCTGGATAATGTACCTGCCGGAAAGATCATGTGGGAAGCACCACTGAAACAACAACAGGTTTGGTTCATACGGCTGCTGGGCCCGTCTGTGAACCTGGGAAATATCGCACCCGCCGAAATAGCTCCATTGGAAACACTGCGTCTCGGACTGCGTGGGGATACCTTCTTTGAATCGCTTCCTGAAGAATTAAAGAAGCGAAAACAATAACCCCCCGGAGAATCAGGGCATACAAAAAAATGACACAAGCCATTACCCTTAACCTGATCACCTGAATAATTACAAACGGCTGTCAGTGAGGTCGTTTTGATATTATGCGTGGAAGGAAAGGAATAATGCAGGATAAAAAAGAAAGACATGAAAGAACGCTCTGCAGCTGCTTACAGTTTACTGGTATTGCGCGGCATGGCCATGGGAGCTGTTGATGTGATCCCCGGGGTTTCAGGCGGCACCATTGCACTAATAACCGGAATCTATGAAGAACTGGTAATGAGCATCAGATCCATTAATGCCAGTCTCCTTAAAACACTTCGCCAGGATGGCATTGCAGCGGCATGGGAAAAAGCAAACGGCAATTTCCTGGTTGCAGTTCTTACGGGGATACTGATCAGCATATTCTCACTGGCCCGTTTGCTCTCCTGGCTGTTTGAACACCATGCCATGCTGGTGTGGGCTTTTTTCTTCGGACTGATCGTTGGTAGTGCCGTCTATATCGCTACGGCCATAAAAAAATGGAACATCCTGTCGGGTGTCTTCTTCCTGACCGGTGCCCTGGTTGCATGGTACGTGACCATCGCCGTACCTGCCACCGGACCCGATGCATATTGGTTTGTCTTTGTTGCCGGCAGCCTCGCCTTATGTGCCATGATACTTCCAGGCATTTCCGGTGCATTCATCCTGGTCCTTATCGGGAAATACGAATTTATGCTGAATGCCGTCAAAGACCTGAACCTGGTTGTGATCGTGCTTTTCGGACTGGGAGGTGTGACCGGGATCGTTGCGTTTTCGCATGTCATCGGATGGTTGTTCAAAAAATACCCCAACGCTACCCTCGCCCTGATGACTGGGTTTATGACCGGATCGCTGAACAAATTATGGCCATGGAAAAAAGTACTGGAAACACGAATTACAATCAGTGGCGAAACGGTGCCCCTCCTCGAAAAAAACATCTCACCATGGCATTATGCAGAACTGTTTGACCAGGACCCGATGATCCTGCCAATAGTGTTGCTGGTACTGGGTGGGATGGCATTCATATTCGTGTTCATGGCATCAAAAAAGACCAAATAACTTCACGAGCAGACCATCGACAATCATGGTACTAAGATTCCATCCGCTTCTTCTGATCCCATCCGTATAAGAACAATGCGGTGAATATAACGCCAAAGGAAATGGCCAGGTACGGGTTCACCCCCTCAACAGGCTCACCCACTGCGCGGTATATGCCAAAAAAAAGCGCTCCCAGACCCGACATCAGCATAAATAAAAACAAAAACTGATCAAATGCTTTTTCAAATCGTGATGGAACGTGTTTTCCGGCAGTCTCTTTGTATGTATAAGCGTGACGCGGACCTCGATGGTGACTGCCGTTGGATGATGCAGGCCTGTAATACACCCGTCCCCCGTATGTACCCCCTGCCAGGCGCATATCATACAGGCGCCGCTTTTTTTCATCCCTCAATACCTGGTAGGCCTCATTTACTCGCTGAAAGTCACGTTTGGCACAATCCGCCCCGTTTACATCAGGATGAAGCCGCTTGGCACGGGAACGAAAAGCACGTCTGATACCTGCATTGTCTGCATCAGATGATATACCCAGTATATCATAGTAGTTCATGACATTCTGCTTATACATTACATACCGAAATTACAACAACAACAAACAAAATCCAAACCGGTTTGTTTTTTTTGGCAAAAGGTTTGCCTGAAACAAAAAAAATACCGTACTTTGCACTCCTTTTCAAAGCCAATTATTTTTTAACAGCAAAAAGCAGAAAAAATGTCACGTATTTGCCAGATAACAGGGAAGAGACCGATTACAGGACATCGCGTGTCGCATTCAAATATAAAAACAAACAGATGGTTTTATCCGAACATCCAGACCAAAAAGTTTTTTATTCCTGAAGAAGACCGTTGGATAACCCTTAAGGTATCGACAAAAGGGATGCGCATCATAAACAAAAAAGGGATCTATGCCTGCCTGCAGGAGGCACGGAAAAAAGGGTTCCTCAAATAACACAACAGGGAGTTGCGGAAAAAACCAGGCTGCTGCACCAATGTGTGGCAGCTTTTTTTATAAGAGCGCAACAATTTTGTCCATTCAAATGTTAAAGATTTTTAAGATCAGACAATAAAAGCCACATTGTTTTCAATATATTTGGTGATTCTTATTACTTTTATGGTCAAATAAATGGCTCATGCGTGCCCGTCTCGTAATTGTTTTTATCTGCATTTTTTCCTGGCTGATTGTATATGGCCAATCTGGCGGCCAAAGGATACCACGGCGTGTGATCCAGTTTACGGGACTTGTGCTCACGAGCGACAGCCTGAAACCGCTGCCCTATGCCTCAATATGGGTTAAACATACACACCGTGGCACCACCACCGACTATTATGGATTTTTCTCCATCCCCGTCTACGAAAACGATACACTGCGCTTCTCGTCAGTAGGCTACCAGGAGGCATACTATGTTGTACCCGACACACTCAGCAGACCAAGGTATTCGGCGGTACAAATGATGACAAAGGACACCATTCATCTTTCGGAAACCGTTGTGTACCCGTGGCCCACACGCGAACAGTTCAGGCATGCATTCATCCATACAGATGTGCCGTCTGATGACTACGACAGGGCCATGCGCAACCTGGCACATGCCGAAATGCGTGAACGTTTTGAACAAATGCCGATGGATGGGAGCATGAACTTCAGACATTACGTGCAACAGCATTCCGACCGGCTCTATTATGCAGGGCAATCACCGCCGATCAGGCTGTTCGACCCCTTTGCCTGGGCCGAGTTTTTCCAGGCATGGCGTGAGGGACGATTTCGCAGAAGCGATTGAGCATTCATGAACAATATTATTTTTACTCCTCAGTTACTATATAGAGCATGAACACAAAAGTCAAGTGAAGTTTTCCCGGTTTATTTTCTGTGCATGGTTTGTTTTGCTGTCGCTGAAACTGTCAGCACAACAGGCAGTAGTGGATGGCTACCTGAGAACCCCTGACAAGGAGACGCTGGAGTTTGTGAACCTGGTCATTGAAGATACGAATACCGGGACCACGACAGGTGAAGATGGCTACTACAGGTTGCAGGTCCCTGCCGGTGAAGAAATACATATCCTTGTATCGCACCTTGGATTCAAACCCAAACGCATCCCATTGCATTTAAGTCCGGGAGAGACACACCGCCTGGACATCATCCTTGAACCAATAATGACCTTCCTGCCCGATATCGAGGTCCGCGACCAGCAGGTACTCAGCTCCGACATCATCAGGCTTGACCCCCGTGTCACCACCTCCCTGCCGGGGCCATCAGCCAGCGTGGAAAGGCTCATACAAACCCTTCCAGGGGTATCTTCCGCATCAGAGCTTTCATCACAATACTCCGTCAGGGGTGGCAACTACGACGAAAACCTGGTGTACGTCAATGGCATTGAAATATACCGTCCGTTCCTGATACGGGCGGGACAACAGGAGGGTCTGAGCTTTCTCAATCCGGAGATGGTATCCTCAATCAACTTTTCATCCGGGGGATTCAATGCACAATATGGAGACAAAATGTCTTCGGTACTCGACATCACTTATAAAGAACCCAAAGAATTTGCCGGCGCATTCTCCATCAGTCTGCTGGAAGGGTCCCTCCAACTGGAAGGCATATCGGCAAACCAACGGTTCTCATTCCTTGCAGGCATACGATATAAATCAAACCAGTACCTGCTCGGAACACTCGACACTCAGGGAGACTACCGTCCATCTTTTGCCGACATCCAGACACTGTTGCGTTACCGGCTGAACGACAATTGGACCATAAGTTTCCTGGGCAACTATAATGACAACAGCTATCGCTTCAGACCCGAAGTGCGGCGTACCCGTTTTGGCACCATCTCTGAAGTGAGGGAATTTACCGTTTTCTTTGATGGCCGTGAAGTTAACCAGTTTACCACAACTACGGGGGCTTGGTCACTGGATTATCGTCCCAACGACGATCTTTCACTGCAATTCATCACCAGCATGTTTCAGTCAGACGAGAGAGAGCATTTCGATATTCTCGGGCAATACTGGCTGCACCGTGTAGAAACTGACTTTGGGGAAGACGATTTCGGACAACCCACCGGAGAGCCCCTTGGTATTGGGACATTTCTGAACCATGCAAGGAATTACCTCAACGCCATCGTTGTTCGGGCAGAAACAAAGGGTCACTGGAAAACCAGCAGACACGAGCTGCAATGGGGGATCAGGTTTCAGCACGAGGACATCTATGACCGTTTGAACGAATGGAACCTGACAGATTCGGCAGGATTTTCACTGCCGCAGCATCCACCTGATGCGATCCTTTTGCAGGACACGCTGAATACAACGATCAACAGCAAGACAAACCGGCTGTCGGGATTTGTACAAAACACCTGGGAACTTCAACGTCCCCACGGCCGTTACGCATTTACCGCAGGGGTGCGCGCCAACTACTGGGATTTTACCAACCAATTCATTCTTAGTCCGCGGTCTACCGTTCTCTACAAACCCGGGTGGGCAGAAAGGTGGACCTTCAGGGCATCTGCAGGCTATTACCACCAGCCTCCCTTTTATCGCGAACTAAGAGACATGCAAGGCAAGCTGAACGACAACATCAAAGCACAGGAATCAATACACCTGGTGCTGGGGTCTGCCTTCCACTTCACTGCCTGGGACAGGCCCTTCCAATATACATCAGAAGTGTATTACAAATTCCTCAACAACCTGATCCCATACCAGATCGACAATGTGCGCATCCGCTACTATGCCGATAATATTTCAAAAGGATACGCCGCCGGACTCGATATGCGGATACACGGGGAATTTGTACCCGGCATCGACTCATGGGCAGGCATTTCCTTGATGCAAACCCGCGAAAAGATCGAAGGTTCGTTCATGATGGATCAGCAGGGAAATAAAATACCCGCCGGATATATTCCGCGGCCCACAGACCAACGTTTTCATTTTTCCATGTTTTTCCAGGATTTCCTGCCCCGTAATCCAACCTACCAGGTGCAACTGGGCTTTTTTTACGGGACCGGTGTGCCTTTCTGGCCCCCGACAAAAGACCTGAACGTTACCAGTGGCCGCATGCCCTCATACCAGCGTGTTGATATCGGGTTCTCCAAGCAACTCATTGGAAAACAAACAACATTCCAGTCCACAAACCCGTTGCGCCATTTCGATTCAATGTGGATCACCGCCGAAGTGTTCAACCTCCTCGAAATAAACAATACCATCTCCTATTCATGGGTCAGGGACGTTGAAAACCAACTGTTCGCCATCCCAAACTATCTTACCTCCCGGTTGATCAACATCAAGCTGATCACCCGGTTTTAACAAACCTGCCTTTTTGTCATTTTGCTGACAGCCACATGGCCGGCCATGGGCGATCATGTGCCATATTTTCAAAAAAATGGGGAATAACATCATTGGCACAATCATTGGAAACACCTTGCTGAATAAATACGATTAGGAACATACAAAAAAAAACATACAACAATGGGTAAAATTATTGGAATTGATTTAGGAACAACCAATTCGTGTGTATCCGTAATGGAGGGAAATGAGCCTGTGGTGATCCCCAACAGCGAGGGACGCAGAACAACGCCCTCGATTGTTGCATTCACGGATAATGGAGAAAGAAAGATCGGTGACCCTGCAAAAAGACAGGCCATCATCAATCCGCAAAAAACCGTTTATTCCATCAAACGTTTGATGGGTGAAAGGTTTGATGCCGTATCGAAAGAACGGGAGCGGGTTACCTATGCCATAGAAAAAGGAGACAACAATACCCCCCGGGTGAAGATCGATGACCGCAAATATACCCCGCAGGAAATTTCCGCCATGGTATTGCAAAAAATGAAAAAAACTGCAGAAGACTATCTCGGAAAGGAGGTGACCGATGCTGTAATAACTGTTCCCGCCTATTTTAACGACTCCCAGCGTCAGGCTACAAAGGAGGCAGGAGAAATTGCGGGACTGAAGGTTCGTCGTATTATCAACGAACCTACTGCCGCTTCCCTGGCATACGGACTTGACAAAAAAGACAAAGACCTCCGCATCGCAGTGTTCGACCTGGGTGGCGGTACCTTTGACATATCCATACTGGAGCTTGGCGACGGCGTTTTTGAAGTAAAATCCACAAACGGCGACACACACCTTGGTGGCGATGATTTTGACGATGAGGTCATTAAATGGCTGGCTGAAGAGTTTAAAAAGGATGAAGGCATTGATCTCCGCAAAGACCCGATGGCCTTGCAGCGCTTGAAAGAAGCTGCAGAAAAAGCCAAAGTTGAGCTGTCAAGTGCTACCTCCACAGAGATCAACCTGCCCTACATTATGCCTGTCGATGGCATTCCCAAGCACCTTGTGCGGACACTTACACGCAGCCATTTTGAGAAACTGACCGACAAGCTGATACAGGCTACCCTTGAACCTTGCAAGATTGCACTGAAAGAAGCGGGCATGCAACCTTCCGATATCGACGAGGTGATCCTGGTGGGCGGTTCCACACGGATACCCGCCATCCAGGACCTTGTGGAGAAGTTTTTCGGAAGGAAGCCCTCCAAGGGCGTGAATCCCGACGAAGTGGTGGCCATTGGCGCCGCCATCCAGGGAGGCGTTCTCACAGGTGAAGTAAAAGACGTATTGCTGCTCGACGTAACACCGCTCTCCCTCGGCATCGAAACGCTGGGTGGTGTAATGACAAAACTCATCGAAGCAAATACCACCATTCCGACAAAAAAAGAGGAGACGTTCTCTACCGCAGCCGATAACCAAACATCAGTGGAGATACATATCCTCCAGGGAGAACGTCCCATGGCAAAGGACAACCGTACGATCGGGAGGTTCCACCTGGATGGTATCCCACCCGCACCCAGAGGTGTGCCCCAGATTGAGGTGACCTTCGATATAGATGCCAACGGGATCCTCAATGTGTCGGCCAAAGACAAAGCCTCCGGAAAATCACAAAATATCAGGATAGAGGCTTCATCAGGATTAAGTGAAGAAGAGATCAAAAAAATGAAGGAAGAGGCAGAAGCACATGCCGAAAGCGACAAAAAACAAAAAGAAGAGATCGATAAGCTTAACCAGGCCGACAGCCTGATATTCCAAACAGAAAAACAAATCAAGGAGTTTGGCGACAAGCTGCCGGCCGACAAGAAAGAACCCATCGAGAATGCACTCGGAGCGCTCAAGGAGGCCCACAAGAACAAGGACCTCAGCGCAATCGATACGGCAATGGGCACACTCAATGCAGCCTGGCAGGCAGCCAGCACCGAAATGTATCAGAATGCACAATCAGAACAACAGCCAGGCAGTGAAGATGCGCAACAAGACCAGCAACAGGATTCGTCATCAGGCAAAAAAGACGATGATGACGATGTGACAGACGTCGATTTTGAAGAGGTTAAATAATGCATCTCCTGCATGCCGCCGAAACCGGTTAAACACCAGCAGGAGTTTGTGGCACGATATTAAAAAACCCGGCATTTTACAATGCCGGGTTTTTTTATTATATGGAGAATTATTATGGTATGCATATGGCTGCACATGTTATCGTTTGTTATTGTTGTTCTTTCAACGCGTCCATCAGTTTTTTCCGGGTAAAGAAAATCCTGCTTTTCACGGTCCCAATGGACAAGTTCAGCTGATCAGCGATCTCCTTGTATTTATAACCGTTGTTATACATCTCAAATGGCTTCCGTTGCTCCGGACTGATCTTGTCGATGGTCTTTCTGATCTCTTTCAGCGAATAACTGGAATCAGGCAAGCCCACATTGCTCTCTTTTGACAAATTCAGGAAGTACAGGTCGTCTGTCTTGTCCAGTATGGTGTTGTTACGGACATTCTGACGATAGTTGTTGATAAACGTGTTCTTCATAATGGTGAAGGCCCACGCCTTTAAATTGGTGTTGTCTGCGAACTTTTCGCGATTGGTCAACGCCTTTAAATACGTTTCCTGTACAAGATCCTGGGCATCCTCATAGTTTGAGGTCAGCGTGTACGCAAAATATTTCAGGTTCTTTTGCAAACCCAATAACTTATGGTTAAATTCTAATGCAGTCATGACAGTCTGTTTTTTAGTTGTTTAATTAATCTGATACAAAATTAAACAAAAAAATGAACCCTGCAAGCGTTTTTAAATTTTTTAACATAGTATATTGGGCAATTTAGGCGTTTTGTATAGCTAATATAGGCTTTTGCTAAGTTATTTAAGGTATTGCAATGCGTATTTATGCCGGCAATATGTTTAATAAATGTTAAGAACAAAAAAGCTACCGTAAACATTTACGGAAGCTTACAATACAGAAAAGAGAGTGATTTCAGGTGTCTACAAATTGGCCAGCATGCATTTGAACATATCTGCATTCTTTACCGGAATTACATTCGGCGGCAGGGAAAGATCTTCCTGCATTAACTGCAGACCCGTAATGAAGATCTTCTTTGTGGGAAAGGCATCTGACATACGCCGGAGGTAGCCGGGAATATCGTCATGATTCATTGCAGCAACAAAATAAGTAAACAGGTAATCCGCATCCCGGATATTTACAATCTCAACAAGATCGTCAAACGGCACCGACTGACCAAGGTAAATAACGCGGTAACCATTTTTCTTCAGTATAAAATTGTAAAACAGCAGTCCAAGCTCGTGCAATTCCTTTTCGGGTAAGAACAAAACAAATGTTTTGGCATCGGGCGATACCACTTTTGACTGTCCGTCGATCGCAATGATCATCTTCTGACGGATCAGGTTTGTTATAAAATGCTCCTGCGCAGGATTTATGGTTCCTGTAAGCCACAGAACACCAACTTTCTCCAAAAAGGGATACAGTACATGGGTTACGCATTTTTCAAACCCAAGTTTCAGGATGGCGTTATTCAGGATTTGCTCAAAAGACTCTTCATTCATCTCAATCATCGCCACTACCAAGGTGTTGATCAGGGTATCATGATCGCTGCGGGTACCCGAAATATCCATGATTTTCTCATTGATCTCCTTTTCATTCATGCGGGCTATGCTGGAAATCTTAAAGCCATGCTTGTTGAGCGTGCTTATGTTGAGCAATTTTTTCAGGTCGCAGTCGTGATAATAGCGGATGTTGGTTTCTGTGCGCTGTGGAGAAACAATGTTATAGCGCTTTTCCCACATCCTTATCGTATGCGCCTTTATGCCGCTCAGTTTTTCCAGATCGTTAATGGTGTAGCGAATCATATCGGGTATTTCTAATGTAACTGATTAACATTTGTCTGTTTAAAAAGTTCATATTTGCTGAATTAAAAAATAATGCCTATATTGTGACAACAATTTGCATGAATTAATCTTCAAGTATAACCCAAATAAAACCTACGATTATGGAACTTAACACTTTAGAAATCACAGAGCAACCAGAGGGTTTGCGGTTTACCAGTATCCGTGACCTGGTAAACCGGACCCTCAACAAGGATTTTGGAGCCAATGCCACACCCGGAGGTGTTTCTTCCGGTTTTAAAGAACTGGACCGGGCACTGGGTGGGTTTCAGAAAGGACAGTTATACACAATTGCGGTAAAACCAGGGATGGGGAAAACCGCTTTTTTATTGTCCCTTACAAACAACATGGCCATTAAGGACAATTATGCAGTGGCCATTTTCTCATCAGAACGGTCGGATGTAAAAATGACCAACCGGCTGTTGGAAAGTGAAACGGGGAGGTCTTTAAGTCAGTTGCAATCGGAAAATTTCAGTGCCAGTGAAAAGGACCACGTCGTCTCACTGCTGAGCACCATTGCCAAGGCAAAAATTTATATCGATGACAACCCTTCACTGTCGGTCGAAGACCTATATGACAGGGTTGCGGAAATAAAAACGCTGCAGGAAATAGACCTGATCATCATCGACTACCTGGAGCTCATTACAACCGGACTGACCCGTCTTGAAAGCCGTCCGGAACAACTGGGCCATATCGTGAAAAAAATCCGCAACCTCGCCACTGAATTCAATCTTCCTTTTTTGCTCTTCTCCCAGTCGGCCGGACACGTCAACGGATCCGTCCCAACTGATGACCCTTCACCACATACACTGCCTGGCTTCCTTAAGGAACACTCAGACATACTGATGCTGCTCCGGAGAAAAGACGCTTACCGGGCAATTAAAGATACCCGGAACCTGCATGCTGTGGAACTGCTGATCTCAAACAGCAAAGATCCTGAAAACAAGATCATGGTACCACTCAGCTTTATCGAAAGTATTGCAAAATTTACGGATTTCTCATAACTGCATACCCGGCTTTGCCAGCCGGGTATCTTTGTTAAACCAATGCAACCGAGTCACTATGGCTATCATCAATGAAAAAGAATTGCGCCAGGATGCCATATTGGATGTCGCGGAAAGAATGGTCATTGCTGCGCGCACTGCACCAAAAGCCCGGGGAATAAACACCATTGCCATCTCAATACTCACAGGCAGCGACATTCAGTCACTGGCAAATACCATGCTCGGGATCGGCCAGAAAGAAGACAACCACATTTTTATCCGCGACGCAGGCAATGTAACAGAATCAGCGCAGGCAGTGGTCATTATGGGGACAAAGATTCGGTCTGTCGGACTAAAGACGTGTGGATTGTGCGGATTCCGCGACTGTTCAGAAAAAGACAAAAAACCTGAAATCCCATGCGCATTCAACACAGGCGACCTGGGGATAGCCATAGGATCTGCCGTGAGCGTAGCCATGGATGCCCGGATCGACAACCGGATCATGTATACCATTGGTGTTGCAGCCAAACAAATGCAACTGCTTGGCAAAGACTATGCGATCGTTTATGGGATACCCCTGAGCGCCACCTCGAAAAACCCTTTCTTCGACCGTAAAAAATAAAATGCGGAAGAAGATAGCGGACATCCGGCTTATGAACTGCCATTTTTCCATAACTTTGCGGGCTGCAGCGTAATGACCAAAAAAGCATATAAAGCATGCGGGTGTTCAAATTCGGAGGGGCATCGGTTAAAGATGCCGCATCGGTAAAAAATGTCGCAAAAATCATCCAGAACCACCACGGGACCGATCCGCTGGTGATCGTTTTGTCGGCCATGGGAAAAACCACCAATGCGCTTGAAAGACTATGTGCCCTGTATATGTCAGACGACCGGGAGGCAATGACAAACGCCTTTGAAAATATAAAAAGCATGCATGCCACCATTGCCCGTGAACTCTTCCCTGGTCCGTCACACCCAATTTTCAATACACTGGAGCAGGCCTTCTATCAGTTGTACTACTATATTACGGAATCGCCCGGCGGGGATTATAATTATGAATACGACCGCATCGTTTCAACAGGTGAAATGGTCTCTACCCTCATCCTCAGTGCGTACCTTAAGGATGCAGGACTGGACAACCAGTGGTTTGCAGCACAAAAACTGATCATAACAGACGCTGGGTTCAGGGATGCGAAAGTTGACTGGATTGCCACCAGCAGAAAGATCAAAGAACAGCTTACCCCCTTTCTCAAAAACAATGACAAAAAGGGAAAGCCACAACTGGTCATTACCCAGGGCTTCCTGGGTGGAACCCCGCAGGGATTCACTACCACACTGGGCAGAGAAGGGTCTGACTACTCAGCCGCCATACTGGGATATGCCCTGAATGCTTCTGAAGTGGTTATCTGGAAAGACGTGCCCGGACTGCTCAATGGAGATCCAAAAATCTTCAGGAATACCGTTTTGCTCGAAAACATCAGCTACCAGGAAGCCATTGAGCTGGCCTATTATGGAGCCACTGTAATCCATCCAAAAACATTAAAACCCCTTTCGAGCAAAAACATCCCACTGAAAGTAAAGTCCTTTACACAGCCCGGACTCCCCGGATCGCTGATCAATGACAATGATCAGAACGATGACCAGATACCATCCTACATTTTTAAGTTCAACCAGGTATTGGTCTGGCTGTACCCGGAAGACTTCAGCTTTATTGCCGAGGACAACCTGTCACGGATATTTGCTGACTTTGCGCGCCACGGAGTGAAGATCAACCTGATGCAACATACAGCCATTAGCTTTTCTGCCTGCTTCGATACGGATAAAACCAAAACACCAGCCCTGATGCGCGATCTCGAAAAGAACTTCAACACCAAACACATGTCGGGACTGGAACTGATCACTGTAAGGCATTATACCCGGTCGACGATCGATGAGCTGATCAGGGGAAGGGAGATCCTGATGGAACAAAAAAGCCGTACCACCTTGCAGGTGGTTGTTGCCCCGGACCTGTCCGGCAAATGACCGGTAAAGCCAGGCCGCTATGCCCCTTATGCCAACATCCGTTTTGTCCGGGCTAATAAAGATCAGGCAGACCCAAATGGCCACCTTCTGCCATTGACTCTATTCCTGGAGTCCGACTGACTCTTTAAAATCTGCTATAAATTCCCTGCTGGCATGTTCGCAACTTCCCCCCACCTTATCCAGGGTGAAGTACGTATAATACACAGGGTTCAGTTCAGACCGGGCAGAATATTTCACCGGTATCTCCAGTCGCCGTCCGGCAATCAATCCGCCGTCGCTGCCAAACCGGCCTTCATTGGGCGGGTGGTTGATAATGAAATAAGAACACACCCCAAACTGCCTGTATATACGACGCCAGGTGTCGCCGCTTCTGACAACATATTCAACATCATCCGGAAAAACGATCTCCTCGCCGTCCAAAACATCCTCTTCGGCAACAAGCTGATCTTCCGTTTCCTCCTGAATGCGCGAAACAGGTACTGCAGGATGCGGGTCGTAAATGAACAGGTCATAGAACATATAGCCAACAATTACCGATACAATGGCCAACAGGACAATTTTCAACAGGTTGTTACCCTTTATGGTTTCGATAAGCTTGGAAAATACATTGTCCGGCATCCCCCCGCCTGCATAGGTTTTCGCAGTTCCTTTTGGCTGGACCGGTTGTTCTTCCGCAACAGCTGCTGTCCGCTTGTTTTTGAGGTTGTAAAAACATACCATCATCATAGCCGCTGCCGGTGTCCCCTGCAGCTCATCGCTCGCATAACGGAGCAACCTCGACACTTTGGCCTGTAAAGGCATGGGGTCGTGCAGCAATTTTTTTGCCTGTCGCGACTGAAACCACCTGCAGACTGAGCCGGAGCCCATCAGCAATATGTCTTCATCGGCCGGCTCAACCGGTCCCACTACATCAATGTCATCAGCAAGTGGTTTTTGCCCCATATACGACGAAACAGTCCCCTCCTCACCGAACGGTTTGCTTCTACCGCTCTGATCTCCATAACCTTCCGTCAGAAATGGAACAACCTTTCTGCCATCAAATACCGACAGACATAATCTGCCTGTTGTTGAGTAATAAATCTCTTCATCGTGAAACAACACACAGAGACAATGAATGCGGTCTGCACCCGGGCGCGGATATTTTTTCGACAGCTGATAAAGGTAGCCGCTGGTGTAAACAAGTGCGTTTTTTGTGGCCTCTGATGCTTTGTCATCTGTTTCATTGGTGAAATAATACCTGATGCGTTCAATGACAACATCAACGAGTTCCGGCTGATCACTGCCGGCACCTTCACCCGCAGCAATCACAAAAACATGTCCATATGGCGAGTCAAAAGCTTCCTGCCTGTGCAACCCTTTTAACCCGGGATCGCCGGTAAAGGTATCTCCGGCATATTCGAATGTGTTGAACTTTTTTGTTCCCATTTCACGTCGTTTTTTTCCCTGTCACACAAATGTACATAAAATTTGTTCATGTAAAAGTACACACAGACACAGGGCGCGTCTATTTCTCATCATTCCTGCCTGTGGCCCTTGTAATGGCGGCAAAATCGGCCACACCCAACCGCTCGGGTCGCTCGGTGATGTAACACCCGGGCAGCAGATCCCACTGCACCGGCAATCCACTGAGGGAATTCCTCAGCATCTTTCTCCGTTGGTTAAATGCGGTTTTAACAACAGTAAAAAACAATGGTTCGTCACAACCCGGCAAATGGTCACTTTTTTGCATCAGGCGCAATACAGTCGACTGTACCCTGGGGGGTGGGTGAAACACATGTGGTTCAACATGAAACAAAACCGATACATCGTAAAAGGCCTGCATAAGGACACTCAGGATCCCATATGTCTTATTGCCGGGAGGTGATGCAATACGCAAGGCTACCTCTTTCTGGAACATTCCAACAACTTCCGGGATCTGCGACCGGTATTCCAACACCCTGAACATGATCTGGCTGGATATGTTGTAGGGGAAATTTCCAATCACCGCAAAAGGCGCATCAGCGAATAACGAATGCAGGTCATGCCGCAAAAAATCACCCGCTATCATTTGATCACGCAAGTCAGGATACTGCGCAATAAACCAATCAACAGCTTCCGTGTCAACATCGATCCCAAACCACTTGTATGACTTATTGCTGATCAGGAACTGCGACAACATACCGGTGCCAGGGCCTACTTCAAGCACATACTGATAATCAGTATGATGTGCTAGGCTTTGACTGATCTTCCGTGCAATGTTGGGGTCTGTCAGAAAATGCTGACCCAGCGATTTCTTTGGATGTACATATTGGGCCACCTCAATGGGTTTATTCAGTTCACAATGTCGCCACGCAGTTCGCGGAACCGCTGACGAGCAGTAACAGTATACAGACTGCCGGGATAGTCGAGCATAAGTTGCTGATAGAGGGCCATTGCCTTATCTTGCTGCTCCAGGTAATGGTGATGTAGTTCGGCTCTGCGGAACAGTGCCTCATCAGCAAGCACCCCGCCAGAATACCTTTCCACAATAAGTGCAAGCAAACTGTCGGCGGCGGCGGGGTCACCCCTGCGAAGCTTAATGTCGGCTCGGGCAAACAACAAGTCATCATTGATCTGATGACCTGGGAAAAGCGCCGCAACAGAGTCGAGCGTTGCAATGGCATCTCCAAACCTGTTCATAAAAATATGCTTTTCTGCCTGCGCAAACATTTTTAGTGGCTCCGGGTTGCCATTGATGCCAAGGTTATCCTGTATTCTGAGTGACAGCTTCATGGCATCGTTGGCAATAAGGCGGGAAGTACCCGCTTTCAGTACATCAAGCTGTGCCGTGGCCCAGTCAAACTCGCCGATATAATAGGTGAGACGGGCATTTTTGAACCTTGCTTCATGGGCCAGCGGGTCGTCTCTGAAGATCCGGTCAACCTGTGCGTACAGCAAGGTAGCATCCCATACTTCACCGGATAGCAGTAAAATATCGGCCAGCTCTATCTGGCACTCTCCCCTGACCCGGCTGGAGATATCCGGAATGCCGATCGTAGCTTCGAGAAAACCGATGGCCTCTTCTGTCTTTTCCAGGAAGAATGCCTGAAGGTGGGCCAGGTTACGAACAAGTTGCACCGTTGTGGCACTGATGCCCAGGTTGGCAATGGCCTGCTGGTATTCTTTTTCAATCGCCAGCAAATCGGAAACCTCATGTGTGTGGTCTTCTGTCACTGACAGAAACCGCACATTCAGGTATCCAACCATTGCATCCAGGTAATAGGTGCCCTCTTCGCCCATATCCAACACATACTGGTATGCATCGGCGGCCACCTGGTAGTTTTTATTGCTTACACTCAGGTCTGCCACTTCGAGCACCGTCATTCCTTCCCTGCCCAACCGCCTGTCGAGTGCCCGTGCTTGCATAAAAGCCATGCGGAAGTCTTGCTGCTGTACCGACAGCCACAACAGCATTTCTGAATAGAGGATGTTTTGCGGACTCCTTTGTGTTCTCGACAACAGCACCTGCCGCAGGGCATCATTTCTCTTAAAACCCGGGTCGTTCGTCACAGCATCCTGTAATATCCCGCGAACACGTTCAACGTCCTGCCGGTGTTCGTTCATATAATCGAGATACTCCTCCATCATGGCCTGGTACTCTTCTTTTTTTTCATATATCTCTGCTATGCGCAGATGTAATGGGTGCCGTTCTCCAAGCAGTCGTCGGCCACGGAGATAGGTTTCAAGAGCCCTGTCAATAAAACCCCGTCTTTCAAAAGCCATGGCCAGGTCTGTCACGTCATCCGGATTGGGTCCAAGATCACTGATCAGTCCGTCGATCTGCCTGCGCGCCCTGCGGTCATTACCCGCACGGTGATTGACCCAGGCCAGGTCAACAGCATACCGCACCGCTCCGGGGTACTTTTCTGCTTTGCCGCGCACGATCCGTTCAGCCCGCCTGAACTCTTCAAGAGCAAAAAGAGTCTCCAGGAGATTATTATAGATCACCGGCGTGGGGTCCTGCTCAAACAATGTCTCATATAGAGCCAGTGCTTCCTCATACATGCCATCACGTAAAAATTGTGCCGCCAGCCGCTCATCAGTCCCGTCAACTTCAGCCCTGAGTGCAACAGCCAAAAAATATGGTATAACAACAAGAAATATGATCCGGATGGTTTTGCCTGACATATTCATGATCTTTTTTTATACAAAGTGTTATGTATAATAACGTATTTACGGGGTTCTATTATTTTGTCCTCCAACTGGTTTACAAGTTAATTTGTCCCCGCCTGAAAAAGGGGATTAGCAGATCAGGTCAAAACCCGTGTATTTACGGAGCACCCCGGGTACGTGCACCCCGTCGGCAGACTGGTTGTTTTCCAGCAAAGCCGCCATGATGCGGGGCAGCGCCAATGCACTGCCATTGAGCGTATGGAGCAGCTTGTTATTCCCTCCGGCCGTCCTGAAACGCAACTTCATCCTTTGTGACTGGTATGTTTCAAAGTTGGATATGGAGCTCACTTCAAGCCACCGTTTCTGTGCGGCAGAATACACTTCCATGTCGTAGGTGAGTGCAGCCGCAAAACCAAGGTCACCGCCACAAAGACGGACAACACGGAATGGCAGTTCCAGCATGTTCAACAGTCCCCCAACATAATCCACCATTTCTTCCAGCACCTCATAACTGTTGTCAGGGTGTGCCACCTGGACGATCTCTACCTTATCGAACTGGTGCAACCGGTTGAGTCCGCGCACATCCTTTCCATACGAGCCTGCCTCCCTTCTGAAACAAACGGAGTAGGCGGTACATTTCACAGGCAGCTCATCCTCCCTGATGATCGTGTCCCTGAAAATATTTGTAACAGGCACTTCAGATGTAGGTATAAGAAACAAACCATCAGAGGGAACAGCATACATCTGTCCGTCTTTATCAGGCAACTGCCCGGTTCCAAAAGCCGAGTCGGCATTCACCATGAGTGGCACCTGGTATTCAGTATAGCCGGCTTTGGCCGCCTCATCGAGAAAAAAGCCCACCAATGCACGCTGGTAACGTGCCCCCTTCCCTTTGTATATGGGAAATCCGGCACCCGTAACCTTCGTCCCTGCCTCAAAGTCGATGATATCATACTTTTTTGCCAGATCCCAGTGCGGAGCGGCATCCGGCCCAATCTCAGGCAAAGTCCCCACTTCCCTGACGACCTCATTGTCGGTTTCAGACTTTCCTGCAGGAACCAGGGGGTGTGGCAGCATGGGCAGGCGGGTCATCAGTTCATTCAACTCGCCGGAAGTGCTGTCAAGCTCTTCCTGGAGTGTCCTGGATAGTTTTTTAAGCTCGACAGATTTGTCTTTCAGCGGATTGGCCTCCCCGCCCTTGCCAGACTGAAACAATGTGCCGATCTCACGCGCCAGCGCATTGCTTTCAGCCAGCATGCCTTCCAGCTCTTTCTGAAGGCGGCGCCTGGTTATATCAAGCTCTTTGATACGTTCAACCAGCCGGGCGGCATCAAAATTCCTCACAGCATAACGCCTGACCACCTCCTGGCTGTCTTCCCTGATACGTTGTATGTCAATCATCTGACTGTCTTTTAAAAAAAATTGAAGTTTGAATGATGGGTGTACTGCAAAAACAACAAAAATAACCATAAAAAAATCCTGCCGAAGCAGGATTCCCGTATTTCTTTTTTGACAAGGATGGTTGCACTTGTGCAACATATCTCAAACTATTCCTCGTCTTTCTTCTCTTTAGGAGCTGCTTTTTTGGTTGCAGGCTTCTCTTTGGATGATGACTCTTTGGATGCCTGCGCCTTCTTTTGGGCTGCAGCCGGTTTTTTTGCTGCAGCTGGTTTTTTGGCCGCAGCTGGTTTTTTGGCTGCAGCTGGTTTTTTGGCCGCTGTCTCTTTTTTCTCCCCGGTGGTTTTTCCGGCCTTTGTTTCTTTCTTTTTGGCTGTCGCCGCTTTGGCCTTAGCCGCAGGTTCTTTTTTCTCAGCAGCCGGTTTTTCCGCTACAGCAGCCTTATCGGCAGACTCTTTCTCCTGAACAGGTGCCTCTTTTTCCAGTACGGCCACATCTGCCTCACCCGCAGCCGTAACCGGCTTTTGTGCATCAGTTGTCTTTGCCGGACTCTTCTTTGTTATATCCTCAGGTACCGTTTCCACCACAGGCTCTATGTTAACATATGACCTGTTGCCAGCCTTTTTCTTGAAAACAACCGTGCCATCAACAAGGGCATATAAAGTATGGTCCTTGCCCATACCCACGTTAAGACCGGGATAGTGCTTTGTGCCTCGCTGCCTGACCAGTATATTGCCCGCAGTGGCCAGCGCACCGCCAAAAATCTTAATCCCAAGCCGCTTGCTGTGCGACTCGCGTCCGTTACGCGAACTACCTACTCCTTTCTTATGTGCCATGATGATTATCTTTTATCTGTTGCCAATTTGTTAAGCGGTAATCTCTTCAATCTGGATTCTTGTCATCGGCTGACGATGACCATTCATCTTCTGATAGCCCTTTCTTCTCTTCTTTTTGAAGACCAAAATTTTATCGGCCTTCACATGCTCCACAACCTTCGCCCTTACTTTTACACCTTCTACCAAAGGCATCCCTACACGAATGTTTTCGCCATCAGCAAACAGCAACACCTGATCAATTTCCAGATCGCTACCCGCTTCATTGTCCAGCAAGTTCACAAAAAGCTTCTGCTCTTTCTCTACCTTAAACTGCTGTCCTCCTATTTCAACAATTGCATACATTTCACGGTATGAATTAAATGGTTCATTTGATTATTGGGGTGCAAAGATAATCAAAAATTATCAAGCAACAATACCTTATGAAAAAATTTATTGCCATCCACCATTACAAACCATATGATCGTGGAAGCAGACAAGCTGGCCTTAAAACAGCACAACAGCCAGAATCATGAATTACCCCCGAAAAACAACATAAGGGGCTACACTGGTTTTCTTTTGTTGGCCATATACACGCCGGCCAGTATCATGCAGATCCATAACAGATATATAAAAACAAAAACCTCCTCGTCGGCAATACCCCATATGATCGACACCACAGGCATCAAATAGGTTACGGTCGAAGTAAACAACGCTGATGTCTGCTTAATCAGCCAATTGTGTATGATCATAGCGACAGCGGTACCAACAACCGACAGGATCACAATATACACAAAGCTTTCCCAGGCTGCCGGATCGTTTGCCAGCACGACGATCACATTGCCATCAGCAAGCAGATAGACCAATGCCGGAATGCCAATAAACATAAATGCGACAGAAGTAATGGTCAGGGCATCAAACTCCGACAGGTATTGCTTGATCAGGTTCATGTTGGTGGCATAGCACAATGCAGCAGCTACTGCCAGCATCCCATACCACATATTATGGATTCCTCCGCCATTTGCAACCGACAACAGTCCAACCGCACCCGCAAGTCCGGTGACCACCCCCAGCACATTAATCCACCGGGTACGTATGCCAAAAAACAACACCCCGATCAGCAACGTAAACAGTGGAGTCAGCGAATTCAGCACACCTGCCATGTAGCTGTCTATGACCGTTTGGGCAACGGCAAATAAAAAAGGCGGCAACCCATTCCCGATAACCCCGGCCAACAGAAAAAACAGCAGTTTTCGGCGGGTGATCTTTTTCAGATGCCAGAACAGCAGTGGCGACAAAACAAGGAACGATATGGCGATACGGAGGGCACCCACCTCCGTACTGTGAAATGATTGCAGTCCGCGTTTTATCAAAATAAAAGAACTTCCCCACACAAGCACCAGGACTGCAAGTGCCAGCCAGTGCAATGCCTTTGTTTTTCTGCGGGTTTCATATTTTGTCATGGCATCAGGAAGCGATGATTTTCAGGCGGGCAAAGATAGTTAATTTCGCATGAATTTATTTTCATGCGTCTGTGTGAAATTTCGCATGAAAAAAATTCATGTATATTTGAGGGAGCATTAACGTTGGGCTGGTGCAAGGCAACATCGTTGTTCAGCAAAAAAGACCTTGATGCGTTCCTTTGCATTTACCGTTCAACATCAGGCAATTAACGTAAATAAACCAGTTTGTCCATGACGCCGGAAATAATTCTCGTATTCAGTATTCTGGGAGCTGCCATCCTTTTGTTTTTTACCGGCTGGCTGAGAATGGACATCGTGGCATTGCTTGTGCTGGCGGTCCTTGCCTTTACCGGACTGATTACGCCTCATGAGGCCCTGGATGGGTTCAGCAATCCCGCCGTCGTTACCGTCTGGGCTATGTTCATATTGAGTGCGGCCCTCTATCAGACGGGTGTTGCAAGGATTATCGGCCGCTACGTGCTTCACATTTCAGGATCAGGTGAAGGGAGCCTTGTTGCCCTGATTATGCTCTCAGCAGGCTTGTTATCTGCATTCATGAACAACATCGGCGTGGCTGCGCTGATGCTCCCCGTTGTTATGGACATGGCACGGTCAAAAGGCATCCCCCCTTCGAGGCTTCTCCTGCCCCTGGCTTACGGAACAATGCTTGGCGGACTAACAACACTTATCGGGACACCGCCAAACCTGCTTATCAGCTATGCGCTGGAAAACAGCGGACACCGGCCGTTTATGCTTTTTGACTATACACCAATTGGTTTTGCTGCACTGCTCGCCGGAACACTTTTTATGACACTCATAGGCAGACATTTTTTACCCAGGCGCGATGCCATCAGTGAGACCAAAAAACACCAGGCCAAAAAGTCCGCCGCATCCTACGACCTGCAAAAGAGGAGTTTCCTCCTGAAAGTAAACCCGGCCTCTTCCCTCACCGGAAAAACACTCGCTGAGAGCCGGCTGAGGGCCGGACTTGGACTTAATGTGCTGTCGATCAGCAGGAGATCGGGGACCATTCTCGACCCGGGTCCGAATACCAAAATAGAAGGGAACGACAAACTGCACGTACAGGGAAACATTGAAGCACTGAAGGCAATGCAACACTGGGAGATCATGCTCCCTTCCGAGCCTGGTACAGAGGTGCGCAGATGGCTGACCCGCGACCTCCAGATAGCCGAGGCCGTCTTGCCCAAACAGTCATCGCTGCCCGGAAAAAGACTGCAGGATACGGACTTTAGAAAAAGACATGGGATAAATGTGCTGGCAGTAAAAAGAAAAGAGGGGATAGAAAAAACGATGTTGCACGACCTGATCATCAGGGAGGACGACGTCCTGCTTCTCCAGGGACCCCGGGAACGTTTGGAGATACTGGAAAGCGAAGGGGAAATAACAGCAATCAAAAACACTACCGCCGACCTGCTGACAGAAACTTACCTGCTCCATGATGATCTGTTTATTATGGACATAGGCGATGATGCGAAGCTGTTCGAAAAGTCCATCGCAGAAAGCCAGATTGGCAGTGCTTTTGGGCTTACCGCCATTGGAATATTCGACCCTGAAAACAAGCTGAAACCTTATGCGCCGGGGTCTACCGTGGAGCCGGGAGACCGTTTGCTGGTAAAAGGGAATGTATATGACCTGCCCCTGCTCCAGGGCTTGAAAGAACTGGAGCTGATCGAGGAAAAAGTACCGGAAATCCGGCATCTGGAATCGGATGAGGTACAAATGGCAGAGGTCATCCTTGCGCCACGGTCCTTGCTGGCAGGAAAAACACTCAGAGAGATCAATTTCCGGCAAAAATACGGACTCACCGTTTTGGCCATATGGCGTGATGGTCATGCGCACAGGATCAACCTGCACAATATGCCGCTGCAATTTGGAGAGGCTTTGTTGCTTTACGGCAGGCGTGACAAACTGGAACTGATCAACAGCGAACCCGACTTTATTCTGCTTACCGAGTTGGATGTTACCCCGTTGCGAACTGATAAAGCCCTGAACGCTGCCCTTGTAATGGCAGCAGTACTCATGCCTGTATTGCTTGGGATCGTTCCGCTGGCCATTGCTGCCGTTGCAGGTATTGCTCTGATGGTACTAACCGGATGCCTCAAAATGGAGGAAGCTTACAGGGCAATAGAATGGCGGTCGGTTTTCCTGATTGCCGGCATGCTTCCACTCGGAACCGCCATGCAACAGACCGGGGCTGCGAGCCTTATGGCAAGCGGTGTAATGAGTGTCTTCGGTCCGTTTGGTCCGTGGGCAATGATTGCCGGACTGTATCTTCTGACAGCAGCACTTACAATTGCAATACATCCTGCAGCACTGGTAGTCATCATGTCGCCGGTAGCTCTGGAGGCTTCTGCAAGCCTCGGTATATCGCCCCAGACCACCATGATGGCCATAGCCATTGCCGCCGCAGCCGTGTTTATGAGTCCGGTATCACACGCAGCCAACCTGCTGGTAATGGGACCCGGTGGCTACCGGTTCAGAGATTATATAAAACTCGGACTCCCGATGACGTTGATCGTAATGGCCGTTGCCATGTTGCTGCTGCCAGTTATATGGCCACTATAGCCATTATTCATAAAAAGGAAACAAAAAAACGGAATAACGCGACAGCGGTCAGCGGACGAAAATGATGACGGAACCATAAAAAAACGGACACTCATGAGCCCATCGAGATTCAACCTTGGATTCTTCCCAACCCCATTGCACGTACTGAAAAATATTTCATCAGACCATCCCAACCATACGGTATATATTAAGCGCGACGATCATACCGGACTGGCAACCGGGGGTAACAAAACCCGCAAACTGGAGTACCTTATTGGCGATGCCCTGGATAAAGGTGCCGACACAGTGATCACCGCAGGCGCCCAGCAGTCGAACCACTGCCGGCAAACTGCCGCTGCCTGCGCCATGGCCCAACTGAAATGTCACCTCCTGCTGGGAGGCACACCCCCTGATGAATATACCGGGAACCTTCTGCTGTCTAAGCTGCTGGGCGCAACAATACACTTCTCAGGTGAACAAAGAAAAGGTGAAGCACTTGAATCACTTGGAAGGGAGCTGCGTTCAGCCGGACATCTTCCATACATCATACCCTATGGTGGCTCCAATTTGATTGGTGCCACAGGATACACGGAAGCTGCCGGTGAGCTGCAGGAACAACTCGATCAAAGAAAGCTGGTTATTGATTATGTCTTTTTTGCATCCAGCTCAGGTGGCATGCATGCCGGACTGATACTGGGGAAAGCAAAATATGGCCTGAAAGCTGCCTTGATGCCCATCAGGATCGACAAACAAGAAGCCGAAGGGGAATCGCTGGAAGAGACAATCCGCAACATTGTTGCAGAGGGACTCCAAGCTCCGGACTACAAACAGGTCACCGAGGTCAGTAACGACGAGTTCATCCCGATTTCGGGATTCGAAGAAGCAGGGTACGGCGTAGTTACCCAACAGGAAAGAACAGCCATTCAAACTTTGGCTGCCAGAGAGGGGATATTGCTCGACCCGGTATACACAGGCCGTGCCTTTTACGGAATGATGCACTACCTCAGTGAGGGATTGCTGAAGCCAGGCACAAGCGTCCTGTTCTGGCACACCGGAGGCGTTCCTGCCAATTTCTGTTACGCCCGTGAGATCATATGACAAAACTTCCGTAGCTGTTGCCCACCGACTTTCCTTTTTTCAGGGTAAAAGCAAAGGTAGTACCAATTCCCAGGGTGCTCCTCACATTGATGGCTTGCTGGTGTGCCTCAATAATATGTTTGACGATCGCCAGTCCCAGACCTGACCCACCACCACCCTGGTTCCTGGAACGACTTTTCTCACCACGATAAAAACGTTCAAAAACCCTTGGCAGCTCCTCCCGCGGAATGCCAATGCCGCTGTCGGTAATCTCTGTCAGGATGTGTTCATCCATATCAAAAAAGCTTACCTTAACATGGCCGTTATCCCTCCCGTACTTGATGGCGTTTGCCATGAGGTTGGTTACCACCTGGTGTATGTTTTGCCTGTCGGCATAAACCATTACCGGCACCTCCGGTGAACTCCTGAAAGCGAAATGTATATTTTTTTGTGATGCATCCATCTCAAGCATATCCATCACCTCTCGTACCAGCATATTCATATCAAAGTGACTGAATTTGAGCTTCACCTCTCCTGATTCCAGCTTTGAGATCGTCTCAAGGTCTTCAACAATTGAGATCATCCGGTTAATACTCTTTTCCGTCCGCATAAGATACGACCTGTTCACCTTCGGATCCTCCAGTCCGCCATCAAGCAGAGTAAGCACGTATCCCTGGATATTGAATATGGGCGTTTTCAGTTCGTGCGACACATTGCCGAGAAACTCCCGCCGGTAGGCCTCCATCTTTTTCAGGTCTTCGATCTCTTTTCGTTTGTCACTGGCCCAGGCCGCCACCTCCTCATTGGCCCTCTGAATAATGTCGCTGTTCCGGTACAGTTTTTCCTGACGCTCCCTGCTGGGCGCCTTCAATTCATGAATCGTTTTGTAGACCAGGCGGATTTTGTTATATATAAAATTATTGAGGATATAATAGAACACGGAGTATGAGACAATGAACAGCAATAAGCCCCCCACGAAAAAGACCAGGTAGCTGATCTGCATCTCGGAGAAGATATCTGCAAGAATAAGGATGCCTGTAAATGCAAACATTACGAGCAACGCTGCGATGAAGGCCAGTTTTTTTGGGGAAGCATCTTTCATGACAGAAAAATCTGCTTTTTTCAATGTGTAACACAGTGGATCCTGTTTCCCTGCTGCACTTATTCAGTGTCTGTCTCCACGATCCGGTTTCTGCGTTATGCTTGTTTTGAACCCAGGTTTTTACAAGAGTAAACTCCTTGGTTTTCAAAACTGCGCAAGCCTTGAACCCGAACATTACAGTTCAGACACCAGACTTTATGGACAGACTCTATTCAGGATCGTGGATCGCTGGTTCCGGGATAAATTTATACCCTACACCTTTCACCGTCCTTATATAGCCGGCTCCGATCTTTTCACGCAACTTCCTGATGTGCACATCAATGGTTCGATCACCCACAATCACCATATTGCCCCATACCTTATCAAAAATCTCATCCCGGGTAAAGACCTTGTTGGGCTTTGACACCAGGAGGCACAGAAGTTCAAATTCCTTACGTGGCAGATCGATCCGGTCCTCCTTGCGCCATACGACATATTCTTCACGGTCTATGCCAATATCACCTACCTGCAGTTTTTGCCACGATCCGGACCCGCTGTTGGGCTGATAGCGGCGCAATAGGGCCTTCACCCTGCTAATCAGCAACCCTGGCTTGATGGGTTTGGTAATGTAATCATCGCCCCCGGCATCGAAACCTGCCAATTGGGAATAATCTTCACCCCGCGCAGTTAAAAAAGTAATGATGATATCTGAAAGTCCGGGGGTCTGCCTGATCATACGGCATGTCTCAACACCATCCATACCCGGCATCATCACATCCAGGATGATGAGATGGGGATGAACCTTCTTTGCCAGCCTGAGGGCTTCCTGTCCATCGATGGCCGAATAAACACGGTAACCCTCTTTTCTCAGGTTGTAGCTGATAAAATCAAGAATGTCGGGTTCATCATCAACCAAAAGGATGGTATGTGTTCCGGATGTCATGGCTTCTTTATGGGTATGCAACAAAGATAAGGATTTTTCAGGGGTGACCGGCATGGGTTTATTTATTTATTATTCTGACATATAGACTGATACCAGATTACCATTGACTCTTATCTACTCTGCCGGAATATTTTTATACAGGACAAAGTCGCGGTGCGCCTTCAGCATGTTTACAGTAAACAACAAAAGGTTTTTGCTTTCTGCGAGAATGTTGAAGTACAATAAACTGTTCCGCGTTCCTGTCTCCTCCTCCCTGATCATGCGAACCTGTTTCTTCTTCAACTCCTGCAAATAAGACAATATGTGCTGCTGATTTTTGATAATGCTGCTGATTTTCCCAAAATCATTGGTCTCCACCAGTTTCACTATTGACAGCAGGATTTCCTGCACCATGGTTTTCAATTTATCAAGGTCTGTCACCTGCTTATGGTTTAGCGGTGGATGATTGTTATCGAGATGACTGTAGGCCGGTTCAGCAAGAAAGTGCACACAATGGGCAATTTCCCTCAGGTAGTCCAGCGTCTGGATATAATAATGACTGCTGTCGATGGCATCATCCTGCAGTCTTCTTACCGTATTGAACGCATCGGCTTTAAGCTCTTTTGATTTTTGGTTCAGCCGGCTGACTTTCTTTAAAAGCGTCCGCATCCCCCTCCTGTCTTCCCTGATCAGTAAGTCAATCAGCCGCGCATAAAGATCCGTTGAAGCAACCAGGGTATTGTGGATGTTCAGCTGACACTCTGCCATGATGCTTTCATTATCCCATTCGATCAGCTGTTTTTCATCATAATCTTTTCGCTTTCTGGACCTCTTCCGGTGATAATGATATGTTTTTACAATGATGGCAAATGCCCCTGTAACGGCGATCACCGCTGCAACAATACCGCCCTTGCTGATAAGCAGCGCCAGGAGGAATGCGAGGGTAAATGCAGCGAATGCTGTAAAAAACCATCCCCCAATCACGGTAATTACCCCTGAAATACGATAAACGGCACTTTCCCTGCCCCATGCCCGGTCAGACAATGAGGTACCCATGGCAACCATGAACGTAACATAAGTGGTTGACAAAGGAAGTGTTAGAGAAGTCGCCAGTGCAATCAGGCTGCTGGCTACCACAAGGTTGACCGAAGCCCTCAACTGGTCAAAATAGGGCTCCTTATGGATGTTTTTGTGGTTGTTGTTGTTGTTGTTTTCCGGACGATGAAACCGCTCGTTAATTTTTCGCAAAACTGCACCGGGCAGCACCATACAAAAAAACTTATTGATCTCAAGACCCATCCTTAGGATGTTCCGGGCCAGAGGAGATGATGAAAAGCGCTCATAACCCTCTGTCTGCCTTGCCAGGTCAATCTCTGTCTGTGTTACCGAACGTGCCTTTTTTGAAAAGGCCAGGGTGATGATCATGATAACCCCTGCAACAACCAGGTAAACAGTGGGTGTCCGGACCGGCTCAAGCAACGATTCCATGGTATAGCTACCCGGATCAATCGCAGGGTTTGAAATAAACGCCATATACGACTCAAGTCCTGCCAGGGGCACCCCGATGAAGTTCACCAGGTCGTTTGATGCAAATGCCATGGCCAGGGCAAAGGTACCAACGAGTATCACAATACGCAATATGTTTGTCCGGAAAGCCATGATCAGTACCTGGAACAAAACAGTCAGCAGAACAAAACTGTATACCATAAACATTCCAGCATTGTTGTCAATCCATTCTACAGTGGCCACACTGATAAATGAAGCTCCACGGGCCCCTTTCAGCAAAAGGAAATATATGATGGCAGAGACCGCCAATCCGCCCCATATGCCTCCAAGATAAGGGATCTTTCGCTCGTACTGGAATGTAAACAACACCCGGGTGATGAACTGCACGAACGTCCCCACAGTAAATGCGATCACCACCGACAGTAAAATTGCTGAAATGATGGCCAGTGCACGGGCTGAGTTGATGTAGTCGCCTATGTTCTGCAACCCGTCTCCGGCGCTGATGCTCTTTAACATCGCGATGGCAACAGCCGCACCCAGCAACTCAAAAACAATAGATACAGTTGTGGATGTCTGCAACCCAAACGTATTGAAGGCATCCAGCAGTATCATATCAGTGATCATGACAGCAAGAAAGATGATCATGATCTCAGAAAAATAAAACTTGTCCGGATTGAATATGCCACTGCGTGCCACCTCCATCATCCCGCTGCTGAATATGGCCCCCACCAGTACGCCCAATGAAGCAATGGCCATGATAAAGAAAAAAGGTGCAACCCTGGCCCCTATTGATGAATTAAGGAAGTTCACCGCATCATTGCCAACACCCACTGAAAGATCTGCAACAGCAAGTATGAGCAGGGCGATCACGAAAAAAAGATATACATATTCCATTGAAAAACAGGTTTGTTTTCGATGGACAAAAGTATATCCGGCATATTAAGAAAAGGTTTGTTTAATGTTAATTAAATGTTAACCCAAACAGGACTACCCACTACAAGCCTCAGGCAGAACATTGATGGCTTTATAACACGAAAGTTACCCCCCTGGAGTCTGTCAGCAGTTTTTCAACAGCTTGCAACTCACTTCATTTTCCGACAGCCTCCCTGCTTCATAATCATCAAAGTTCTTTACCGTGATCCTTGTGATCTCTTCGAGGCTTTCACTGGTGAAGAACCCCTGGTGTGCAGTGATCAACACATTGGGAAATATCATCAGCCGTGCGATCTGATCGTCGCGGATGATCAGCTCAGAGAGATCACGGAAAAACAGTTTTTCCTCCTGCTCATATACGTCAATGGCCAGCGATCCGAGGTGCCCATCCTTCAGGGAGTCGATCACAGCTGCCGTATCAACAAGCTTGCCCCTGCTCGTGTTGACCAGCATTGCCCCTTTTTTCATTTTTGCCAGCGACCCGCTGTTGATCAGATGGTTTGTTTCGGGAGTGAGGGGGCAATGCAAACTTAAAATGTCGCTCCCTGCAAGCAGCTCATCAAAAGAAAGGTATTCAACACCCATCTTTTTCATCTCTTTATCCGGATACTTATCATAGGCGATCAGTGTAACACCAAATCCATTCGCAACACGGGCGAAGGCCTGTCCGATCTTCCCTGTACCAACAATGCCGATCGTTTTTCCATGAATATTGAAACCCGTAAGCCTTTCAAGTGAAAAGTTGCCCTCCCTGACACGCACAAATGCCTTATGGGTCTTGCGGGCAAGCGTCATGATCAGGGCTATTGCATGCTCTGCAACGGCTTCGGGCGAATAGGCAGGCACCCGCATCACACGGACGTTGTGTTCTTCTGCCGCTTTAAGATCAACGTTGTTGAACCCGGCACACCGCAATGCCACCAACCTTACGTTCATCTCAGCCAGTTTTTTTAACACCCCGGCATCTACCTGGTCATTCACAAACACACATACGCCATCAAAACCATCAGCCAGCTGTGCTGTATTTTTCTTTAACCGGGTCTCAAAAAACTCAAACTGGTGTTTTCCGCTATTTCCTTCAAAAAAACTGCGGTCATACGATTGGGTTGAAAAGAAAGCTATTTTTGCCATGATTTATTTTGTTTTATACAACAGGTAAACAAAATCAAACGGGTTATTGTTTTATTTTGTTTATATTCACGCCAATATTTATTTAACCCAATACCCCACCGGACAATGGATGAAGGATACCTGGCATTATTGGCATTTATCCCGTTGCTCGTGATATTCGTCATGATGGCTGGTTTTCGGTGGCCTGCCACAAAGGCGATGCCTGTCGCATTTTTCATCACTTTGCTCCTGGCATATTTTTCCTGGGATATGCCTTCCATATGGATTGCCGCTGCATATGTCAACGGACTGGTTATTGCTGCAAATATTTTGCTTATTGTGTTTGGAGCGCTTGCCGTGCTGTTCACTTTGCGTGAAAGTGGTGCCATAACAGTCATTAACAAAGGCTTTACAAGCATATCGCCCGATAAGCGGATACAGGCAATCATTATTACATGGCTGTTCGGCAGTTTTATTGAAGGAGCTGCTGGTTTTGGCACACCGGCAGCATTGACTGCGCCTCTTTTGCTGTCACTTGGATTCCCTGCCCTTGCCGCCGTGATGGTTGCACTGATCGCCAACACAACCGCCGTCTCATTCGGTGCCGTGGGTACACCAACACTGATCGGTGTGGGGACATCACTGAACCTGCCGGAGGTGCAACACGCTGTTGCTGAAACCGGACTGACCTACGAAGCATTCATACAGCAAATTGGTGCCTGGACAGCTTTGTTGCACATGATACCCGGCATATTTGTGCCACTGATCATGACAGTCATGCTTACCCGTTTCTTCGGTGCAAAAAAAAGCATCACCGAAGGCCTGAAAATATGGCCCTATGCGTTGTTTGCCGGCTTGTGTTTCGTGGTCCCATACACTGTTGTCGCACACCTTCTTGGTCCGGAGTTCCCAACCATTTTGGGGGCATTGGCAGGAATGATGATCCTCATCCCGGCAACAAAAGCTGGATTTCTTGTGCCCAGGGATCATTGGGATTTCCCGGAGCCTTCCCGCTGGGAGGCATCCTGGATGGGCGCCATCGAAGCAAAAACAGCGGACACAGGTGCGGGATTTTCACTGCAGAAAGCCTGGCTGCCCTATGCCCTGATCGGGACGTTGCTTATCCTTACCAGGCTTCGCCAACTGCCTTTCAACAAATGGCTTGAATCACTGACAATACGATTGGAGAACCTTTTCGGAACAGATGTTGTCGCCAGTCTGGACACACTGTATAACCCGGGAGTGTTTCCTTTCCTTTTTGTTGCACTGATCTGTATCCCGTTGTTTGGCATGACAAAGAAACAGGTTGCCAATGCCTGGACCGAATCGTTTCAGCGGATGAGATCGCCGGCCATCGCCCTGGTCTTCGCAGTGCCCATGATAAGGATCATGATGCAAACAGGCAACAACCCAGGTGACCTGCCTGCCATGCCTATGGCAATGGCACAATTCGCAGCCGGCAGTACCGGCGCAGCATGGCCGTTATTGAGTCCCTTTGTGGGTGCACTGGGTACATTTATGGCAGGATCAAATGCCGTATCCAACATGCTGTTCTCACTGTTTCAATACGCCGTGGCCGAACAAACCGATATTTCGCGTACCATCGCTGTCAGCCTGCAAAACATGGGTGGCGGCATCGGGAACATGATCGGCATCCATAACATTATTGCTGCATGTGCTACCGTCGGACTAACGGGTAAGGAAGGTGACCTGCTGAAAAAGAATACTATACCGGTGGTCATCATGGGATTGCTCGGCGGAATTGTTGGAGCGGTGCTGATCTATGGCAACATTATTCAACTGTTTTAATACAAATGGCTTTGTGTTTGCTTCATTACACAAGTCAATCTGTCATTCTGTAACAACCACTGATGACCACATATCAATAACCAACAAAACCAAACCCTGCATGTATCACAAAAAATCCTGACGCCATGAAACCTTATCTCACCCGGAGCATTGCTTTGCTTCTGCTGCTGCTTTCACTGACCCAGTGCCAACGTACAGACAGACAGAAATACCTTTATGATGATCCCCCGTATCACCCCGCTATTGCCGGGTTCACTTCCGGATCTGTTTCGTCCGGTTCAACCATCACCGTGCTGCTCAGCAATGACTACCAGGGAGAGATCGAGCCAATGACCCCCGTGCCGGATCAGCTGTTCAGTTTTTCACCGGCCGTTAAAGGCACCGGTTACTGGATCGACAGGCGTACCATTGAGTTCAGGCCGGAAAAGCGCTTACCCAGTGATCAGCGCTTTGTGGTTGATTTTTTTGTCGGACGGTTGTTTGATCTGCCACGCGAGCAGCGTTCTTTTACTTTTGCATTTTATACCATCCCCCAGCATTTTGCGGTTGAGCTCGATGGACTGGTACCTTATGAAGTCCACGACCCCGTGAGCTACCAGATCTCAGGGGTTATCCATACGGCCGACTTTATGGATGGTCAGGAGGCCGCTTCTTTACTCACCACAGCATCGCAGGAAGGACAACAACTGAATGTGGTATGGGAGCATGACGCTACCGGACGAATGCATACCTTTCGTGTCGATAGCGTTAAACGGATGGCAGAAATCAGCGAGCTGATCCTTGCTTTCGACGGACGGCCGGCAGGGATCGGCATAACAGAATCGCACCCGGTGTCCGTTCCGGCCCTGGGCATGTTTGCCATCGCTGATGTTCAGGTGGTGCATCAGCCGGAACAATACGTATCGCTGCGCTTCTCTGATCCTGTGAAAAGGAACCAGAACCTCGCCGGACTGATACGGTTGCAGGAGGAAGACAACCTGCGGTTTCTTGTTGACGGGAATGAAATAAGGGTTTTTCCAGGTGCCAGGCTATCGGGCTCCCGGCAATTTTATGTAGAAGAGGGGATACTGAGTGACAACGACTACCGGTTAACAGATCCCGCCGAATATACACTGGCCTTTGAAGACATCAAGCCCGCATTGCGTCTAAGCGGACAGGGGGTGATCGTTCCCGACTCTGAGGGACTTATTTTCCCTTTTGAAGCAGTCAACCTGCGGGCCGTAGAAGTGAGGGTGATCAGGATATATGAAGACAATGTGGGACATTTTCTCCAGGTCAACAAACTTGATGGTGATCAGGACCTTCGGCTTGCCGGACGTTTGATTCACCGGCAAACCATCACCCTGGCATCCAGCCAAAAAACGGGCAAAAGCCGGTGGGGCAATTATTCCATAGACCTTTCAAAACTCATCAAAGCGGAACCCGGTGCCATTTACCGTGTCGAACTGGGTTTTAACCGCAGCCATTCAACATATCCCTGTCCGGAGCATGGCGAACACACAGACGACCTGACCATAATGGAGCTTCCGTGGGATGACAGCCTTGAACGTGAGATGGCCTACTGGAATTCTCCCGGCGGGTATTACGAAGGATATGACTATTATGCTGAGTGGAACTGGAGTGAAATGGACAACCCTTGTCACGATGCCTATTACGGACGCCGGCGATGGGTTGGCCGCAATGTGCTGGCCTCTAACCTGGGGATCATCGCCAAAGGCGGTTCTTCAAACAATATGACCTTTGCAGTGACCGACCTGCGAACCACACAACCACTCCCCAATGTTACAATAGAAATATATAACCTTCAGCAACGGCTGATGGGCACCGTTGAAACCGACCGGAACGGAATGGCCGCCATCTCACTCGAAAGCAAACCGTTCCTGCTTAAAGCAAAACACCACGAACAAAGGGGTTATCTGCGCCTGGATGACGGTTCATCCCTGTCACTGAGCCGCTTTGATGTGGGTGGAGATGTGGTGCAGCGAGGCATAAAAGGTTTTCTGTATGGAGAACGAGGCGTTTGGAGACCAGGCGATTCCCTGTTTGTTTGCTTCATTCTGGAAGACAAACCACACAATCTGCCCCCGGGACATCCTGTAATTTTTGAACTGATTAACCCGATGGGACAGGTTGTTCAACGACTAAGCCGAACACATGGCCACAATGGCTTTTACACCTTCCATACCGCCACCAGTGCAGATGCACCAACCGGAAACTGGATGGGCAAGATCACCGTGGGAGGCATTTCATTCCAAAGAACATTAAAAATAGAAGCGATCAAACCCAACAGGTTAAAAATCGACCTCGATTTTGGGGTTGATAAACTCGTAGCCTGGCGTGACACCCCCGGCATACTGAAGGCTGCGTGGCTGCACGGTGCCACTGCCCGCAACCTGCGCGCCACCGCAACAGTGACCCTTCAACAGATGCATACTGCTTTTCCCGGTTATCATGACTTTGTTTTTGATGACCCGGTCCGAAGCTTCACTTCGCATGAGGTCACCATCCTTGACAAAAAAACAGACGAAGAAGGAACAGTGGCGGTAGTACCCGATCTCGGTGTACAAGACAATGCACCTGGGATGCTGAGGGCCGGTTTCGTTGTCCGCGTGTTTGAAGAGAGCGGCGACTACAGCATTGACCGGTTTTCCCTGCCATATTCACCATACAGGCACTACGTGGGTTTGCGTACCCCGCTGGGGGATACCTGGCGCAACATGCTGTTCACCGGCACCGATCATACTGTTGATGTGGTCACCCTTGATGCCGGGGGCAACCCTGTTTCAAGAAACAACCTGGAGGTAAATATATACAAGGTAGAATGGCGCTGGTGGTGGGATGCATCACCCGAAAACCTGGCTTCCTATACTGGCAGTACACGGTCACGTCCCGTAGTATCAAAAAGAATTTCCACGGCAAACGGGGAAGGCAGTTTTACCTTCCACGTTGACGATTCGGATTGGGGACGTTACCTGATACGCATTACCGATCCGGTGAGTGGCCACAGTTCAGGAAAAATTGTGTATGCCGACTGGCCCGGATGGGCATCAAGGGCAATGACAGATGATCCGTCGGCTGCGGCCATGCTTACCTTTTCTGTAGATAAGGAGAAATACCAGGTGGGTGAGAATGTGACCGTGACCATTCCGGCCGGAAATGAGGGGCGGGCGCTGGTAAGCCTCGAGTCTGGCTCTGATGTGATCCGCACCTGGTGGATGGAAGCCATGGGGAGCGAAACATCATTCTCTTTTGCAGCCACTCCCGAAATGTCGCCCAATGCTTACGTACACGTTTCACTGCTGCAGCCCCACGCCCGGACCGACAACGACCTTCCCGTCAGGTTGTACGGGGTGGTGCCACTTTTTGTGGAAGACCCCGGCACACGATTGCAACCCGTGATCAATATGCCTTCTGCACTGAAGCCTGAGGAAGAGGCAAGAATAGATATAAGCGAAGCCAATGGGAAAAAGATGACCTATACCATCGCTGTCGTGGATGAGGGCCTGCTCGACCTCACCCGTTTCCCCACTCCCGACCCTTGGAGCACCTTTTATGCCCGTGAGGCACTGGGTGTGAGGACCTGGGATATGTATGACCATGTGCTCGGTGTGTTTGGAGGAAGGTTCGAAAGGGTGTTCTCGATCGGTGGGGACGAGGACCCTGGTATGCAACCCGAACCCCAGGCCAACCGGTTTCCGCCAATGGTGCGTTTTATCGGACCTTTCACTGTTGAAAAGGGCCGTACCAGCAGCCATCGCATCAATGTCCCAAAATATGTCGGGTCGGTCAGGATAATGGTGGTCGCCGGGGACCAGGGTGCTTACGGAAAGGCAGAAAAAACCGTTCCCGTAAAAAACCCGCTGATGGTGCTGGCCACACTGCCCAGGGTGCTTACACCAGCCGAGACCGTGAAACTGCCCGTGACGGTTTTTGCCATGGAACCCGGGATCAGGAACGTGACCGTGGAAGTGACCACCAACGACCTGCTTCAGCTAAGAGGGGAAAAAACACAACAGGTCTTATTCGACCGGACCGGCGACCAGGTGATCAACTTTGAACTGGAGGTGGCCGAAGCAATCGGGGTGGGTACCGTAAACGTTAATGCCACAAGCGGCAGGGAAAGAGCAGCATATGACATTGAAATTGACGTACGGAATCCCAATCCGCCCATCTCGTGGTACAACGAATCGGTACTGGAAAAGGATGAGGAATGGACGCTCAGTTACACCCCCCCTGGTATCAAAGGGACAAACAGCGGGATACTTGAGATATCCTCCATACCGCCGGCCGACTTCGGGCGCAGGCTTAATTATCTCCTTAGCTTCCCCCATGGGTGCGCCGAACAAGTAACATCTGCAGCCTTCCCCCAGTTGTTCCTTTCGTCGGTTATGGAACCCGATCCCGAAATGACCATCCGGATCCGCAACAATGTGGGATCGGCATTGCGCACACTTGCATCCTACCAACGTCCCTCAGGAGGTATCGGATACTGGCCGGGTTCGCGCGAAGCGGCCGACTGGGCCACGACATACGCAGGCCACTTCATGCTCGAAGCCGAAGCCAAAGGGTATGCCCTGCCGGCTGGGATGCGCAACAGCTGGCTGCAATACCAGCGCAGCACTGCACGCAACTGGACAATGCACAGGGGCAATGACCCTTCAGGCAGATACAGTTTCAATGACCTCAGACAGGCATATCGCCTCTATACACTGGCCCTGGCCGGTGCACCGGAGATGGGTGCCATGAACCGCCTGCGCGAGACATCCTCCCTGTCTCTCCAGGCCCGATGGCGACTGGCTGCAGCATATGCCCTGGCCGGACAACCGGAAGCGGCACAGGAGCTGATCGACAGGTTGCAGTTTACTGTCAGTGCCTATCCATCCTTTAATCCAACATACGGCACCAGGGAACGCGACCTGGCAATGATACTTGAAACCCTCACCCTGATGAATAAACGGGATGAAGCCATTCCGGTGCTGCAGATGATCTCAGAGGCGCTTTCATCAGAACAATGGATGAGCACACAGACCACTGCATACTGCCTGCTGTCGGTAGCCAAATTTGCAGGGACCTCAGGTACTGCCAGTGAAATAATTATTGATTACAGCCTTGATGGAACAACCACTATGAAAGCGCACAGCATGATGCCCGTAGTACAGATCCCCCTCGACATAAGGGATGCATCTCCAGGTCAGGTGCGTGTGAAAAACAACAGCGACGGGATCCTCTTTGCCAGACTGACCCTCAATGGAATACCAGAAACAGGCGCAGTAACCGCCTCAGAAAGGAACCTGAGGATCGCGGCAACCTACCTGGACATGTCAGGACAACCTGTAAACATCGACAGGATCACACAGGGTACCGACTTCATGGCAAGGGTCAGGGTGACGAATCCCGGACAAATGGGTGATTATACTGACATGGTATTGTCGCAGGTTTTCCCCTCAGGATGGGAGATCCTCCCGGTGCGAATGGATGGCGTGGCACTGGTACACCAGGTCAGTGAACCAACCTACCAGGATGTGCGGGATGACCGCGTTCATACCCATTTCGACCTGGCCGCCGGTGAAACAAAAGAGTTTGTAGTGCTGCTGAATGCTGCGTACCTCGGACGGTTTTATTTGCCCGGCGTTTTCTGTGAAGCCATGTACAACAACAGGGTGTCGGCACAGCATCCCGGACAATGGGTTGAAGTGGTGATGCCCGGGACAAATTAATGTCTGTCCATAAAGTCAAGTGTCTGATCTATAATGTCCGATTTCTGCGTTATGCTTGTTTTGAAAACAGTCCCGCTGCAAATCCGCAATAAAAACAACACCTGGTGAAGTTATTCAACACCATATCAACCAACAAACCCTGTCAGGGGCTGTTCCGTCGTACACGGCGCATGAACAAATGGCATGTGCTGATACCCCTGGCATTTGCCGGAATGCTGCTTTATTGGTTTTCCCTGCCGGATGAGTTGTTTCCTGATCCAACCAGCACAGTCATTGAAGGGAGGGATGGTACGTTGCTGGGTGCGCGTATTGCAGATGACGGACAATGGAGGTTTCCCGCTCCGGACTCCATACCCTGCCGTTTCGCTAAGGTACTGCTAACCTTTGAAGACAGGTACTTTTATGTTCATCCCGGGGTCAACCCGCTTGCCATCGCAAGGGCGTTGTTGCAAAACATCCGTGCCGGCCACACGGTCAGTGGCGGCAGCACCCTTTCCATGCAGGTGATCCGGTTGTCACGCAAAGGTCGTCCGCGCACCCTCAGTGAGAAAGTAAAGGAGATGGTGCTGGCAACCCGGCTGGAACTTCGCCACCCGAAAAAAGAGATATTGCAACTATATGCCGCCAATGCGCCTTATGGAGGCAATGTGGTCGGACTGGATGCGGCTGCCTGGCGGTACTTCGGACGGCCGCCATACGAGTTGTCATGGGCCGAGGCAGCCACCCTTGCCGTGCTTCCCAATGCCCCCTCCCTGATCTATCCGGGGAAGAACAAACAATTGTTGCTTGAAAAACGCAACCGACTCCTTGACGAGCTTGCAAAACGCGGGACCATCGATTCGCTAACCTGTACCCTTGCCCGATCCGAACCCTTGCCAGACAAACCGTATCCACTGCCCATGCATACAACACACCTTTTGGGCAGAGCCGGACAGTCATACCAAGGTCAGCGCATCCGGACAACCATCGACCCCTACCTGCAGGAAAAAGCAGCCCATATCGTAAACACACACTACCAGACCCTGAAATCCAACCAGGTACACAATGCAGCCGCCCTGGTAGCCAATGTAAAAACAGGTGAAGTACTGGCTTACATAGGAAATACCTTTGACCTGCACAACCCATACCACGGACAACAGGTTGATGTGATAATGGCCCGGAGAAGCACAGGGAGCATCCTTAAGCCATTTCTTTTTGCCATGATGATGGATGAAGGCACCTTTCTGCCCAACACCCTCGTTCCCGATATTCCGACACAAATTGCCGGGTATTCGCCAAAGAATTACTTTCTGACCTGGGATGGTGCCGTTCCCGCCCGGCAATCGCTGTCGCGCTCACTGAATGTACCATCTGTGCGTATGCTGCAAAACTTCGGAGTGGAAAAGCTGCACCACGGACTCCAGGAAATGGGTATGACAACACTCAGATACCACCCCGGTCATTATGGATTGTCTCTTATACTGGGAGGGGCTGAAGGCACCTTGTGGGACATCACCGGAATGTATGCATCCCTTTCACGCGTGCTGAGAAACCATTATGACAATGACAGATTGTACGACCCAGGCGATATCAGGAGCCTCCACTTCCTCAAAAACAGGCAACTCCCTGAAGCACGGCAACATACTGAATCCAGCATACGCCAAAAGGAAGGCAAAATCAGTGCCGCTGCGGTCTGGCTCACCTGGGAGGCCCTTGTGGAAGTCAACCGTCCGGATGCAGATGCGGCCTGGAGATCCTTTTCCTCACAAGGCAAGGTGGCCTGGAAAACCGGAACCAGCTTCGGTGGCAGGGATGCGTGGGCTGTTGGCACCACACGCGACTATGTGGTGGGTGTATGGGCAGGGAACGCCACCGGTGAGGGACGGCCTGAACTGACAGGGATTGCCAGCGCTGCACCCATCATGTTCCATTTGTTCGACCTCCTGCCAACGGGACCGTGGTTCGAACAACCATTCAGGGAAATGAGAAAGATCGCCACATGCCGTCACAGCGGCCACCGTGCCGGGATGTATTGCACTGATATTGACTCCATCTATGTGCACCGGTCAGGATTGAACACCACCCCCTGCCCATACCACATCAGAGTCCACCTAAACAGCGAAAGAAACTACCAGGTTAGCAGCTGGTGTGCTGAGATCAATGAAATGGTCGCTGAATCCTGGTTTGTGCTGCCCCCGGTAATGGAATATTACTACCGCCGGAGAAACCCTGCTTATCGTCCACTGCCTCCATACGCCCCGGATTGCATTGCGTCAAACAACATTCCGGTAATGGAAATGATCTATCCCCGCGACAACACCTCCATCTTCATACCCCACCTCATCGATGGCACCACCAGCGAAACAGTTTTTGAAGTCGCCCACCGTAACGAACACACAACGATCTTTTGGCATCTGAATGACACCTATGCCGGACAAACCAGGCATATCCACCAAATGGGATTAACTCCCGGTGAAGGGGCCCACACATTAACCCTTGTTGATGAACATGGTGAAGTCCTGGTGCAACCTTTTGATGTAAAAAGTGCTCGCTGATAAACTATTAAAAAATGCTAATCCCTTGTTTAGTTTTATAAAGTATTTGTATATTTGCGTACTTATTTACTTTAATTAAACATTTAAACAAGGAAAACCAATGAAAAGAACGATCATAAAAATTGACGAAGAGCTCTGTAATGGTTGCGAACTGTGTGTTGAGGGCTGCCATGAGGGTGCTCTGCAAATGATTGACGGGAAAGCAAGAATGATCAGTGACCTGTATTGCGACGGACTGGGTGCCTGCATTCCTGAATGTCCCGTTGGCGCCATTAGCCT
>PWKN01000113.1 GCA_003559735.1 Bacteroidales bacterium | reverse complement strand
TGAAAATAAGTACTTTGTTCATTTTTTCTCGCTTTATGATTAGTAATCAAATTTGGTGTAAATATAATAAATCCGGCAACAATCCATAACCAAATTTACCGTCTCCCTGCAACATTTTTTTTGTGGGGGAAACAGTGTGCCCCTGGTTTACCCTGTGCTCAGCATGAAAATCAAACGTATATGATCCCGGGCACAGCATCCTGTTCGCAAACATCATAAAAAGGGGGCAAACCCGTTCGCTTTGATACAGTAAGTGCATACAAAGGAGGCGAAAACCGTTTGCCATGATGCGGTAAGTGCACACAAGGAGGTTAAACCCGTTCGCTTTGATACAGTTTGTGCACGCATTCGAACACTTTTTTTGGGTCAGATTCCGTGCTTATAAAATATGTTGCTGTTAATAAGGCTTTTGCAATGCGTGGCACAATATTCGTTGACTTTTATCCCGAATAACCATCAAACGGCAATTAAATGGACAGAGTAATCAAAAAAAAGAAATGGACGGTAAAAAAAATACTAACCATTGCAGGGATCAGCGCTTTTGGTTTGTTTATCATATACCTCCTGTTTTTTCGTGATACAAGCAGCAGGTTATACGTTGACAAGGACAAAATGACCATTGCCAGTGTAACACAGGGTCGTTTCCAGGAGTTTATTCCGGTCGACGGGATTGTACAGCCAGTTGTTACCATCTATTTGGATGCGGTATTCGGCGGTCGTGTGGAAGAGATCTATCAGCGCGACGGAGCATTGTTGGAGGAGGGCGAAAAGATCCTGCGCCTTTCCAACGCCCAGATCGAGATGAACTACATGCAGCAGGAAAACACGGCTTTGGAGGTGCTGGACAGGTACCAGAACACCCGCCTGAACCTTGAGCGAAACCTGTTCTCCCTTGAGCGTCAGCTTGCTGACCTGGAGTACCGCCTCGACATTGCAAAAAAGGACTATGAGCGCAAGAGAAGCTTTTATGAGCAGGGAGTGATCTCTGATGAAAAATACGAAAATGCCCACCGGGAATATCATTTTGCACAACGCCATTATGACATAGGGTTGCGCACGTTGCAGCACGACTCATTGTATGTCTCCACCCAGATGGACCAGATCAATGAATCCATAGACCGTGTTCAGGCCAACATGGGGATGTTGCATACGACGCTTGAAGCCCTGACCATCAGGGCGCCGATCGGCGGACAGTTGTCGTCGTTCAATGCTGAACGCGGAGAGACAAGGGCTGCGGGTGAAAACCTTGGCCAGATCGATGTCCTCGACGGCTACAAGTTGCGCGCGCGTATTGACGAGCGTTATGTAAACCGAACCTATGTAGGTCAGCCAGCTTCTTTCGAATATGGAGGAAACACCTATGAGATGGAAATCAACAAGATTTACAGCAACATTACCGGTGGCGCATTTGAAGTGGACCTGCAGTTCAACGGAGATGAACCCTCAGGGATCCGTCGCGGACAAACGATTCAGCTCAGGCTGCAGTTCAGTGGAGTGGCAGACGCCATCATCATTCCGCGCGGCGGATTCTATCAAAGCACCGGTGGCAACTGGATATATGTTGTCGACCCGTCGGGTTCCCAGGCAGTAAGAAGGCCAATCCGTATCGGCAGACAAAATATTCATCACTATGAAGTGCTTGACGGCATCGAGCCGGGTGAACGTGTGATCGTTTCGTCTTACGACACGTATGGGGGCAGGGACAGGCTGATTTTCAGGTAACGGAACAAAACCTGTGCCTTTTTGCCTGTTGCAGTGTAACATCGTTGGTGAACAAAACGTCTATATAATTAATAGTACCATTAACCCTTTTAACCAATATCAAAAATGATCAAAACTGATGAACTAACTAAGGTTTTCCGCACAGAAGAGGTGGAGACCACAGCCCTGAACAAAGTTTCTTTTGAGATCAGGGAAGGGGAGTTTGTAGCCATAATGGGGCCTTCCGGCTGTGGCAAATCAACCCTGCTGAACATATTGGGGTTGCTCGACAATCCGACCGACGGAAGCTATTATTTCCTTGACCAGGAGGTGTCGGACTACTCTGAGAAACAACGCGCCAATCTGCGTAAAAGGAATATTGGCTTTGTATTCCAGAATTTTAACCTGATTGACGAGCTCAGCGTATTCGAAAATGTGGAGCTGCCTCTGATATATCTTGGTTACAGTGCATCTGAACGCAGAAAGCGTGTTGAAGAGGTGCTGGAACAGATGCAGATCATGCACCGCAAAAACCATTTCCCTCTGCAGTTATCGGGCGGACAGCAGCAGCGCGTAGCTGTATGCCGCGCAGTGGTGGCCAAACCACACATCATTCTTGCCGACGAGCCAACCGGTAACCTCGACTCGACACACGGTGATGAGGTGATGAACCTGTTGGAAACCCTCAACAAGAACGGCACCACCATCATCATGGTAACCCACTCCCAGCGGGATGCATCATACTCGCAACGCATCATCCGCTTATTTGACGGTCAGATCGTTACGGAGGACAAAACCACGGAGTTTGTGCTGGCCGCAGCATCCCGTTAGGCATACCTGCTGGCATAGATCATCCAGGGTGCTTGCTGACTGTCGCAACATGCCTGATTCCATGAAAACAAGATCGTGTAGCCGGCCACCGTCAAAACATTTTGCCGGTGGCCGTTACATCATGATCATCGCCTGGCCCTTATAATCGCCTGGCCCTTCCATTATGATAATCACCAACCATGATCAGCCACTTTACAAAAACAGCATTCCGGCAATTCAGAAGGCACCTGTCATTCAGTCTCATCAATTTATTCGGACTGGCCACAGCGATGGCTGTCTGCCTGATGATCTCATTATATGTCGGCCGGGAATTAAGTTTTGACCGCTTTCATGAGCACGCAGCCAGCATTTACCGTCTGGACATCACCCTCGACATCCAGGGAGATGTAATGCACGAACCGTTTACCAGTCCGGCTATGGGCCCCGACCTGTTGGACGCGTTTCCCGAGGTAAAGGACATGGTAAGGCTTTCGTTCAGGCAACCGGTAAATATATGGCAGAACGACAGGGTTGTCAGCATCTCCAACACACATTATGCCGACAGTACATTTTTCGATGTTTTTTCCTTTGAACTCTTACGTGGCGATCCATCCCGGGCCCTTGCCGAACCTTACAGCATGGTGATCACCGAGAGCCTGGCCACTGGTTTGTTTCCCGGAGCGGACCCGTTGGGAAAACTTGTGCGTCTCGACGACGCCCCACAGAAGTACATTATTACCGGCATCGCAGCCGACTGTCAGCCAAACTCCCATCTTCAGTTCGAACTGTTGCGGTCTTTTTCAACAATGATTGAAAGCACGCGGTCAAACATAACCGACTGGGATGCCAACATGTCTTACTACACATATGTTCTCCTGGCCGAGGGAACAGATGTGGACGCATTGCTGGCGAAAACAGAAGCACTCACTGATGAAAAGGTCAATTACAAGTTTGAGGGGATGGGTTTACATCTTTCCCTGGGCTATTTTCCCCTGACCCACATCCGCCTTCACAGTCCGTTCAGCAGCGAGATGGACGAAGCCGGCACAATGTGGAAGGTATGGCTGTTCTCGGTTGTTGCCCTGTTTGTTCTATTTATTGCCGGTTTCAACTATGTGAACCTGTGCATTGCCAAATCGGGCAGACGAGCCAGGGAGATTGGCATACGGAAGGTGCTGGGTGCCCACAAGAGTCTCCTCCGAAAACAGTTCTATACAGAGACACTGCTGATCACCGGGATAAGCTTTTTGCTGGCCATTGTACTGGTTGACCTGTTTATGCCATTGTTCAACAGGATGCTTGATGCCGGACTGTCAATATCTGGTGTTCCCTGGTGGGGTTTTTTGGCTACGTTCATACTTTTTGCGGGACTGTTCGGTGTTCTTGCCAGCATCTATCCTGCCTGGTACATGTCGTCCTTTCAGCCTGTCAGGATCCTCAAGGGCGAGCTCTGGAGTCGCCCGGGCCGTTTCCAGCCCCGGAGCCTTCTGCTGCTCATACAGTTTGTCATATCGATGGCACTCATTGTCTGCACACTCATTGTCTTTCTGCAGGTCAGGTTTTTCCAGACCACCGACCGCGGATTCAATGAAGAACGACTGATCGCGGTCAGGTCGGACCGCCCCGAAGATGCCGAACTGTTCATGCACGGCATGGCCAGTTATCCCTGGGTGGTACAACAAAGCATCGGCACCTCCTTTCCTGCAGGATCATCCTATATGGAAGGCATAACCCCTGAAAACAGCGATCCCGGATTCATGGCACACCGGCTGTGGGTCGACCGCAATTACATTGCCACACTGGAAGCCAGCTTAAAGGAGGGACGTTTGTTTGAACGGGAGTCAGGGTATGAGGAACACAACGCATTGGTAAATGAGGCGCTGGTAAGAAAAGCGGGATGGAATGATCCCATTGGAAAGACCATTGAAAGGGGAGGTCGGACATATACTGTTACGGGTGTTTTGAATGATTACCATTTCCAGTCGCTGCACTATGAGGTAGAGCCCCTGCTGATCAACACCCTCGGGAGCATTCCAGGCTACTACTCCCAGCCTTACTGGGTGCTGATCAGGTACGACAATGGTTACGGCACGGAGGTAACGGAAACCGTAAGGGAAGTGTGGACATCCCTGTTCAGCGACAACACCCTGCACTACGTATTTGTCCCCGAACTACTTGACCTGCAGATCGCAACCGAACGAAACTTTGGCCGCCTGTTCCTTACCTTCACCCTCCTGGCCATCATCATTGCCATGCTTGGCGTATTGGGACTATCGTCTTTTGCAGCCCAGCAACGGTTAAAAGAGACGGCCATCAAAAAAGTGCTCGGGGCGTCATCTTTCAGTATTTTATTTGGGATGTCGTCAGAGTTCCTCAAGTGGATCGCCATAGCAGCGGTGGTGGCTTTACCTGTTGCTTACCTCTATATGGAAAGGTGGCTGTCGGGCTTTGCCCGGGCAATTGATTTCCCTTACTGGACCCTGTTGGTGTCGCTGGCGGGCATGCTTACGATCGCCTTACTCGTCGTTTTTTCACAGTCACTGCGCGCCGCACACAGCAATCCGGCCCAGGTGCTGAAAACAGAATAACAGATTTTTTCAGGCCATTTTACAGGTTTTTTTGTGTTGTTTTGTGTTGCCTTTTTCTCCAAAAACAAATCATAGTATCTTTGCAAAGACACGATTTGATTACAAGACAACCATTGATGTCTGGATGATGCGTTTTCTTCTGAATGTTTTGCTTCTTTTTCTCCTGGCGCCCACGGCCCTTTCACAGCTAAGCACGCCAGGCATCCCGCCGGGTATCCTCCAGGGCACAGAACCAGGCGAAGTGTTGTATGAGCAGCTCCCCCTGGTAGAAACAACCCGTTTGCTTGAAGAAGACCTGGTAACTGATGCCATTGGCGGCACGCCATGGCGCTTCGGTAAGAACGTTGTGGTGGACCTGCATCCCGACAACGCAGGGCGGTGGCACACCGTGCCGGGCGGACACCGGGTATGGCGTCTCGGCATTGCTTCTCCCGGCGCATACAGCCTTAACCTTACTTTCGATGATTACCATCTGCCTCCCGGTGCAGAACTGTACGTTTTTACCCCCTGTAAGGAATTTGTTCTCGGTGCATTTACCCACCGCAACAACCAGGACGATGGCTGGTTTGCCACCACCCTGGTTCCGGGCGACTCCCTCGTGGTGGAATATACGGAGCCATATGATGTGGCCTTCCCGGGCCGTCTGAACCTTCATACCGTAACACACGGATACCGTGATGCGCTTGACCATACCAAGGCATTCGGACAGTCGGGATGGTGCAACATCAATGTGGCCTGTGATGAGGGTCTTGGGTGGGATGACCAGATCCGATCGGTCGTTATGCTGCTGACCGGCAGCAATGCATTTTGCAGTGGTGTATTGATCAACAATACCAGCAACGACGCACGCCCTTTCCTGTTGTCGGCCAGCCATTGTTACCGCAATCCGTCTGCCGTTGTCGCCTGGTTCAACTGGCAGAGCGAAACATGTGAAGACCCCCTCGTCCCCCCACCCTACGATGCGCTCAGCGGTGCGCAGCAAAGGGCCAGGAACAACCAGTCTGACTTCTGGCTGCTGGAGCTGAACCACGAAGTGCCCGAATCGTACAATCCCTATTTTGCCGGGTGGAACCGTACAATGCAGGAAGCCATTGACGATGTGGTTGTTGGCATCCACCATCCGCGCGGAGACATTAAAAAGATCAGTTACTCCTTATCGGGTGTGCAGGCAAGCATCTACCAGGGCGCTGCCGGTTCGGGCCACACCCACTGGCGCATCAGGTGGGATGGCGGCACCACGACCGAGATTGGCTCTTCGGGCTCTCCGATCTTCGACAGCCAGGGCCGCATACTGGGTCAGCTGCACGGCGGACAAGCTGCTTGTGGGAATACGCTGCCCGACTGGTACGGTCGTTTTGGCACCTCGTGGACAGGCAATGGTGATGAGGAGAACAGCCTCAGCTACTGGCTTGATCCGGCCGGACTGGATGTGGAGGCAATTGGCGGACTGGATCCTTTTGGTGAGCCGGTTGCCGAGGTGAGCCAGTTCAGCGCTTCGAGCGAAGGTGAACAGGAGATCCAGCTCAGCTGGACCCCCAATGAGGCGGGCGACATGGTAATGATCGCACAGTCGGACAAAGACCGGTTTGGGTCGCCCCGGGGATATTATACTCTGGGAGACAGCATTCCGGGTGGCGGCCAGGTCATATACCTGGGTCACGATGTCGGCACGCGGATAGCGCAACTCGACCACGGCACCAGCCACCACTTCAGCATCTGGTCCTATACGCCCCAACCACGCTACTCAAGGGGCATAAAGACAAGTGCCACAACTGATTGTCCGCATAAGATGTACCTGCCCCACACGGTACAACTCCTTACCGGCCACTTCCCCCCTTGCTGGTCGCAAAACCTGCTGGCTGGAGATACACCTTGGCAGGTCATTCATCAGGACGAAAAACCAGGACCGCTCCAGGCAGTATCAGGCGGTTACATGATGTATCTCGGATCTCCGCTCCAGGTTGAAGGACAAACCGCACAACTTAAGAGTCCGCCCATCACCAGGAACCCCTTCGACCAGGCTGTCCTGAAGTTCCACTATGCCACGCCCGGCAACAGCGGACGACAGAACGTTCTTTCTGTGCTGTTCCGTGAATCGGTGGTTGAAGAGTGGGCCGTGCTGGAGACTTTTTCGGGGGAGGCATCATCGTGGGAAAAAAAGACCATCGACCTGCCCCGCACCACGGAACTTTTCCAGGTGGCATTCAAAGGGGAATACAACGGCGGAGACGGCATTTTCCTGGATGGTATTGTCATTGAGGGTCAGTATGACGGAGCCTTTCCCGCTCCCTCCGGCTTATCAGCGGAAGCCGGATCCGACCGTGTGCATCTCTCCTGGAGCTATGCGGCGGGTAACAAGCAGACACCCATACCGGCAGGGTTCAGGGTATACCGGAACGGGGTGTTTGCCAAACACGTTGATGACCCTGAAACACGCACCTACACCGACGCCGTATTGCCGGTTGGCACCTATACCTATACGGTGAAAGCCCTGTATGAGTCTCCGGTATGGACATCCAACCATTCAGGTCCAGCCACGGCCACTGTTGAAGCAGGCCCGACAAACCATCTGCTGGCAACAGACACCATTGGTCCCGGCACCATCACCCCCCGGCCCGGCACCCATACATATAATGATCTTGCAGAACCCGTGCTGATGGCCACCCCCGGATGCAATGCCACTTTTGCCGGGTGGAGGGTCGACGGTGTGCCTTATTCCACAGCAGAATCAATGGCGTTGGTGGTGGACGGCGACAAACAGGTGGAGGCTGTTTTTGAACGCGACCAGTATACGCTGGCTCTTGCTTCCCTGCCGCCGGGCACAGCAGAGCAATCCGGCGGCGGCACATACGGACATGGCAGCAGGGTGCAGGTGTCCACCACCAAAGCCGGCGACAGGGATTTTTTGTTCTGGTCGGAACAAAACAAAGTGGTTTCTACCTGGCCTGTCTTTCATTACACGATAACAGGCAACAAAACCCTTTATGCACATTTTTCAAGATTTGTCTACACGATAACTGCTGAAACGGATCCGCCCATGACCGGCGTCGTTTATGGAGGCGGAACCTTTTTTGACGGCGACGAAGTAGTGCTGGAGGCCATACCGGGCAGTGAGTATGTGTTTTTGCACTGGACCGAAGACGATGCGGTTATCCACCAGGAGTCCGTCTATACCTTCATTGCTGACCGTTCACGCTCACTGAAAGCCCATTTTGAGCTCAGGGAATACCAGGTGACCATTTCGGGGTTCCCTGCAACGGGCGGGACAACATCGCCCGAATCCGGAACATACTCCTTCCGGTCGGGCAACAGGGTCACGTTACAGGCATACCCCAATGACGGGTGGCACGTTGACCACTGGAAGGTCAACAACGAAATGATACCAGGAAGCGAGGCAGAGGTGCACATGAAGGAAGATGTAACGGCCACTGCCATGTTCTCACGCGATGAACTGGTTGTGTTTCCCAATCCCGCCCATCAATTCCTCTACGTTGAATGGCCAATGGATGAGTCGATGAACAGGGTCGAACTCTATTGCATGAACGGACTGATGGTGCGGACAGCGATGACCATTGGTGAGGAGGGTGCTTTCAGGCAAGCCGTCATCAACCTCCAGGGGTTGTCGCAAGGGATGTATATACTGAGGACATCCACCGCAAACTGGACCAGTTATCACAAGGTGCTTGTTTACTGAGGTGACGGAGACAATTAGGAGTGTCTGTCCATAAAGTCAACTGTCTGAACGAGTATGACCGGGTTCAAGGCTTGCGCAGAAACCGGATCGCAGAGGCAGACAATAAGGAGTCAAACAAATTAATGAACGCATAGCATACGGGTCAGGTGGACATCTATTTTATCCTTTGTTCAGTGGCGCGCCAGGAAAATGCAGGCGCAGCGGCACGTGCCATCAAAACGATGGGCATCAGCGGCTTACGTCTTGTCAATCCGTTATG
>PWKN01000001.1 GCA_003559735.1 Bacteroidales bacterium | reverse complement strand
GTTGCGGGTGATGGGTGCTGGCGCTGTCACATAAAAGATGTGTCTTCTTGTTCCTGATGCCCCTCCGCAACCGGTTACCGTTTATATTGAATGCCACCTGCCGTGGATCGGATAGTGCCTGTTCACAAGCCAGGTGGACAGTTGTTTTGCCTGAAAAAAAATCGATGGCTGTCGCCCGGTTCATATTGTAGACCACAAAATGCCGCTGATGGCTGTTTCTGACGCTTCGTACTGAAAAGCTGGTCATTAATGGTACCAGAATTATGAAACTGATGATCAGGAAATGGCGATTACCTTTCATCAGGTAGGAAAACAAGAAAAACAGCACAGCAAACACCATGATCGTTTCCGGAGTACTCATATAGACATTCGATATCGTTGAATAAGGCAGTCCCTCAATCAGCCTCACTGATTGGTGCAGGGCGCCCACCAACAACCTGAGTATTTGTCCGGCATACTGGCCAAGAAATGGTACCGGATTCAGGCATAATGTGATCAGACTTCCGTAGATGATCAACCCCGCCAGGGGGATGGCGACAAGGTTTGTAAGCAGAAAATAATTGGGAAACTGGTTAAAATAATGGAGGGCAAGTGGTCCGGTGGCCAGCTGGGCGGCAATACTCACCGTAATGATTGACCAGGCTTTACCGGCAATGCGTTGTTTAACCTGGATGGCCCTGGATAGCCAGGGTTGCAGACTTACAATACTGATAACAGCCAGGTATGACAGCTGGAAGCCGATATGTGTTATAATGAAGGGGTTGCTGATGACGAGAACAAATGCCGAAGCGGCAAGGGTATTGTAAATGTTGGTGGGACGCAGAAGGCTTTGTCCGGCCGCCACAAACGAGAACATAACCGAAGCGCGCAATACCGACGGACTGAATCCGGTGATCGCTGCATAGAGCCAGATACATATCATGATCAACAGTGTCCTGATAAACCGTCCGCCCGGCACCCTTGCAAGAAAAGAGAACACATGTTTCAGTATCAAAAATATGATTCCCACATGCAATCCGGATACACAAAGGATATGCATTGCCCCGGCTCCGGCAAATTCACGTCGCAGGTCTTCATCAAGGGATTCCCGGTACCCAAGCAACAAGGCCGACACAACAGCAAAATCCTTTTCGCCAAGATGTCTTTCCCGGAAAACCTGCAATGCATGATCCCGAAGAAACAAAGCAAACCGCATATAGGAACGTCCGTTGTTTTCCCCGGTAAACATCCATTGCCGGGAGGGGACATATACGGAATGAAAGATGTTTTTTCGTGCCAGGTATTGCTGGTAGTTAAAAGTATTGGGATTTTGTGGTGACCGGATTGACTGGTACCGGTTGCTGATCACCAGGCAATCACCATAGCGGAGAGAGGAGACGACGCTGTCTTTGGCAACATAAAGCATCAGCCGCCCTGTAACCTTTTCTGTGATGGTGTCGTTACCAAAAAAAAGGACATCGGCAACCAGCTGCCAGGAGTTGGTTTTTTCAGCCGGTGGCTCACGAAGTTGTATATAAAGGTATCCGTCTGCCTTATGAAACCTCTGAAAATGATCTTTCCTGAGCAACTGGTTATGGTGCTGGACAAGAAAGAAGCCCCCTGCAAAGACCAGCAAATTGATCAGGAATCCGTAAAACCAGGTTTTTTCATAATGAGCAGATACGATCCTTGTCAGCAGCTGGTAAATGATCACCAACATAATGATTATCAAAATAATAACATACGGAGGCACCATCTGGTCGGTACGCAGACAGACCAAAACCCCCAAACCCAGGGGCACAAAGAGCCTGGGAAGGGGCACATACATAGAGTGTCTTTGCATAACAAAGACAAATATAGCTTATTTGCATTCTGAACGGATATATTTTTCTTTATTTAATGCTGTCCGGCAAACAGGGAGGGTTAATAGGGATCCGGACAACAAACAACATCGTGCAGTTTGCCGGGGGCTGGACCGGCTGTGTTTGGCTGCCCTTTATGATCTGCTGCTGACAAAACGGGTGATCATGCGGGCAGCGGTCCCGGAAGCACCCTGACCGCCAAGAATTTTTTCAAGTGACAGATAGGCCTCTTTCATTTTTCTGCGATAGCTTTCATCGTGAAGCAGCGCATCGAGCTCCTCCCGCAACGCTCTTCTGCTGAAGTGATTTTGTATCATTTCCTTCAGCACCGCTTCATCCATGATCAGGTTCACCAGGGAGATGTATTTGACATTGACAAGCTGGCGTGCAATATAATATGAAACAGGATTTGCCTTATAGCAAACAACCTGCGGAACACCAAAGAGCGCCGTCTCCAGTGTAGCCGTTCCCGAAGCGACCAGTGCGGCATTTGCATTGGCCAGTATGGAATAAGTCTGGTCATAGAGGACAGATATGTTTTTCCTGCCGGTAAACTGTTGATACAATAACGGGGACTGGTCAGACACACCAGCCACCACAAACTGATAGTCATTAAAATACCGCGCTACCGATATCATTTCCTGCAGCATCCTTTTGATCTCCTGTTTCCGGCTGCCTGGGAGAAGGGCCACGATCGGTTTGCCGGGAAGGTGGTTTTTCTTTCTAAAGGCAGTGTAATCGGTCGACTCTTTTAATGGGATGACTTCATCAAGCAGGGGGTGTCCGACAAAATCCACATCCAATCCAAACCCCTGGTAAAAATCCTGCTCAAAAGGGAGGATCACCAGCATCCTGTCCACATCCCTTTTGATTTTTTTTACGCGCGATTGTTTCCATGCCCAGACCTGCGGACTGATATAGTAGACGACCGGAATGTGGTGTGCCCTTGCATAGGCTGCCATACGGAGGTTAAAGCCCGGGTAGTCGATCAGTATCAAAACATCAGGAGCATACCTGAGCAAATCCTTCTTACATTGTTTTAAATTGTTCAGGATGGTGCCCAGGTTGCTGACAACCTCCCAGAAGCCCATAAATGCAAGGTCACGGATATGCCTGACCATATGACCCCCGGCCGCCTGCATCCTGTCGCCCCCCCAAAAGCGAAAGTCTGCTTCCTGGTCCAGTGCCCTTATCTGCTTCATCAGGTTGGCGCCATGCATGTCGCCCGAAGACTCACCGGCTATGATATAGTAACGTGCCATGGCCCTCCGTGATTAAAAAAATAAAACAACAAAACGGTCATAATAAAGGTAATGAGCAGGATCCCCCTTCCGGTACGGTCAAACTTTTTGTTCACCATATAGTACCGGAATGGAAACAGGTTGGCAAATATGGCAGCCAGTGCGGGTGCCTTTGGTCTTGGGACATAGATCAGGTCATCCACACGTCCGTACTGACCAAGGACCAGCAACAGCAGCCCATATATGATCAATGGCAAAACCATTCCAATGGTTACTCCCAACGCCCATCTGTCTTTCTTCAATGGCTGCATCTGCTCTGTCATATTTGGTTCACATAAACGCTATTGGTTTGTATAGGTCCATTTTTTTAACTCAGGGATCAGGTCGTGTGCCGTAAAATCAAACTGTATGGGTACAACCGATATGTATTGATTGTTCAAAGCCCACTCATCTGTCTCATTGCTGTTTTCATGAAGGGAAAACTTTCCGGTAAGCCAGTAATAGTCCTTCCCCCTGGGGTCTTTCCGGTGATCAAACTCCTCTTCCCAGTTGCCACGGGCCTGCCGGCACACCTTCACCCCCTTGATGTCCTCTTTTTTTAAGGCCGGGATATTGACATTGAGGCAGATCCCTTTCGGCAATCCATGTTCCAACACATTAAGGGCCAATCGTTTGACATACTCTTTTGCCTGGGTAAAATCAGCGTCAAACCGGTAGTCGAGCAAGGAAAAACCAATGGATGGTATGCTTTCCATCGATCCTTCTATAGCCGCCGACATGGTGCCGCTGTATATCACACTGATAGAGGAATTTGCCCCATGATTGATGCCCGACACCAACAAATCGGGTTTCCTTTTCAACACTTTATTAACCGCAAGTTTCACACAATCAACCGGTGTCCCGCTGCAACTGTATTCATCATGATCCCCGTCTACCGTGATCTTTTCCATACGAATGGGCAATGTAATGGTAACCGCATGTCCCATACCACTCTGTGGCTTATCGGGAGCTACAACAACCACATCACCCAGTTCAAGCATATATTTAACCAGGTGGCGTATCCCCGGGGCCATTACCCCATCATCATTGGTGACCAATATCAAAGGTTTCTTCATCTATGGCTATATTAATATTTTTAGATTCATAAAAACCGGGTCCCTGTGCACATGCCGGCAGCAAACGGCCAGGCGATGATCCTCAAAACAAGTGCCGGCAATGGTCCACGGTATGGTTCAGCGTTTTTTCTTCCGCAAAGCTAATCAGAATATGTTTTATAACAAATCATATAGAATAAAGGGACATCTGTTGCCGTTCATCGCTTAACTTTTTTTAACAAGCGCCACTCTGGCAGCCATCTTCTTCTGGTCCGCTTTTTGATCCGGTTTTCCTGACTTGTGTAAATACCGTATAAGATTATTGAATTAAAACGATCCCTATGATACTGAACACGGAAATTTTAATCATTTTCGGAGTTTTTATGCTCCTCAGCATGCTGGTTTCAAACCAGCTGAAGTCGCGCTTCAGGAAATATTCACGAATACCACTTCGCAGCGGCTTATCTGGTCGTCAGGTTGCAGAAAAGATGCTTGACGAGAATGGAATTCACAACGTACGTGTTATCTCCACACCAGGCCGTCTGACCGACCATTACAATCCGGCCAACCACACGGTCAATCTCAGTCCCGAAGTGTATAACGGACGGTCGGTTGCTGCCGCTGCTGTTGCTGCCCACGAATGTGGTCATGCTGTTCAGCACGCCCGTGCATACGCTTTTCTTCAAATGCGCTCCGCACTGGTACCGGTGATCAGTATTGGCTCAAGGTACATGCAGTGGGTCTTGCTGGCCGGCATCCTGACTGTAGAAGCCTATCCAGGAATCTTACTGGCCGGCATCATCATGTTTGCCGCCACCACCCTGTTTAGTTTCATCACATTGCCTGTCGAATTTGATGCCACAAAAAGGGCCTTATCCTGGCTTACCAACACAGGCATAACGGTGGGTGAAGAACACAGCAATGCAAGAGATGCCCTGAAATGGGCAGCCCTGACCTATGTTGTGGCAGCCCTGGCATCATTGGCCACGTTGCTCTATTACATCATGATCTTCATGGGAAGGCGCAGCTGACAGCAAACCCGAATCATTTATAATAAGCAAACAAAAACACATATGCCGGCGGTTTTTCTCACCTGGCGTCCGTAATAAGTGACAAGCAGGACCACATCAGGTTAGGTGGATCAGACAAAAATGCCGATATTTGCAGAAAATGGCAAGAATGCGGGTCATGATGGGTGATACAACCATACACAGGCCAACCATCGTCTGACAAGCAACGGAGGTATATTATCATTGACTGAAAATGAAAAGACCGTTATGGATTCCCTTATTTGTTATACTGATAATTTTTGCACTGATATTACTACTCAGGGTCGAATTACCATATACCATTAGAGGAAAAGGCATCGTAAAACCGGCGAAAGAATGGGGTCTGTATACCGCTGCAGACGGTACGCTGGTTAATGTACTAGAAGACCACGTCAGTGGGAGTCTCAACAAATATAAAGTGCTTGAATTCCAGCGGGGCGACATTGTTTCGTTCCACTTTAACGAAAAACTGTTTCAAAAAAACAGCATTGAAACAGGGGATACCATTGCCTGGGTCATATCAAATGAATTGCTCATGCGAATGGTTGAAAAACGGGGAGCGCTTACTTATCAGCAAGCCCTGCTGGAGGTGGCCCTCACCGGCGATAAGCCGGAAGCCGTCAGACTTGCGCTCGATGAGGTGGAACTGGCTGAGCAGGAACTCGAAACACAGGAAAAATTGACCGCCCGGATCAGACACCTGTATCACCAGGAGCTTGTTTCACAACAGGAGTATGAACTGGCCGTCAATGACCTGCTGGTTAAGAAATACGAGCTGGAGATCGCCCGGTCAAACTACCAGGCAATACTGGCAGGAAAAAAAGAAGAAGAGATTGGTGTGGTCCGTTCGCGTATTGCTTCGCTTGAACAACAGCTCATCCAGCTGGAGCGGCACATCGACGAGATGAATATACTATCGCCCATAGCAGGGATTGTCATACGGCAAAGGGAGGTTTCTGAAAACGGTTCAAATGAAGTGATTCGCATTGCAGACCTTTCTTCAATGCTCTTGTTTGTCCCCATTGACCTGTTCGAAAAAAGATACGTCCGGCCAGGGCAGACAGTCAGTATTCATAACAGGGACTTTCACAGGGAGATTACCGGGGAGGTCGTTGGCATGGATAACAGCGTACAAATAATAAACCGCAGACCAAAACTGTTTGTTTCCGTGATGGTTCATGAGGGGGAGGAACATGATCTGCTCTCCAATATGATCGTTGACGTCCGCATCGTTGCTGATGAAATCCCCTTGTATGAATACCTGGTCAGGAAGTCAAGGGTGGTATACCAGAATTGATCATTGGATTATGCTGAGATACGAGCGCAAATATTTGGTGCCCAACTACCTGTTGGATGAACTGCGAAACCGTGTCAGCGGTTTTGTGCGGCAGGATCTGTATGCCACATCCAACGAATACGGACTGCCACAATATACTGTTCGAAGCATCTATTTTGACAGTCCGGATCTGGCATGTTACCACGAAAAACTTGAAGGCCTTTTACAGAGACGAAAACTCAGGGTAAGGGGGTACGATACCTGTTCGGATGACGAAAAAGTGGTCCTTGAAATCAAACGAAAGATCGGCAACAGGATCAAAAAACACAGGGCATATGTTGCCTACAACGACCTGGAGAACATCCTGCTTACAGGTGATATCGATACATACCTGGACACAACCTGTTGCATGAACAAAACCAGGGCCGTCGAAGATGCCAAAAGGTTCTTTTTTCATTACAAGATCAGACCCTTTCTCCCTACTACCATCGTAACATATGAAAGAGAAGCATACCACGGCAAGATAAATTCCGGTACCCGGATCACCTTCGATAAGAATATTCGCAGCAGGAACTTTCCGGGAATTGATGAATTGTTTTCAGAACATGGCCTTCGCCTGTTGTTCAAAAGCCATTTTATACTGGAGATCAAATATTATAATGAACGGATGCCCGGTTGGATCAAAAACATCATTCACGAACTGAAATTACGTAATGAAGCCCTGTCAAAATATGTGCTGGGCTTTGATGTAAATAAAACGTACGTCCACTACTAATCACTGTTTTATAATTATTCTCATGGCAAACGACTTTGCAGATATTTTCACGCTATCCATCAGTTTACGTGATGTCATACTGAACCTGCTGGTGGCCCTTTTTTGTGGCACCATTATTTCCATGCTGTACCGGTTTACCTACAAAGGACTCAATTATTCTGCTTCTTTTGCCGTTTCGATGATCATGCTGACCATGATCACCTCTGTGGTGATTATGGTGATTGGCAACAACCTGGCCAGGGCATTCGGGATGGTGGGTGCCATGTCGATCATCCGGTTCCGGACGGCCGTGAAGGATGCAACAGACATCATGTTTATCTTCTTTGCCCTGACCATTGGATTGGCTGCAGGGGTAAAAATGTATTCGGTGGCTATATTTGGCACTTTGTTTATAAGCCTGATATTCTTAATAATCAGCCGTTTTGATTTCGGACTCTCAAACAAGAGGGAATATCTGCTCCAGGTGGTGTCTGACTCAGGCGACATTGCGGGGGAAGAGATCAACGAGCAGATAAAACAATATGCCACCCGTTTCAAGCTTGTCAATGTAAAGGCCCTCGGCGAAGCTGAAAATGAGCTGTTTGAATATTCTTTCCATGTTTTTCTAAAAAGTATTGACAGGGGCAACACGCTGATCGGGGAGCTGAAAAAGCTCCGGAACGTGAAAAATGTGAACCTTTTCTTTGATGAAAATTAACCTGTGAGCAGATTCATTCAGTCCCACAAAAAGCACCGGATCAGGGCACAAATATTTTTGCATGCCTTCCATCGTGTGCAACAATTAAGTAAACGCCCGAAGCCATATCATCGGGCAGCGTAACCTTTTTCGTGTCCGGTTGCTCATATACCAGGCGGCCAAAGGTGTCAAAAACCCGGATATCCATTTTTTCAATCAAATAAACAACCCCCTCTGTAACGGGATTGGGGTGAACAAACAGTTCGTTTGTTTCAACAAAACCGGGCAACACTATCCCGCGCAGCGCCACATTATCGAATCTGTTATTTCCGGAGGTGTTTGCCGATTCCGGTCCCATGAAAAGGATCCGGAACATCAGCTGTGCATTGTCTGCCGTATCGCCAAATCTCCGCACATCGAACCTTGTTACCTGGTAGTCGGAGGTTATCCTGAACGGAGAATCGATGCTGATCCATGTTTTCCCGTTATCGGGTGAATACTGAAGCAACTGCCACCGGGCCCCGTTATTGGTCCGGTGCACCGCATAGGAAAGTTCCAGGTAGTCAAACCCGTCAGAAGGTGTGGCCATTCTCAGTTCCCTTACATTGGAAGGGTTCCTGACACGCAATCCGCTGCCTCCGGGAACATCCGACCAGCTGTTCAGGGCATCCCCCGGGGCAACATCCATATACCCTTCACCACTTCCGTAATAGGTGATATACCCAGGCTCTGCCGTGGCACTGTAATCAGAATATACAGTATCGGGAAGTACACAGGGAAGGTCATTAAAATGCCAGTAATGGATCAATGACCCGCCATATACCGACAGCGTATATTCCTGCCGCGCATAAGCCCGTTTGTCATCTGTTGCCTCCACCTCAAAGAAATATGTGCCCTCATGCAGGGGTGTTCCCGTGATTGCGCCATCGGCCGACATATGCAGGCCAGGGGGCAATGTTCCGTCAACGATCTCAAAAACGTACGGCAGCTTTCCATTCATGGCCGACAGTTCATAGGCGTATGGTTCATTGACTGTCCCTCCGGGCGGATTCGCTTTGTTCAGACTGAGCGGATCTTCTCTCACCACAATGTTATCGAACCGGTTATTGCCTGACGAATTGCCAGCCTCATCACCGGTAAACAGTATACGCAGCTGCAGGTCCGGATTGTTGTCTGTTTCCGCATGCGGACTGAGATCCACGGTGTGTATTGCATACCCGGTCATTACCTTCAGGTCCGAGGCCACCCGCTCCCAGCTCACACCATGATCGGCCGAAAACTCCACATGATGACGTCGCGCCCCGTTGTTCGTCCGGTGCACGGCATAGGAAAAGCCCAACCGGTAATGACCGCTGGCAGGCACATGAAACACCAGGGAACGGGTGTCGGACGGATTTCTGACACGCAGTCCATACCCCTTATCCACCCCCATATGCGCATTGAGTTCTGTACCCGGTGAAACCCTGTCCATATAACCCTCACCCGTTCCCGGATAAACGATCCGGGCATCATCGGGAAACAAACTGTAGTCGGCGTTCACCGTTTCCACCAGATCGTCATCCGGAAGGTAATTAAAGTGCCAGTAATGAATGATCCCATCCCAGAAATGTGCTGTTAATGCAGTATCCTTATCCAGGGTGATGGTGGTACGGGCCGGTGTTCCTTCAGGCAGGCCCTCCCAATGGCTGAAAACCATTCCGGGTCCGGGAACGGCCTCTATTTCTACCGGAACATCATGAAAGTAAGTACCTGTCCAGTTGCCAGGATCTTCCACACCTGGCAGGTCTGACGTTATCCCGATGGTATTGATCCGTATATGTCCGCCTGACCTGTTGGTCCGCAAATTCACTTCACTTTTGCCCGGCAACTGAAACACTTCCTGAACTTCCTGCCGCTGCCTAACGGGACGTTCCGTTACAAATTGCTGTATGTGTGGCACGTCACCGAGGGCATTTCTGCGCCAGCGATCAAGGTCATGTGCCGCCTCATTAATGACGTTTTGCAGCCGTCTGTCAATCACAGACAATGCATGGCCAGGTAAAAAATGGCTGTTCATCAGATCGGCCAACCGGTTAATGAAGCGGTTTCTGAACCATTGATTTTCTATCAGACTGATAATCATTGCTGAAGGTTCATTTTCCGGATCAAACACGTCCGTAAGCAAATCATAGTTGTAATCAGAAAAGCCATTGTCGAAGTCCCACACCATCATCCGCCACTTACCGTCCTGATAAGGCTTATATGATGTATCCCTCACACGCCAGAAGCGAAAGTGTTTGGCCCCCACATTGTCACGTCCGCCCCAATCGCTGTTGGCAAGATAAATAAAGGCAAGGTAATAATCGATATAACTGTCCATATCCATCTGCTGTGCGGCCTCATCAAACAACACATCGTCAGCCATGTTGTTCCTGGTAACAAACCGGTAGAGGTCATTAAAATATGCCAGGTCAGTCCGGTCCCCTTCTTCCAGTTCACGCATGCCGGCCACATCGTGGGGGGCATTCAGGATGATTACGTTATCAGGACATATGTCATACTCATATGCAATATGATAGCGATCCTGCCGGTCACGAATGTTTACCAGTCCCCAGTACACTCCATTGATAAAGTGTACAGCCGGCTCTGCCCGCTGCACACCAATCTGCAGGTGCTGCATCAGGTCATGTGCCACAACGTCCCTCAGTATCCGGTTTCCGTTTCCTCCGGCACGAAGCATCAGGCGTTTGAACGTCTCTGTTTCCCTGTCACCCAGCATCCTGTTCTGTCCCGGAAAAAAAACATGGCTGATCTCATTCTCCACATCATATATGTTGCGTGCGTAGAGCCGGAGCGACTTTTTCGGATTTGACCGGCTCCAGCCTCCATGAATACGCACTCCCAGGTTCTGCCCCATCAACAGCTTTCCCGACTGATCGAACATTTCCATATGCATGCACCGCTCCCATCCGTCTCCCCTGTAACCCCAATTGGCAGGTGCCGCAGGCCATATTGGCTCATCCGGATTATCCAGACGCCAGTTGTCAAACGCTTTTCCGGCAACATAGATGCCCCTTGAGTAATCAAACAACGAACTGTCGGGAATGGTAATTGATACAACCGGCAGGTCAAACCGGTCACTGATGCTTTCTCCCACAAGGTATGTATGGGTTGTAACCGGACCGGGAAGGTATCCTTCGCGGTATGCGCGGGCCCTGACGACCACCCCTTTCATGACCTCCAGCCTCGGTGCCAGTGGTTCCCTTGTGAAGGAAGTGTTGATGCGGTGAATGCCATCTGTCCCGCTCAGATTTTGTACAGGCACCGGACTGTCGTACAGGTGGGTGATGAATGCTCTTTCAAGAAATGGTCCCTCCGGATCACCGGGCTGCATCGGATACTGGTTTTTATAAACATATGCACTGCCTCCTGTGTTGGACGGATCGGGAACGGAACCATCGAGGGTATAATAGATGCGTACATTTTCATCGGCAGATAAAGACAATACGAACGGGGCATCATAAAACCCAGCCTGATGGGAAAATGAGGGTGGTTCCTGGATGCCAGACCAGGCAAATGTTGCGTTTTCACCCCCGGGGGTTGACTCATCAAAAAAGTACCAGTCCGACAAGTCACCGGGTGTACGTCCAACTGATACATCAGTCAGGATCATTGTTGGCGGAAGTTCATCAACGATCGTCCCCCCGGGCTCACTCAGCAACACCTCTTCACCCGCCGAGCTGATCGAAAAAATGGTATGCAAGGGACTGTTTGGATCGCGCCGGTTTTTCCCCGAAGCCCATACCAGCAAATAGCCTCCAGCCTCGATGGTAACCCCGGGAAATTTCCACCTGAAGGGGTCATCATAAGAGTCGGATAAACCATACCCCTCCAGGTTAACAGCCTCTTCACCTGTGTTGTGTAATTCTATCCAGTCGGCATACGCCCCATCTTCATCAGCAATCGTCGTGGCGTTGGATGCCATTACCTCATTGATGATCACACTTTGTGCATTTCCACCGTAAGGGAAGCAAAACAACAGACAGGTTAACAGGACTATTTGCCAGCAATAACGATTTGTTATGGTATCCAGCGAAAATTTCATGTACCTTTTTAATTTTTGTACAGTCAGCAAAACAATTCCTTTAATGAATTGTAAACGAGGTGAACAGGCAGTCCCATGACATTGTGGTAGGAACCCTGGATCCCGGTAATGCCGACATACCCGATCCACTCCTGTATTCCATAGGCACCCGCTTTGTCGTAAGGAGCATAATTATCAACATAATACCGTATCTCTTCTTCAGAAAGCGAACGGAAGGTGACCAGCGAATGGTCAGTAAACACCTTTTCTTTTTGCCGGTGGCGAATGCAAACCCCTGTATACACCTCGTGGGTGCTGCCTGACAGACCAGACAGCATCCGGAAGGCATGATCAGCATCTGCCGGCTTATTGATGATCTCCCCACGATGCACCACAATCGTATCGGCTGTAATGATCACCACCTCTGACTTTTTCAGCATATCCCTGAAGACGTCGGACTTTTTCCGGCAAAGATCGAGCACCACCTCCCCTGGCGGCATGTCATTGCAAAAATTCTCAGGTGTAGGCCTGACCATGGAGCGAAAGGGTATTCCCGCCGCCTCCATCAAAGCCCTGCGACGGGGTGACTGGGAGGCCAGGATTATATCTAACTTCTTCAGTTGTAATAAAAAATTCATGGGTCAGTGCATTATCTGTATTTTTTCCGATACTGTCTCCGTAGCTGTGCCAACGATCAGTATATACATTCCATTCCTCATGTCCCTGACTTTTAAGTGGTGGTTGCGCGCATTGACGGCATCATTGGCGTAGATGAGCTGTCCGGACAAAGTGGTGATCTGTATGCTTTTGATATCTTCACCGGCAGCAATGCTGATCCGCTCACTGGCAGGATTCGGGTAGACCAGTATGGAGCCTTCATAATCGTCCACATGCTCCGCATCCATTGCAAAAGCAACGTGGATGCGGTGACTGCCTCTTACATCGCTGAGAACAAAAACCGCAGCACCGTCACCTGTGGGTTCCAGTCTGCCGGTCATGTCGGCTCCGTCAACCGTAAATTGCTCAATATGGTGATTTTCAGCCGGACAAATAAGGAATTCCAGCTCCTCTCCTTCCATTGCCTTGATGATCCCCGACGGATATATGGTTCCGTTTGCACCAGCCGAAGCCTTGATTGTGTGCATTGAAGAAGGGACTCCATCCAGACTGATGTTATTGAATGTGACGCGATCTCCTTCGTCTGCCTGCATATTGTCACCATCAAACCGGATGCGGACCCTGAAATCGGGATTGGTGATGACCTGTTGAATATGACGGAAGTCGACCTCATAAAGTTGGTAGGTGCTTTTCAATGGCAGCCTGGTTTGTGAAAGATGTGTTGTTATCCAGTCGCCTGTATTTGCATCTACCTGGTAATCGATGATCAGGTTGCCGGCTGCCCCTTCATCCTTGGCTGCAAAGCGCAATACAAGATCAGAGAACCCGGTCGAAGGCAGGTGCAAGATCATGGTATTTTCCCTGTTCTGGTCACGGAATGGCTGTCTGACCTGCAACCCCCGCATATCCACCTCATGATACAGCAGTTGGTTGTTGCCTTCCGGACGGTAGTTGATGGGTGTGGGTGCATTGCGGCGTTCCATCGATGCTTTTCTCCAGTTCTGGTGATGCTCGTCATAAGGGTATCCTACCAGCGAGCTGAGGTATTCAATCATTGCACCGCTGGTAAGACTGTAAAATGCGTCCTGTATTTCCAGGGGCGTGTTGTTCGGCATACCGGTATCAAACAGCCAGTAATGGATCAGGATGGGCTCATCCGCCAAAATGAAATGTGCCGTAAGGTTGATGTCATGGCCGGTATCGAGGGTGATAACAGGGGATGAAGAACCGGATGCCCCCTCCCAATGCGAAAACTTATGGCCTGGTTCCGGTATTGCCTCAATTTCAACCGGCACCCCTTTAAAATACAATCCCTGCCATGGATATGGATGTTCATCAACACCTGCCGTGGAGGGTTCAATATCTATTGTATTGATCCGGATATATCCCATATGTTCTTCATTGACATCAAGTTCAACCTCAACCATCCCGTCATAACCAAAATGCTCCATGATGTGCCGGCGTTGATAAAATGGACGTTCTTCTGCAAATACGGTCATCACATCAACATGGCCAAGCCAGTCTGCATAGGCATCAGGATAACCCCACCGGGCAAAATGCTCTTCAATCTCACCATCAATATCATCCTGCATCCGGGCAATTATCCCGGTAGTTCGTTCAGGAAGAAAAGCGGTATTGAGCAGGTCAGCGAACCGGGTGACGAACTGGTTGCGGAACGACTTGTTTTCCAGTAACGTCCGCAGCAGGAAGGTAGACCAGGGGGGATTGGGCCAGCTGGATCCCTGAGTAGTGGTGGCAAAATCCAGTGTGTTGTGCCTGTATGCTTCTGCCGTTCCCACCAGGCCAAACCCAAAATCCATATCAAACAGCATCCATCGCCACCGTCCGTCATGACCATAAGGGGCATCCGGCTGAAACTGACCCGTACGCAACCGCCAGTAGTCAATATTGTTACCAGGCCAGTCCGTATTGTCTGCAAAGATATTTGCGATCTGGTAATCGATAAAGTTTTTCTCATCCATCCGTGTCAGCGCCCAATCATAATGTTCCTGATCTGTCACCCCATATGTCTCCATATAACCGATCAATTCATTGTAATGGATGTTGTCTCCCTCTTTCACCTCATCCCTGCCGGTCAGCAGGTCGATGTTTTCTTCATCAACTCCATATTTGCGGTGGAGATAATGTTTGTCATACCGCTCCCGTATGTTCATTATTCCCCAGTATTCGCCGTTGATAAACAGGACCGCCGGGCGGTATTCCTGTGTGTCTATCCTCAAAGTCCGCATAATGGCCTGGATGGCTGCATCGCGGAACATGGTGCGCGATGGGAAATCCGGACGCCATAGTGATGTGGGAAAGTCATTGCCCGAATTACGCAGTATCAGGCGCTTGTACCCTTCGGTCTGACCACCAAAAAAGTTGTGCACAAGATATGGATCACCGTATTGATTGCGCGCATATAGACGCAATGATTTGTTCGGATAAGACCTGGTAGCACCACCATGTATCCTGATCCCGACATTCTGTGCCACCACCCGCTCTTTTCCGGGATGTTCAAACAGCTCCAGGTGTGCCGGGTATTCCCATTCATCGCCACGGCGACGAAAATTGCCATAATAGGGCCAGGGAAATGTCTGATGCGGATTGTTTTCGCGCCACCGGTCGGCATCCACCCCCGGTGTATAAATTCCATCGTTATAATCAAACAAATGGTTCTCCTGGGTGGTAAGTGAAACGACCGGCAAACTGAATCGTTCCTCGTCCACAGATGACACAAAGTAGCTGTGGGTTATGATGTCACTGGGCAGCATGCCATCTTTCCAGGCACGTGCACGGACCACCCGGCCTTTAAATACCGGATCATCAGGCAGGTAGTCAGGATACTGCACGGTGGCAGAGATCCTTGCAATTCGGTCCGGCTCTTCTGTCCGGTCAGCGATCAGCAACGGACCATCAACAATTGATGATATGAATGTGTGTTCCAGGAAATCACCAAAGGGTTCATCCGGGAAAAACGGATAATCATTCTTGTACTGGTAGGATGTGCCCCCCAGGTTACTGATGCAAGGTTCGGATCCATCTGTAGTGTATACGATCGTTACGCTGGTATCAGGGTGTTCTATTTCGAGTTCAAACGGACCAGGATGGAATCCTCCCTGCACTGAAAACAACGGAGGCCCGAGGATACCTGTGGTCCCCTGAGTGGTGTTTGCTGCACCCGGTGTAGGTTCTGCAAAGAAGAACCACTGATCATCCCCGTCAGGTTTGCGGCCGTAAGAAATATCGGAAGGGATCGGAATGGGAGCCAGCTCATCCAGGCGCTCACCATCGGGATGGGTGATCAGTACCTCCTCCCCATCGCTTTTGATGCTGAAGTTGGTGTGCAGGGGATTATCCGGCGACCTCCTGTCTTTTCCGGATGCCCAGACGAGAAGAAACGCGCCCGGCTCAATGACCACATCAGGGAAGACCCACCGGAAAGGATTCCCGTAATCATCAGATAATCCATAACCGGCAAGGGACACCGCATCCTGTCCCCTGTTGAACAGTTCAATCCAGTCTTCATGATCACCATCCTCATCGGCAATGGTCGTTGCATTGGACGCCATAACTTCGTTAATGACCACATCACGGGAAACGGCCATTGGCAGAAAAGCAATGAAGGCCAGTATAAATGGCATTATCCTGTATGCCATAAAGACAGGCACACCATTCTTTGGTACACAATTAATCGCTCTTTGTTTCATCTGCAAAATGATAAAAACCCAAACAGCAGTCCGGCATCCGGTCACCAATGAAAACCATCATCATCAAACCATGTTTCGTGGATCCGGTCACCAATGAAAACCATCATCATCAAACCATGTTTCGTGGATCCGCATCACCTGTTCAATGACATCACGGACACAACCATTACCGCCCCCGTAAGACGAGATATATTTTGATATGGCTTTGATCTCCTCAACGGCATCGGCCGGACAGGCGGGTACAGCTACTTCGCACATAACCTTATAGTCGGGTATGTCATCGCCCATATACAATGTCCGCGACGGGTCAAGGCCCTCTTCCTTCAACAGCTTTTCATATACCTTCATCTTGTTTCCAACACCAAGATAGACATCCCTGATGCCAAGCAGTGAGAAACGGTGCCGGACAGACTCACAGCTCCCTCCCGATATGATATATATCTGGTAGCCTTTCCTGACAGCAAGCTGCAAAGCATACCCATCCTTAACGTTCATGCTCCGCAACATTTCTCCGCCAGGGGTAAGCAACACAATCCCACGGGTCATTACCCCATCCACATCAAAAATAAAAGTATTTACCTGTGTTAACAACTGTTTGTAATTGGTCATGTCAAAACGGGTTTTTTTATGTGTTCATTAAGTTGAAGTCTGCTCGTTTCTGTCTTGTTTGTCTTTAATCACTGGCATACTTCTTACGGATGCTGTCACTTATTTGTCCGTATAGCTCTTTAAACGCCGGCATGGCAGACAGCATGCCGAGGTGTGCACGGATCACCTCCAGGTTGTTGCGGCGCGCCGGACCCGTTTGCACGTTGCCCGGATTGTCCGTCATCGCTTTGCGGGCCGTTTCCTCTATCAGCGGTTGCAGCAGATCAAACGGCAGATCGTGTTCCCTGAGGATCTCTTCTGCCAGGTGGTACATATGGTTCACAAAATTGCAGGCAAACACAGCAGCAACATGAATGAACCTCCTTTTCTCCGAGTCAATCCAGATCACCCGTCCGGTAAGTTTCCCTGCAATGTCCTCCAGCAGGTCCCTGCACGAAGTGTCTGATGCTTCCAGGCACAAAGGCACCTTGCGGAAATCAACAGGGATCTCTTTTGAAAAGGTTTGCAAGGGATAAAACACACCGTACTGTGCACTGCCTGATTTCAGTACATGCATGTTGGTTGTCCCGCTTGTATGCACCAGCAAACGATCCCTGAACGGGAAACGTGCAGCGACTTCACCGATGGCATCGTCGGTAACGGTGATCACATAGAGGCTGGCCTTACCGGTAAGGTCTTCCAAATTATCGGTACAGGCACAGCCGAGCAATTCAGCCAGACTGTTTGCCGGTCCCAAAGTGCGGTTATATACCTGTACAACCGGCATACCCGCCTCATGAAAAGCCTTACCCAGGTGTGTACCTACGTTGCCTGCTCCCAAAATGACTATGTCTTTCATTAGTTTGTTTTTTACAATTCGGAAGCTGGAAGTCCAAAAAGGAGCTTCACATCCCGGAAGCTGGAAGTCCCTGCGGGAGCTTCCAGTTCCTCAGCGGGAGCTTCCAGTTCCTCAGCGGGAGCTTCCAGTTCCTAAGATGCCTTGCGCCGGTGACGGTAAGCGAGATACAGTCCGGCAAGCAACACAACAATGCTGATCCATAACAAGTTGATGAACGGAAAAATAACTGTTTTTATGATGATAAACTCAGGCTGCTCTTCATATACCTTCAGCTCAATCGTATTGGGCTCATCCCTGGCCCGCTCAAAGCGGAACTTCAAGCCGAGGTCACTAACCACCACATCTTCATGCCGCACTTTATGATCCGAAACAATGAACGATGGTTGCGGGGTGTACTTTTTCCCATAGTGTGTATGTATCTCCAGGGATGCAGCAACACGCAGTTCATTTTGCTGTTCAGTGGAAACGACAGGGGTGCTTCCGACAGACTGCAATACCAGGCGGTTGTTTGCCAGGGCAATGGTGTCGCCCACAGCAACAACGAGTTCACTGATCAGCGTGTATGGTTCATGTATATGATCTTCGCCCGACAGGTCGGCAAACGTTACATAGGTGAACACATCCCTTAACGGGAACACTTTTGAATAGGGTTCATATACATTGCCCATCCGTTCGTTGAGGAGGACCGACGGATATGAGCTGAAAACCCTGTAATAGTCGCCCTCTTTATTAGTCTTCAGAAAGTCCACCTGATAGTGAATGCGTTCTCCGTCGAACTGCCGGTCCACATATGTCACCTTGTATTCGCCCATAGGAAGCATTTCTCCCTTGATCAGCAAAAGGTTTTCGGTTTCCGGAAAACCATCACCAAGGAAATACCCTGAGGTATTTTCGGAGATGGTGGTTTTTTTCGAAAAGGTGAGCAGCACGGCAAGCAGGAATAAGGCCATGCCCAGGTGGCTGATGGCTCCCCCCATGCTGATGTACTGATTTCGGAAACGCAACAGCATGTCGAGTGAGCCATAGAAAGCAAACAAACCGGCAAATAGCAGCAGTACATACCCTGTGCCGGTGATGCCATAGAAGAAAATGACCGGTATGGAGGTGATGACAGCCAGCACAACTGATAATCCCATTCGATGCATAAACTGCCTTATATTGTTACGGTCCCACCGGATAAATTGTGTGAAGCCGATCATCAATGCGATGGCTACCGCAAAAGGCAACTGCCATTTGTTGTAGTAGCTTACCACATTTTGTGCCGGTGCCAGTTGTGTTCCCAGTATATGATTAAAAACAGGGATTGACGTGCTGAAGATGATTTGAAATGCGCTCAGGGCGATGACAAGAGACCCGGCAAAGAGCCAGAAGTCGCGCGACAACAACTGTTCCTCTCCCCTGGAAGGGAGATTTCTAAATTCCTTAACAAGCAACAGGATCCCAATGACCAAAAAGATGAACAGGTACACCAGGATATGCAACCCCATGCCATCAGAGCCAAATGAATGCACAGACGTTTCCGACAGCACACCGCTTCTTGTCAGGTAGGTTGCATATATGATAAATATGAATGATAGGATGACAAACAGAAAAGCAGGCGCATAACTGTGTTTTTTCCTGTATGACACGATCATCAGGTGGAGTCCGGCTGTTAGCATAAGCCAGGGAACAAGGGAAGCATTTTCTATGGGGTCCCATGCCCAGAAGCCACCGAAAGTGAGCGATTCATATGCCCACACACCGCCCAGCAGTATGCCGGCACCCAAAAAGAAAATGCCCAGTATGGTCCAGGGAAGCGCAGGCCGTATCCAGTCATGAAACTTTCCCCTCCACAAACCGGCCAGGGCATAACAATACGGTACCAGCACGGCGGCATAACCAATAAAGGTAACCGGCGGGTGCGACAACATCCAGAAATTCCGCAACAAAGGGTTCAATCCGTTGCCATCGGTAATATGTGACAGGTAATCAGGACGATGGAAGAATTGGTTGCCAAGGTTTTCCGGTGCCATTCGCAGCAAAAGAAACGGGTCCATTCCAACAGAAAAACTGCCAAAGCGCAATCCCAGCAACATGCTGAGCATAAATACCTGCGACAGCGAAAAGAGGGTCATCACGTGCATTTCCCATTGACGGGCATACCTGATGACAAACAGTCCGAATACAACCTGGCATAAGACCCAGAACAAAAGGCTTCCCTCCTGGCCTGCCCAGAAACTGGAAATCTGGTATCCGACTGACAGGTTGTTTTCCACATGCATCCACACATACCGGTACTCATAAAAACGGCTGAGCAATATATACAGCAATGCAAATGATGCAACGCCAACCATCAGGCCATGAAACCTGAACAATTTCCTGGCCCAGCTTCTCCATTGACGATAATCTATCCGGTTGGTTGATGATGCCCTGTAATAGGCTATAACAGAAAAGATCGCAGAAAAGAAAGCAAGATAGAGGGCAAAACGCCCGGCATGGCCCCAGAACAAATGTTCTCCAATATATTGTATATCCATCGTTCGATCGTATTCTTTTTTGACAAAATTACAACTTATAGTTGATCCGGCTCAATTGCCGGTCACCATTTAATCACCCGCACAGCGGCATTTTCATATCCATTATCCAGTCTGATGACATAGATGCCCGGATGCAGTCCCCGGACAGGAATTTTTACCTTTTTCTCCATATCTGCCAGGGGTCTCACATTACCGGCATAGACCTTTCTTCCGTACAGGTCGGCCATCGTCAGCCTGTAAAGGTGTCCCGGTTCACCATTAATGCTGACGGTGAGCTGGCTGGAAAAAGGGTTCGGGTAAGCCTTCAGCAGCTCAGGCTGTGCCAGCAGCGGAGGCGGTGAAACAGAAGTAGGTATGCTCTCCAGCATATGATAATATTCCCTGGCTTTTTCAGTATTCTTTATCATATCCGGCAAATGTTCAGCAAGGTGGATTGCAAAAGAAACCATTACCGTATCGCCCGGGTGAACAAAATGTGGTCCGCTGCTCAGCAGCGACGAAATGTTGTTGTCGTCCTTGTAATGGCCCGCCTGGAAGCGGTTTGAAGTGAGTGCGGTAAATTTTTTAAAATCTGTAAATCCCTTGCTGATCTGCATACTCCCCCCTGCTCCCTGCTTATCGAAAGCATAGTGCCGCATTCCCCCGCCGGTCAGCAATTGGATCCCTGCATAGTGACCACCCTCCTCAGAAAATGCATAAGCAAGTCTGGCGGGCACATGGATGCCGGCGCGATGCATTTTGTTGTTTCGCAGCACCCAGTCAGCAAAAAAACCTGCATACAGGTTATTGTATGTCTTTTCTGAATGGTTGATGACCGCATAGTCCAGAATAAAAAAGTCTTCTGCAGGATTGTCATCCCAGAAGTATGCCCTGTAGCTGATTTCTACGTTCAGCGGACCGCTGTGGTTACCGGTCTGGTCAGTGACACTGCCACTCACCTTGATCGGAGCGACCGGATGGGTGGTGTGCACACGCGGATACCTGAGTGGCTTCAGCACCTCACTGAAGCTTCCCTGCCGGGCCCCGTATATATTATCAACAACGTGGGCAACGCTGTTGCCAACCACTATACCGCCACATTGCAGCATGGTATAGCCGTTATTATACAAAAGGCCTTTACCCTGTGAATAATACGGATAGTTAAATCCCAATGCACCAAGTGATGAAATGGTTGTGGTGATGGCCCCTGCATGAATGTTGACATAGTCAGAATTCAGCACGTGACGCAAAGCGTGGCGGCCAATGGTCTGTCCGCCGCCGTCAAAAAAGGAAATGGTAAAAATGGTTTCATGGTTTACAGGCAAGTCAGACAAGGCATTCACAATAAAAGGGCTGGCGGCATTGTCGGTCAACGCCATACTATCCAGTCCGCCAAACCACAACGTATCCGTTAGTACATCAAGGTAGTCTGACGGGGTTGTGAGCACAGCCGAAACATTACCGGCAGGGGCCAGGATGTTTAGAAACTGCACCGCCACTTCAAACTGATCACCCGGTCTGACTGCCTTAAGGTTCTCTTCGCCAGACAGGTCTTCAACGACACGGACATAAGGTCGTCCGGTTTCGGTGAGTGCTTTCAGCAAATTGATACGCCCATACCCCAATTGTCCGCCATAGTCAGCGTTTCCCTCCACCTCATCAACAGGATCGGACGACAGTTTTAACAGGGCAGCAATTTGCATGGCGTCATATGCTGGATAATACGACCTGAGGATGGCGGCGGCACCGGCAACGATCGGTGAAGCCATGGAGGTCCCTCCCGACGACATATAGGTATTGTATACCCAGGTTGATTTTATGCCAATGCCTGGAGCTGTAACATCAACGAACGCACCATAGCTTGAGAACCCGGTTTTCCTGTCGAAGGTATCGGTAGCTGCCACGCTTACAACGTGATCCAGAGAGGCAGGATAAAATGGCTGTGATGAATTGGCATTGCCTGCGGCGGCCACAACCAGCACATCCCTGTTAAAAACTGCATAATCAATAATGTCCTGGCCAAACGGACCAGGGTAAAAGTGGCTGCCCCACGAACAGTTGATAACATCAACACCCTGATCGGCAGCATAGACAATCCCTTCGTATGCTTTGACCAGACGGCCAAACTCGTCATCAACCTTTACGGGGAGGAACCTTGAATGAAAACCGACACCGGCGATGCCCTCGTCATTATCGGCACTGGCAGCAGCAATGCCCGATACATGCAGACCATGGGCAGACCGGTTAAAGGTTGGATCATTATTTCCCTCACCCAGATCCCATCCGTGAAAATTGTCAATGTAGCCGTCACCATCTGAATCTTCACTATTGATGGGGTCGTCATAATTGTATTTGATTGCATTGACCAGGTCAGGGTGGTACAGGTCAACACCGGTATCAACGATGGCAATCACCGTGTTGGTGTCGCCCCGCGATATTGCCCACGCCTGGTAAGCCGCAATGTTGTCGAGGTAATACTGATCGGGTGCCATGGGATCATTCGGCACATATACAGTATCTGTATGTTCTTTAATGAAATGTTGCGTTTCCGGGATAAACCGTGGTTGCACATATTCGGTCAAACCAGTCAATGCAATGGCTGTGATCACATCCGGTAAGCGGTCATGGTCATCAATCACCACCTCATAGATCCTTGAAAGGTCAACCAATGGCCGGCCGGCAGCAAGAGATTTCCCTGATGGGGCATCGTGCCGGGGGAACAGCCTGTAGGGGCTGTTCATGATCTTGGTGCCCGACAAGCCATTGATATGTTCTGACAATAGCTCCAGTCCCCCTTTTTGTTCTTGTGCTTCTGGGGTGAGTTTAAAAATAATGTGTCCAGGCAGTACGGCATGGCTTTCCATGGCAGCATGCAATGGTATTGATTGGGGAGGTGCAGCAAAAGCAGGCTGGCAGCAGGAAAACAGAACCAACAACACAAGTCTGCACAAATGCAGCAAAGGAAGACCGCCACCAGAAAAGTGACCGTTTCCGGATAACGGAACAAACAAGGGTCCTGTTGTCCAGTATTCTTTGATTTTTACCAGAGGAACATTCATCAGTCAAGTCTTATTGTTTCTCGTCCAACATCTGCATATAATCCGGAATTTCCCGTAAAAACACCCATTCATTCGCATCCTTGTCCATCTTGCAACAATAATGGTCAAGACCGTTGGTTACAGCCAGGTAGGAAACACCATACGGGAAGTTATACCTTGCCACCTGGTCAAATACATCCTGGGTGATTTTTTGTTCGGCCGACTTACATTCTATGATCATCAGTGGTTTTGTTGTTTTGTCATAGATGATGGCATCGGCGCGCAACAGCATCCTGTTGTATTTCAGGGAAGCCTCCACAGCAATCAAAGAGGGCGGATATCCTTTGTATTCCTTAAGCCACCATAAAAAGTGCTGGCGGACCCATTCTTCCGGGGTGAGCAATACGAATTGTTTCCTGAAAATATCGAACACGCAGATCTTGCCCGATTGTTTGATCATTCTTAAAGGGAATTCAGGAAGGTTCAGTTTGTGCATCATCTGTTTCAACAAGAAAACGGTCAGTTGTGTTCAGACAGAAATACTGACCTCATACAAAGATACAGGTTTTTTTTTGCCTGACCCGTTGGAGTGGCCAGTATACGTACCGGTGCCTTATCCTGTATTTTAAAGCAGGTGCGGAGGACAGGGCAGTTCTCCGTAGAAATAATACCGGAAAAGATGCATCCGTTAAAACCTTTCGTTATTTTTGCATGGATGTAACAGACAGCCTTGCTATGGTCGAAATGAACTTTAATAATATGCTCAGGGATATCCGAAACAGGTCCTTTTACCCGGTATACTGCCTGATGGGAGAGGAAGGCTTTTATATCGATGTGATTGCCGCTTTTCTTGAAAAACATGTACTGAATGATGAAGAAAAAGAGTTTAACCTGAGTATTTTTTACGGACGCGATACGGATGTCCCTGTAATTGTCAGCACAGCAAGGCGTTACCCCATGATGGCCAGTCATAATGTTGTGATTGTTCGCGAGGCACAACACTTAACAGGGATCGATGACCTCGTCCCCTATCTTGAAAGTCCACTGAAATCAACCATTCTTGTGGTTTGCTACAAATACAAGACACTCGACGGGCGGACGAAGCTGTACAAGGCATTTGACAAGTCCGGACTGGTGTTCACGGGAAAAAAATTGTTTGACAACCAGGTCCCCGGCTGGATCTCTTCCTATGTAAAGCAACGCGGATACCAAATCGGTCCGACTGCCCTGCAGATGCTCGCCGATCACCTGGGTACCGACCTGGGAAAAATCGTGAATGAGGTAAAAAAAATATTCATCAACATCAGAAAAGGGGAAGAGATCACTACCACAGTCATTGAAGAAAACATAGGCATAAGCAAAGAATTTAATATCTTTGAATACCAGTCTGCGATCGGGACAAAAAACAAGCTGAAGGCATACCGGATCGCACAATATTTTGCCGACAACCCAAAATCGAATTCAATCATACGAACAACTGCCGTCCTTTGCCAGTTTTTTTCCAGGATACTCCTGTATCATGGTCTGAATGACAAAAGCAGGCAGAATGTAGCTAAAAAACTGGGAGTGGCGCCGTATTTTGTCAAAAATTACGAACAGGCAGCAAAAAATTATCCGCCGGCACGGATCGTACAATTGTTTTCGTTACTGAGAGACTATGACATGAGGTCAAAAGGCATGAATAATGTATCAACCAATGAGGGCGAGCTGGTCAGGGAATTAACCTGCCGGATCCTTCACTGACTTGTTTTTATCAGGTTATCAGGACAAAGACCGTCTGTTGCGGTCATCACCAACAGCATCATGAATACACTCGACATCATCATCTCCCTTGTATTGCTCCTTGGTGCCATCAGGGGATTTCAGAAAGGGTTCTTTCATGAAACGGCGACGCTTGCCGGCTTGGTTGCCGGTGTATTTATTGCCATACTGGCAGCCATCATATTCAGCAACATCATTGAAAACCTGTTCAGCTGGAATACCCGTCTTGTGCAGATCGCAGTGTTTATTATTGTTTTTGTCATTGTGGTCTTACTGGTACGTATGTTTGGACTGTTGCTCACCAATATTTTCAAGGCGCTGATGCTGGGGTTTATTAACCGTTTCGCCGGATTTGGAATTGGCCTGATCAAATGGGGTTTGATACTGGCTGTTTTATTTATGGTGATCGATTTTTTTGATCATGGCCAGAATCTGATCTCAGAAGAGATGCGGTCGGGAAGCATGCTCTACCCCCGGCTGGAGTGGTTGTTTACGCTGATCACCCGGGGTATGGGGTTCGATGTTTTTCTGCCGGCTTCCTGATAAGGTCCCAGGCCTTCTGCACGTGAACCCTGTCTGTGGTACGCTGTCCGACAGACATCCGCAAACAGTATTTGCCCCTGAGCATGGTATGTGTCAGAAATACTTCCCCCGAACTATTCACTTCATCAAGAAGAGCCTCATTGACCCGCTGCAGTTCCTTCTCCGGGAGGTTTCCGGGATTTAACCGGAAACACACCAGCGTGAGTTGCTGAGGCGCCATCAATTCAAACCGGGGATCGGCTTTTATCCACTCTGCAAACAATGCAGCCAGATCAATGTGTTTATTCACCATTTTGCGAATTCCGTCCACACCATAATACCTGATCACGAACCAAAGCTTCAGGGCACGAAACCTCCGTCCAAGCTGTATCCCCCAGTCCCGGTAGTTATTTACCTGCTGATCGGCCCCTGTCTTAAGGTATTCAGGTTGAATGCCCAGGGTACGCAACAGGATACCGGCATTTTTTACAAAATAGACCGAGCAGTCAAAATTGGTCAGCATCCATTTATGCGGGTTAAACACAAAGGAGTCGCACTGTTCTGTCCCGCTCATAAACCACCGGTGATCCGGATCTGACGCAGCAGTACCGGCAAATGCCGCATCTACGTGCAACCAGGTTTTGTATTTTTTGCACAACGGTCCGATCTCATCAACGGGATCCATGGCCATTGACGAAGTTGTTCCCAGTGTTGCAACGACACATGAGGGTTTGATCCCATTTTCAATGTCGCGTGCCATCGCTTTTTCGAGTGCTTTCGGACACATGGAAAAATCATCCCTTGTATCAACAAGACGAAGGTTATCCCTCCCAAATCCGGCGATCTTCATCCCTTTCTCGATGCTTGAGTGTGTCTCGGAAGAGGCATACACAGTCAGCGGATCCTTTATCCCACGCATATTTGCATCAAATCCGGTTGCATGTTCCCTCGCCGACAGCAAGGCACACAGTGTCGCAGTTGATGCCGTATCCTGTATGACCCCCTTAAAATGGTCAGGCAGTCCGATCATTTGCCGGAGCCAACCGGTGACACGTTCTTCCAGTTCCGTTGCAGCGGGAGATGTTTGCCAGCTCATACACTGACTACCCAGTCCGGCGGTCAGCATTTCGGCAAGTACCGATGGCGGACTGTTGTTTGCGGGAAAATAGGCAAACCAACCCGGATGCTGCCAATGGGTCATCCCGGGAAGTATGACCTGCTGAAAGTCTACAAATATGTCATCCATTGATTCCCCTGAAACAGGCGGTTCAACAGGCAGTTTGGATAGGATATCGCCTGGTTTTACGGCAGACTTTACCGGGAGTTGCCCGATATGTTCGAAATAGTCGGCCAGCCAGTCAACAAACTGGTGTCCATAATGACGAAATGAGTCTGGATCCATAAAAGTTGCAGGTTAGATCAAAACAAGCAGGTATGGTTAAAAGGGAAGATCATCTTCTTCACTGAGCGGAGGCAAAGGTTCTTCTGAAGGGGGAGGAGCCTCCACAGGTGGTGGCGTGCCACTGGCAGAAGACCCGGCCTGAACTTCCTCAGCGCTTTGCTGTCTGCCGATCTTCCAGGCCTTCACATCGGTATACCACCTGCCATTGAACTCGCGGCTTTCAATGTTAACAGACGCTGTTATATGCTCGCCTTCCTTCACGCCGAACTGGTCAATTTTGTCGCCCCATACACTGACACATACCTTCCTGGGAAATTGTCCACCTGTTTCAATGATAAAATCTTGTTTGCGCCACGGACCGTTGCGGCCTTCACCACTTTGCTCTGGCAAAACTGAAAGAATGGTTCCACTTATTTCCATCATATCCGGATTTTGTTTATACCATCAGAACATCAACGGACAAAAGTACAGGAATTTGTTCAACCGGCCATGGGCATTCATTCAAAATAATGGAAAAACACGGTTGTCAAACGACAAATCCACGTACACCAAAAGGGACATGCTCATTGTTGGCAACCACCAGTGAGTGGTCGGTTTCCCACTGGTATTCAATGTGTCCCTCCAGGTCCAGTGTTGCAATGGCATCCAGATCGGCCCTGGCAAGTAGCTGATTCTTCCTGTAGAAAGTTGCCTTGAACTTGCTTGCATAGTAAGTTTCCATAACCACCAGGTGGTCGTTAATCAGCCGCCATCGTCCCCGGCGATCAGTCTTTCGCAATGCATTCAGTTTTGGTTGCAGCTCCATCTGGTACATATCAAGCGCAGCTCCACGTACCTCGCTGATATCTATATGTACACGGATATCGTCGAGATAGCCGCTCCGTAAGGAAATTATACCCAGAACTTTTACCCCGCCTCCCAGCTTCCTGTCAGCCTGTACTGTACCATAGATCATACTGGCTTTCGACAGGGTGTAGGTCCAGGCTGATTCCGGTTCATCATGCAGTATTTCCCTGCAATGACCCATCAAACGCAATTTTTCACGGTCGAGGATCACCCCCGGAACAAATTGTTCGGTACTGATAGGCAACACCCGTAATCCCGGAATGTGTTTTTGTATAAATCTTCTGAATATCATTATATATTGAATTATTTTTGTTGTACGTGCAAATATAATTTTATTTTATAAACCAAATAATTTTTTTATATCATATATAAACATTATAGTCCGACCGACCATAACAAGAATAATTGAAAGCAGTCAGGGCAGCCTTTACTGTCCGGACACACCCCCTGAAAACAAAAAGTGCACATTGAACAAACCAGCCGTGAACCAGACGAGTGAGGGAGACAACAAGGTATGGAAACTAACTGGGGTGCTGGGCAAAAAGACAAACTTTGCATATGCGCGATATAATCCATACCTTTGAATCTGCGCAAAAAAAATATCTTATTACCATTGAAAAGAATACGATATGCGAACAATGAAACGTTTTTTGCTGCCTGCATTGTTATTCATACTTGGGTTATCAGCAAACATCATTGCTCAGTACCTGAATGATTTTCCGGCCGAGGTATACCGGACCATCCATGTATCCGGGCATATTTTATTTGCTGCAGCCGTAACCTGGACGATAATTGCCCTGATCCGTGCTGCCAAGGTCAGCTTACTCAGGCGATACGACATGAGCGTATCTGACAACCTTCAGGTGCGTAAGTTGCACACCCAATACAACATTATAGAAAAGATCCTGGTATTCATCATTATTGTCATCGCCATTGGCATTACCCTGATGCAATTCGAGGCAGTCCGCAGCATAGGCATCAGTTTGTTTGCTTCGGCAGGGATCGCCGGATTGGTCATCGGACTGTCTGCGCAGAAAGCGCTGGCCACGATCCTCGCCGGACTGCAGATTGCGATCACCCAGCCGATCCGGCTGGACGATGTGGTGATCGTGGAAAATGAATGGGGGTGGATCGATGAGATCAACCTTACCTATGTTGTTGTGAGGATCTGGGACAAACGCCGTCTGGTTGTCCCCACCACCTATTTTATGGAGAGGCCCTTTCAGAACTGGACACGCACCTCTGCCGACATACTGGGTACGGTATTCATCTATACTGATTATACCATTCCGCTTAATGCCCTGCGAACCGAGCTTACAAGGTTGCTGGAATCATGCAAATACTGGGATAAGAAAGTGAATGTATTGCAGGTTACCGATGCCCGGGAACACACATTGGAGATCAGGGCACTCATGAGTGCGGCAAACTCTCCCGATGCCTGGGAACTCAGGGTATATATAAGGGAAAAACTCGTGGAGTTTATCCAGCGGGAATATCCACATTGTTTGCCAAAGACCAGGGTAGCGGTCAATAAACAGACAGGGGACCCGCCATCAACCGTCAGTGATCTCTGAGTTTGTCCAAAATGGCAATGGCATCGGTTTGTCCCTTAACGACATAATTGGCAGCCGTTTGTGCCAGCCCTACTTTTATTGACCAGGCATGTGGGGGCATGGTCTGGAACAACAACTCATCAGACCAGCCGGAGCCGATGGCAAGGATAAAATCATACTCTTTTCGTGACAGCCAGTGCATGGCAAGTTCTCCTTTGTTAATGCCTGAATTGCTGACTTCTATCACTTTACTTCCGTGGATCACATGGGCACTGATGTTTGTGGTTATCGACAACAGATGGTCATTCACCTCTTTTACCAATTGGGATGCCTGTTCTATGTCTGACTTATGATAATGCCATGCGACTGAATAATCCCGTTCTTGTATATACGAGCCAGGAAGCCGGTCAGTATACATTTCCAGTATGGGTAATACCTCTTCTTTCCATTCAGATGAAAGGGGTTTCAGCAACGCCCACTCATTGTTGTTTGCTTCGCGTATCCACGAGCCATGTTCTGCCGTCAGATTCAATGGGAGTCCGCCAAGCCACTCATCCAGCTCATCTTTCCCCCTGCTGCTTATGATCACTATATCGGTCTCGATTTGTGCATCAAGGTTTTTCAACAGTCTAAGCAACGCTTCCGGTGGTTCTGCTGAAGCCGGGTATTTTGTATAGGGCACCAATGTTCCGTCGTAATTCACAATAATGATCCTGCTTTTTGCTTTTCTGAAATTACCGGTCAACCGTTGAAGCAACGACTGATTCAGTAGTTTCCTGCTCACCGAGTCCCTTGATATATGGCTGGTTTCCACCAGCTTGTTCACGAAATCATTGGCCCATTTCGTAACATTGTAGCGTCTGAGGCGTTTCTGCATGATCTTGTTCCCCCTGATCTGTTGTTTCATTGGCACATTCAGGGCTTCTTCTATGGCTTCTGCAATTTCATCTATGTTGTTGGGATTGATCACCAGTGACTCGCTCAACTCTTTGGCCGCCCCTGTAAACTCACTCAATATCAACATCCCTCTATGGTCTTCCAGTGAGGCAATATATTCCTTGGCCACCAGGTTCATTCCATCCCTGAGGGGCGTCAGCAAGGCGACATCGCTTCTGCGGTAGGTAGCGATCAGCTCTTTGTGGGGCAGCGAGGTATATTGATAGATAACGGGGGTCCACGATATGCTTCCATAGGAACCATTGATTTTACCCACCAGCTCATCAAGGCTGCTTTTGATCTTCCTGTAGGCCCCTACGCCTGTCCGCGAGGGGACCACGATCATGTTCATACACACTTTTCCGTGCCATTCAGGGTGACGTTTCAGAAACAATTCAAAACCAAGCAAACGGTTGATGATGCCTTTTGAATAATCGAGCCTGTCGACAGAAAGTACCATCCTGGGTTCACCCCTCCCGGGCTTGTTTGAAGGAAAGGGTGACACATCCATCAGGTAAAATTTATCAAAATCAATACCCATCGGAAAAGTATCCACCTGTACGGTATGGTCGGGCATCGATATTTTGCCCATATGGTTTTCCTTCCCCAGTATACGCAATACGCAACGCAAAAAATGCTGGGTATAGTCGTGGGTATGGAAGCCGATCAGGTCAGCGCCTATGAGTCCCTCAAGTATTTCTGTCCGGCTCTCCTTGTGAAGCATCCGATACATCTCATATGACGGGAAAGGAATGTGTAAAAAGAAGCCAATGGGATTGGATACATGTTCCCTGAGCATAGCCGGCAGCAGCATCAGGTGGTAGTCGTGTATCCAGATGATATCGCCATCCCTGATCTCCTTGAGCAGTTCATCGCAGAAGATCTTGTTCATCCGCTTATACTCGAACCAGTAATCAAGATCAAAATGGGCATAATTCGGAAAATAATGGAAAAGAGGCCAGAGTGTGCGGTTGCAAAAACCCAGATAGACTTTATCCATAAGTTTTTTTGACAGGAATATGGGTGATGCACTAAAATCTTTTTGCACTTTCTGACGAACATACTCCTCATCTTCCTTATCTATTTTATCGCCCGGCCACCCCAGCCACAGGTATTCTCTAACCCCTTTGGCATTGTTTTTCAATGACTTTAGAAAATCGCTCAACCCGGAAACGAGTCCGCCGGCACTTTTTTCCATGCTGAATTTGCCATTCGAGTTGCTGACAGCAACTGGCAAACGGTTAGACACAATGATTAGCCTCATAACGGTATGTTTTTTTCTTAACAATTCAGTGAAACCATCCGTTCACAGTGAAAACTGTTTCTGGTCGTCGGTCTCAAAATAGTATTTCCGTCCCTTTACGGCAATATATACCGGGTTCGCCCATCCCTTGCAAAACGCCACGCTGATCTTCTTGTGGCCGATATCCAGCTTGATCCAATGGCTGCGGTAACGCACGTGAAATGATAGCGAACGTATGTCGTCGGGGAGGCAGGGGTTCAGCCAGAGAACATCATCCCTGATCTCCAATCCGGAATAACAGCGTTGCAACAGATCGAGCGAACCGGCCATTGCACCCAGATGGATACCCTCATGCGTGGTCCCGCCCTGAATGTCCTTAAAGTCGCTCATTAACGCCGTTTTAAAGCTTTTCCACGATTTTCGCCGGTGGCTCCTCGCATACACCCAGGCATGGATCACCTGGCTCAATGTTGACCCGTGTGATGTACGCTGGTAGTAGTATTCGATATTTTTGGGGATCATACCAGGTGAAAAGTCGTATCCCAGTCTGTTAAACAACGCTTCCAGTTCTTCAGTCGAAAACAGGTAGAACAGCATCAGCACATCAGCCTGCTTACTTGCTTTATAGTGATTTGGTGAATCGTTTTCACTTTCAAGGATACGGTCCAGCCTGATCGCATCACCGTATTTTTCCCTGTAATGGTCCCAGTCAAGCTCCTTAAGGTCGCCATACCCTTCAAACTGCGAAATGATCTCTTTTTCATGAAAGGGTATATACATTTTGCGGCTGATCTCCTCCCAGCGTTTGACATCTTCTTCTGTGATCCCTGTCTTGTCTGACAGTTCTTTGCAGGAAGTATCATCAAGCAGATCGAGCAACTTGAGTGCCCGGCCAATAACCCAGGCAGCCATCACATTTGTATATGCATTGTTATTGAGTCCGGGTTTCTCAATTCCCGGATAGTGTGTATGGTATTCATCCGGACCCATAATGCCGTGAATTTCATACCGGTCGCGTTTGGGGTTATGACTGGCAATGTCTGACCAGAACAAAGCCACCCCAAAAATGATCTCAGCCCCGTATGCATTGAGAAAGTCGGCATCTCCCGTACTTTGATAATAGTGCCATACATTATAGGCAATGGCAAGGTTGATATGGTATTGCAGATGTGTGACATCCGGAAGCCACCGTCCGGATTCAGGATTCAGGTGAATCTTCTGTGTTTCTTCCCTGCCGTTGCTGCCACTTTGCCAGGGAAACAGCGCTCCTTTGAACCCTGCTTCCCTGGCTGCTTCATATGCCTCAGGGAGACGCCGGTGTCTGTAGAGAAGCAATGAACGGGACAACTGGGGCTTGTGCAGGTCGATAAATGGCTGAATATACAACTCATCCCAGAATATATGTCCGCGGTAACTCTCTCCATGCCACCCACGCGCGGGTATGCCAACATCATAATCGATGCTGTTGTGCGACACTGTCTGGTAAAGATGAAAGATATGCAGGCGGACCACCTGCTGATCCTCATCGGATGAATCGATCACCATATCGTTATAATTCCAGATACGCTGCCAGGCCATCTTTTGGTCACGGACAAGACGGGCAAAGCTTGTTAACCGGGTGATCCGGTTCTTTGCTTCGGTCACCGGATCACTGATCGCCACATCTTTCGAAGTATAAAGGAGGGCCAGTTTTTCTATCCTGACAGGTTCCAGCTTCTTGCATTCCAAAACATAGTCGCCCGCAACAGCGTTTTTCAGCTGCACCATCCGTTGTTCCAGATGGAGGTTTTCCTGGTGGATAAAGAAATTTGTCTGCACAGCCTGCGTCATTCTGATGTCTGACTGTTTGGTACGTGCCGACAAAAAAACGGTGTTGGCATTCCAGTCACCCTTGCCAGTTACTTCAATATGATCCTGGTTCAGATCGCTGTACCTTTCCACATTGTTATTGATGATGTTCCCGTCTATCCCCGACCGGATGGTGAGCTTACCCGACCAGTTTTCCGGAATAAAGGTCCACTCCAGTCCGGCTGCATGATAATCGTCCATACTAACCAGGCGTCTGCTGATAATGGTGGTAATATGACCCTCCTCATCCCTGAAACGCATTTTGCGCAGCATGATGCCCTCCTTCATGTTCAGGGAGGTAATGAACCCGAGGACATGCACATCTTTCAATCTGAACCATTTATTGCCATTAATCCTGAAGGTAAGCATCAACCAGTTGGGCCAGTTGACCAGGTCTTCATTCTCAATGGTCTTTCCCTGGATCCTGGATTGCATCCTGTTGTACCCACCTGCCAGGTATGTCCCTGGATAATTGTACTCGTTGTCTTTTTCCATTTCAAGCGACCCCCTGGTAACAAAATATCCGTTACCAAGTGCACACAATGCCTCCTGCAGTGGATGCCGGGAAGCATCCCACTCTTCATATTCTATATGCCAGTTGTTTTCACTCATAAGCTGATTTTTTTCACATGACATTCATTGACAAACTCCAATTGGTTATCCGGCGTACAACTCAATCACTTTTTTAAAGAACTGCTCTACCTGGAACACGTTTTTAAGACTGTAGTCTGCGCAGGTCTCCTGGCCACGGTTTTCGACAAGTATGCCTATACCCTTGCCTTTTAAGACCTTGAAGGCGTCTTCATCGGTAACATCATCTCCAATGAAAACAGGGACCGTATCCTTTTGTTTGTCCAGTCCGAGGGCCTCCATTATCCACCATACCGCTTTGCCCTTGTGCCAGTCAATGTCGGGTTTCACCTCAACCACTTTCTTCCCCTCGCCTTTCTTCAATGATTCTCCTTTTCCCACCAACTGGTCAACACTTTCCATCACCTGCGGCACGTATTTCTCCGGTGCATTCCTGTAATGAACGGCAATTGCATATTTCTTGCGTTCTATCTGCACACCTTCACCCTTATTGTCGAGCAGCCGGTGAAGGTCCTTTTCTGCTTGATCAAGCTGGCGGATGATCTCTTCCGATTGTTCGTGTTCCATATACATACCTCCTGGTCCGGAGGTTACAAACCCATGACTGCCCGAATATATCAACTGATCCAATCCGATAAAGTCCTCCACATCCTCTTTATCCCTCCCGGTTACAACCGCTACAGTGAACCGTCCGGCCAGTTCAGACAGGGTACTGCGCATGGTGGCAGAGATCTGTGCATCTTCCGGACGGTTGACGATGGGTGTCAGGGTACCATCATAATCGAGAAAAAACACAGGTCTTTTTTGCTTAAGTATGTCAAACACATCTGATCCTGCCGAAAACACCATGGGTTTTGTATACCGGAAATAGCCGGCAATATGTTCATCACCAAACAGATCGAACTGATCAAATGAATCAATGCACATATCGGCGCCATGGCGCAACAGCTCATCGCGGTTGTCAAAGCGGGCCACCCCTACAACCAGTCCGAAAAACCCACGCTGTCCGGCCTGCACCCCGGAAATGGCATCTTCAAAAACAATGGAACGTTCGGGGCGGACATCCAGTTCTCTTGCAGCTTCAAGAAAAATAGTGGGATCGGGCTTGCCGCTGAGGCCGCGTTCAGCAGCTACCAACCCATCAACACGCACATCAAATAAGTGATCGATCCCAGCCTTTTCGATAATGGCCTTACAGTTTTTACTGGATGAGACAATAGCTGTTTTGATGCCCATGCGCCGCCATTTCCTGAGGCTTGCAACGGCCTCGTCGTATACTTCTGCCCCCTCTTTACTGATCAACCGGTTAAAGAACTCATTTTTCCTGTTTCCCAGTCCGCATACGGTCTCTTTTTCAGACGGATCATTCTCGCTGCCATAAGGCAAACTGATGTTCCGTGACAACAAAAAGCTTTTTACCCCTTCATAGCGAGGCTTGCCATCAAGATACTCTTCATAATCGCCCTCACCCAAACGGTCATTCATCCCTCTTTCCTCCAGAAAACTGTCAAAAAGCTGTTTCCAGGCCTTTTTGTGCGTATCCCGTGTTTGGGTGATCACCCCGTCAAGATCAAAGATCAATGCATCAATATCCTTTGCCTTTAGTTTTTTCCCTTCTTTCATCCGTTTATCATTTTTTTATTGTGTTTTGGTAAACAAGAACCGGATGCTTGCGCTTCCGGCGACACCCTCTGTCAGGTAGACCCTGTGGTGGCATAATACATGCCATTGTTCATAAACAGGTCATATTGTTCATTTTCGGCCTAATATACATATAAAATCCGACATGATCAGGGAATATATACCACAAATGGGGAATGGTTTTCACAAATGTTATTGATTTTTATTGCTAATTTTAGCCTTTTGTTTCAGTTAAAAATTCGTTACAGGGACCCAAACCCCTGCCAACATCCAGGCCTGCATTACTCATATTGAAGGCTGAAAAATTGCACACATATGGTTCAACTACGTTTTTTGTTATTGGTATTTTGTTTCTCAATTTCGTTGCAAACCGCTGCACAAACCGCCAGACAAACCGGATTGCGCGAGAATACTCCGGCCGTTTTTGCGCTGACAAATGGTAAGCTGGTCATAGAACCAGGTAATACAATCGTTGGCGGAACGATTGTTGTGAGGGATGGTATCATTGAGGCGGCAGGCCGTGATGTGACAATTCCCCCCGATGCATACCAGGTTGATATAACAGGACGAATTGTTTACCCTGGTTTTATAGACCTGATGACACACTATGGCATGCCCTGTCCCGATAAGGACGACCATCATTACTGGAATCCACAGGTTCGCAGCCATTACAGCTCTGCCGAACATTTCAGGCCCGAAAGGGAAGAAGCGGCTGCTTTGCGTTCGATGGGTTTTGTCGTTGCACAGGTATTTCAGGCGCATGGTATTTTCCGGGGAAAAGGAAGCATAGTGGCTTTGGGCGAAGGAGATGCTGCACGGCAACTGATCCGTCCGGATATTTCCCACCAGATCTCCTTCCGGCCATCAGATGACCTTGGATCTTCATACCCCTCTTCCGCTATGGGGTCCGTTGCCCTGATGCGGCAAACCCTGCTGGATGCCGCATGGTATATTGACGCCCATGAACACTACAGAAAGAACAGAGGGATACCGCGACCCGAAACAAGCAAGGCCCTGAACAGCATCGCCATGGCCCGGAAGCAGAACCTTCCTTTTGTTTTTGACGTTGAAAACGAGCATTGGTTTTTAAAGGCCTCGGAGATTGCCAACTCCTTCAGTCTGAATGCTGTTGTATTGGGGAGCGGACACGAGTACCGCCGTTTGGATGCCATCGTGCACACCCGGTTGCCGGTAATCCTGCCGCTCAATTTTCCTGACCCGCCCAGTGTGATGAGTCCGGAACAAGAAATGGACGTATCGCTCGGGGATCTCCGCCATTGGTACCTGGCTCCCGCGAATCCGTCAAAGCTTTCGGAAGCAAACATTCAAACGGCCTATACCTCCTACGGCAGTGGACAAAGGTTTCTGAGTAACCTTCAGACAGCAGTGGAGCGCGGCCTCGATAAAAACGTGGCTTTGGCCTCACTTACCACCATCCCTGCAAAATTGGCTGGCATTGATCACCTTTACGGGACACTTGAAACAGGAAAAAGTGCCAGCTTCATAATTTCAGGCGCAGACCTGTTTAATGAGCCAACAGCCATTGAAGCAGTTTGGGTTGACGGAATTCAATACAGGGTCAGGGAGGTCCGCGAAAAAGTGCAGGGAGCATGGCGCCTGGCTTCCGCAGGTCTCTTGGAAGGGGCCACGATCACAATTGAAGGAGACGACAACCGTCTGCGCGGCAGCATACGACACGATGACAATGCCACCAGGCTCACCTGGCTGCGTTTTGATAATGAACGGCTGACCTTTGGGTTTCCAGGTGATTCTCTTGGCCTGGAAGGGATCTGTAACATGTCGGCCACAGTACGCCACAACAAGATGCTTGGGATCGGAACGACCGGCAATACCGGTACTTTTAGCTGGATGGCCAGTCGCGATGAGGGAACAGAAAATGCAAACAATGACCGGAAAAAGTCATCCCGGGAGATCCTGGATCTGCCTGTCCGCCATCCGGGCATGGCATATGGAATACCAGGCAAGCCCGTTCAACCCGGTCACGTGGTTATTCGCAACGCGACCATATGGACACAGGGTCCCGGTGGCATAATGAACAATGCTGATCTGCTGGTATCAGCCGGGAAGATCGTTTCAGTGGGTCATCAGCTGGAAGTGCCACGGGGGACAAAAGAGGTTGATGCCGTGGGCAGGCACGTAACTCCCGGACTGATTGACCCTCATCTGCATACAAGCATTGCCGGCGGAGTGAATGAGTTTTCCGATGCCATCACTTCAGAAACACGCATTAAAGATGTAATAGATGCCGATAACGTATGGATATACCGCCTGCTGGCCGGCGGCATCACTTCTGCCACCCTGTATCATGGCTCAGCCAACCCAATTGGCGGACAAAATGCGGTGGTAAAGATGCGCTGGGGACAATTGCCTGCTGACATGCTGATAGAGGATGCGGCTCCCGGACTGAAACTGGCGCTTGGAGAAAATGTAAAGCGATTGTCATCAAGATATCCCAACACCAGGCAGGGTACTGAGCAATTGATCAGGGATGCATTGAAGGCGGCAGTTGAGTACCGGCTTGCATGGCAACGATGGGAGGACAACCAGCATGGACTCCCTCCGCGCCGCGACCTGCAGCTGGAAGCCATTGCCGGGGTCATTGAAGGACACAGGAAGGCACATGTACATGCCTACCGGCAGGATGAGATGCTCATGATGATGCGACTCGCAGAAGAGTTCGGCTTTACTGTGGGTTCTTTTGAGCATACCCTCGAAGGGTATAAAATTGCAGATGAGTTGAAAGAGCACGGAGCAGCTGCAGTGGTATGGTCGGACTGGTCATCATTCAAAGTGGAAGCATATGATGGCATACTCTACAATGCACGCCTGCTGAACGAGGTGGGTGTGCTAACCGCCCTTCATTCTGACAACACACAGCTGTCAACAAGAATGAACTGGGAGGCGGCAAAAACTGTGATGACAGGGGTACCTGAGTCCGATGCAATGAACTTAATCACCCTCCACCCGGCAAAGATCATGGGGATTGACCACAGGGTTGGGTCACTGGAGCCAGGAAAGGATGCCGATTTTGTAATATGGAACGGACATCCGTTGTCATCTTTTTCTATCCCCGACCAAACCTGGTTGGATGGAAGAAAATATTTTGACCGCGAAGCCGACAAACTCCTCAGGGAAGAGGTAAACAGCGAAAGGGCTATGATCATTAACGCCATCATACGGAAAACACACCAGTCCACTGTAAATAAGAAATAATCCAAATACTTATCCCGATAACACGTATAGTTGCTGTTCAGGTAATCTGACAGAAAGTGACCGTAAACATAAAAGAGAATATGCATATGAACCCATTAATAGACTACAGATTTAAGAAAAGCCTGTTCATTATGATCCTGCCGGTGGCCGTTCTCACAAAAACCACAATATCGACCGCGCAAATTCCCGCACCACCCCAGCAACATGCGGTTGCGATCACCGGGGGCACCATCAATACAATTACCCAGGGAGTGATCGAAGAAGGGACGGTAGTTTTTGAAGACGGACTGATCACTGCCGTAGGGCATGGTGTTGACATCCCCCCTGGAGCAACGGTAATCGATGCTGCCGGCAAGTATATTTACCCGGGTTTTATTCACGGGCACAGCACCATCGGATTAACCGAGATCGTGCGTATTGCGGAGAGTACAGACCTCCGGGAAACCGGAAACATCAACCCGAATATCAGGGCACACGTTGCATTCCACCCGGCAAGCGAACATTTGCCTGTAGCCGCTGTACACGGGGTGACTACCGTAGTGCCAACACCACGTGGAAGCCTCATTTCCGGCATAACGTCGGCAATGGTCACAGACGGCTGGACGTGGGAGGAAATGACACTCAGGGAGGACCTGGGGATGGTCATCGAATGGCCATCCATGGGTGATGCTGATCAATACCGGAAAGAACTCAGGGCACTTCATGAAGCATTTGATAAAGTCCGCCGCTACGAACAGGCCAGGTCGGCCAAAACACCTTTTCACCATCCGTTTGACAGTCGATGGGAAGCGATGATACCGGTCATTCGCGGAGATATGCCAGTGTTTATCAGGGTTAACAATATACGACAAATTCAGGCAGCAATGGCCTGGGCAACATCAGAACAACTCCGAACGGTCCTTGTCGGCAACAGGGATCTGCATCTGGCAGCCGACCAGCTGGCAGAGAAAAACATTCAGGTGATGCTTACGGGTGTGATTGGCGGACCTGCCCGGCAATGGGAAGGATACAGCCAGGGGTATACAACCCCTGCGGTATTGCATAATGCCGGTGTAACCTTTTGTATTGCAGGAGACGCAGGGGCTGCCAGCGCATACCGCATACATCACCATGCGGCTTCAGCGGTGGCATTCGGACTGCCGGAAGAGGAAGCATTGAAGGCCATCACGATCAATGCAGCAAAGATCCTGGGCATTGATGACATTACAGGCAGCATAGAACCCGGGAAGTATGCAAACCTGATGATCACCGGCGGCAACCCGCTGGAGCTGATGATAAGAAAAGAGCAGGTATTCATAAGGGGGAGACAAATTGACCGGCAGGATAAACACAAACGCCTGTTTGAGCAATACATGGAAAAACACAGGCAAAAACAAACAGCCAAATAGTTTTTTATATCAAAATTTTTTTTTAATTTTCGGAAAATTAAAAAAAACTGCATATACGTATTCTTTTTTTTCTTATTCACCAAAAAATATGACATTATGAAAATCTTACTGAAAAAACGCCAAACCACTTTTTACCTGGCCACCATTTTTATCCTGTCAGTTATCATCAGTTCATGCGGAGGGGGACAGCAACAGGCACAAAAAAGACAATTAAAAGAGGTCAAGGAAGATACAGAGCTTCAAATCAGGCAGTTAAGGAATGACATAGAAGAACGCATCGAATATCTTGAAGAAGAAATTGAGCAAGCCACGGGCGAAGTAAAGGAAAAGCTGGATGAATCACGTGCGGAACTGAAAAAGGAAGTGGATAAGATCGATGCAGAAAGAGAGAACGTCAGACAAGCAACCCTTGAAACATGGGAGTCCGTCCGCGCAAGTGCCCAGCAGACATACCGGGATGCCCGGAAAAAAACCAACGAGGTTTCAAGGAATGTCAGGGAAATGCTGGACGAACTGGAGTAACTATCAGAAAAATTCCCTATCTTTGTGCAGTTTTAATTCAATCTTAATAAAAACTGCAGTCTGACAGCGCATATGACCCTATACGATCTACAAAGCGGGGAAAAAGGGATTATCACCAAGGTAAAGGGCCGTGGCGGGTTTCGTCGCCGCATCATAGAGATGGGATTTGTTGTTGGGAAAGTGGTTCAGGTGATCAAGAAAGCCCCTTTGCGCGACCCTGTCGAATACAATGTCATGGGCTACAACGTCTCCCTCCGTCGCAGCGAGGCCCGTTTGATCGAAGTGATCCCCGAAAAGGATTTTCGTCCGGTAAAAGACCAGGTTTTTGACGGGGTGTTTTTTACGGAAAAAGCCGGGACTTACCGAAAGCCAGGAAGCCAGATCAACGTGGCCCTCGTGGGCAATCCGAACAGCGGAAAAACCACTTTTTTCAATCATGCTTCCGGTTCGCGCGAACGGGTGGGCAATTACAGCGGGGTTACTGTTGAAGCCAAGGAAGCAACGTACCATTTAAACGGATACCGGTTCAATATCACTGACCTGCCGGGCACCTATTCCATTTCTGCCTACACCCCCGAAGAAATATTTGTACGCGAATTCATTACTGAAAACGTCCCCGATGTAGTGATCAACATCGTTGATGGATCAAATCTTGAACGCAACCTTTACCTGACCACCCAACTGATCGATATGGACATTCGTGTGGTGATGGTACTGAACATGTATGATGAAATGCAGTCAAAGGGTGATCAACTCGACTATGAAAGCCTGGGCCGCATGATCGGTGTCCCCGTTATTCCGGCAATGAGTCATAAAGGCAGGGGCATAAAAGAAGTATTTCAGAAAGTGATTGAAGTGTATGAAGACCGCGATGAGGTGGTCAGGCACATTCATATAAACCATGGCACATTGGTGGAGGATTCATTAAAGAAGATCCAGGCCCCTATCAACAAAGAAGGGAACGAGTACCTGACCGACATGGTTTCTTCCCGGTTTTTGGCCATTAAATTGCTGGAAAATGATAAGGAGGCTGCAAGTAAGATCCGCAAAGAGTGCCATAATCATCAGGATATTCTTGCTGTTGCAGAACAGGAAAAACAAAAACTGGAACGGGAATTTGGTGAGCCTCCTGAATCAGCAATTACCGATCTGAAATACGGTTTCATTTCAGGGGCGCTCAAAGAGACATTGCAACCCGGTGAATCAGAAAAGAGGAAAGCAAGTGAGATCATCGATACATTCCTGACCCACAAACTATTTGGATTCCCGATATTCCTGTTTTTTATGTGGGTGATGTTTTCAACGACATTTGTCCTGGGAAGCTATCCGATGGAATGGATTGAAACCGGTGTTGAACACCTGAGCCGGTTCCTGGACCAGCATATGCATCCTGGCATGTTGAAAGATCTCCTGATCAACGGTGTTGTAAGCGGCGTGGGCGGGGTGATCGTTTTTCTGCCAAACATCATGATCCTGTTCCTTTTCATCAGTCTGATGGAAGACACCGGCTACATGTCACGTGCAGTGTTCATCATGGACAAGCTCATGCACAAGATAGGCCTGCACGGTAAGTCTTTCATCCCGTTACTGATGGGGTTTGGGTGTAATGTGCCGGCCATCATGGCCACACGTACCCTGGCAAACCGCAACGACCGTATGCTCACCATGCTGATCAATCCCTTTATATCGTGCAGTGCACGGCTACCCATATATGTTTTGTTTATTTCTGCCTTCTTTGTCGAATACCAGGGGACCATGCTCTTCATGATCTATGCAACAGGCATTTTGGTGGCCATCGGCATGGCATTGCTGTTCAAAAGAACACTGTTCCGTGCAGAAGAAGCCCCATTCGTCATGGAACTACCCCCTTACCGAATCCCCACCATGAAAGCGATCGTGGTACACATGTGGAGCAGGGCGGTACATTACCTGAAAAAGATCAGCGGCATCATCCTGGTGGCATCTGTGATCATCTGGGCACTTGGTTATTTCCCGGCCGGAATCGACTATACCGCGACCATTGAAGAAAAAAGGGCAGCCATCATTGATTCCTATGCAGAACGAACGGCAACAATACCTGGTGATGTTGACGCACCAGAGTTGCTCCAGGAGGAAAAACAACGTGCACTGCGCAACATGGAAACCAGTATGCACCTGGAGCGGCAGGAGAAAAGCTATATCGGCAGACTCGGAAAATCGTTACAACCCTTAATGGCTCCCCTGGGATTTGACTGGAAAATGACCATCAGCATCTTATCAGGAGTGGCAGCCAAGGAGATCGTGGTAAGCACCATTGCGGTCCTTTACCAGGTTGATGAAACAGTGCAGGCACACAGCAAGACACTGGTAGAAAAAATTCAAAGCCAGACCCACACTACCGGACCACTTAAGGGGGAGCCTGTATTTAACCCGCTGGTCGCCATTTCATTTATGTTGTTCACGCTGCTTTATTTTCCCTGTATCGGCGTCATTGCCACCATATCAAGAGAATCCGGACACTGGAAATGGGGGGTATTTACGGTGATCTATACAACGGTCACCGCATGGGTGGTTGCATTCATGGTCTACCAAACCGGGAGCTTGTTTATGTGATCACCCACAGGCCCTGCCCTGCCCTACTGTTTATAATCTACTTACTGTCTGTCTCTGCCATCCGGTTTCTGCGTTATGCTTGTTTTGTTTCCGGTTAACCATGATTGTAAACCTATAACAATCTAACCTGTTGTTATAGAAAAATTTCATGTATTTTTGATACACTACTTGAAAACATGACAAATGGCAACGGAGCTTCAGTCGCTTCTGTTAAAATACTGGGGGTATTGTTCATTCCGCCCATTACAGGAGGATATTATCCGTTCGGTCATGGAGGGGAGAGACACCCTGGCGCTATTGCCGACAGGGGGAGGTAAATCACTCTGCTACCAGGTTCCGGGTATCGCAATGGATGGTTTGTGCATAGTTATCAGTCCGCTGATCGCCCTGATGAAGGACCAGGTGCAGGCACTTAAGAACAAAGGAATAAAAGCTGCAGGCATATATCACGGGCTGAGCAAACCTGAAATTGACAATGCGGTGGACAACTGTGTATACGGAGATGTCAAATTCCTCTATATGAGTCCGGAGCGCCTGGCTACAGACCTGATCCGCAGCCGCCTGGAAAAAATGCAGGTGAATCTTCTCGCCGTTGACGAGGCCCATTGCATATCACAATGGGGTTATGACTTCCGTCCGCCTTACATCCGGATCGCAGAAATACGCTCCATAATTCCTGGCACACCGGTGCTGGCTTTGACCGCGACGGCCACAAAGAATGTCATAGCAGACATCCGTGAAAAGCTGCAGTTCAGAAATGACAGGGTGTTTCAAAAGAGTTTTGAGCGAAAGAACCTTGCCTACGTTGTTTTCAATGAAGAAGACAAGCTGAAACGACTGTTAAAGGTGTGCACCAGCATTAAAGGCACCGGTGTTGTGTATGTACGGAACCGTAAAAGGACGAGGGAGATAGCCGATTGGCTGGCTGAGCGCACCATCAGCGCCGGCCATTACCATGCGGGTCTGACCTCACAAGAGAGGGATGCCAGGCAAGATGCGTGGATGAAGGAAAGAACAAGGGTGATTGTGTCAACCAACGCTTTCGGAATGGGAATTGACAAACCGAATGTCCGGTTTGTGGTACACATGGACCTCCCCGACAGTCCGGAGGCATATTTCCAGGAAGCAGGACGCGCCGGCCGGGATGGCCGGAAATCGTTTGCCATCCTTTTGTATAACCGGTCAGATATTATTGACTTAAGGCGGTTTCACGAACGTTCTTATCCCCCCCTTGCCGAGGTCAAAAAAATATACAACAGTCTGGGGAACTATTTTCAGCTGGCCATAGGCAGTGGCAAAGATCAAAGCATGCCATTTGACCTGGTGGACTTTTCCAGAACGTACAATTTTGACCCGCTGATTGTTTTCAACGCCCTGGGTTTTTTGGAGCGGGAAGGTTATTTAGCCGTATCTGAAGCCCTTGCCAATCCGTCGAGAATGATGTTCATGGTAAACAAGGAAGAGCTGTACCGTTTCCAGGTTGCCAGTCCGCATTACGAACCGTTCATAAAAATCCTCCTTCGGTCATATACCGGCTTATTTACAGAGTTTACAAAGATCAGGGAAGCCGACATTGCAAAAAGGGGGGGTATGCCTGTACCCACAGCAAAAAAAATGCTTACCGACCTTCACAACATGAATATATTGCATTATAATGCACAAAATGAGACCCCGGTGGTTGTTTTTATCAGGGAACGGGTCGCAGGAACGGACCTGACCATCTCCAAAGAAGTATACAAAGAGAGGAAACGGTTTGCCCGCAAAAGGATGCAGGCGATGGTTGACTATTCTGTATCTTCAACAAAATGCAGAAGCTTGTTCTTATTGTCCTATTTCGGAGAAACCAGTGCGTTGCCTTGCGGACAATGCGACGTATGTCTGAACAAGAACAAAGCAGGTGTATCTTCCATCGAATTTGACCAATTGATTGAAACCATCAAAAGCATGATCATGAATGAAAAACTTACCCTGGAGCAATTGGTGGAGCGCTCAGATATATCCCTGTCTGAGAATAAAATACTGTCGGTGATCCGTTACCTGAAAGACAACCGAATCATCACGGAAGACAGCAACCGTACCCTGCAGTGGAGTAAATAGTCTGCAGGATGAAGTCTGCGGGCTAACTTCGGTCACCTTGCCTTTATGGAGTTGTTCAAAGAGGAATGCTTCCCGGTTTTTTTGCAAAATGGGTTATGGAAAACCAGCAGACCAGCATGATGATCAGGGATGTATGTTTGCGATGGTTGTAATTCCGGCAACCACCTTATCGCCGGGTTGAACCAGCAAGCTGGCATTAACAGGCAGATACAGATCCACGCGCGAACCAAATTTGATAAATCCAAGCTCCTCCCCTTGTTTTACCTCTTTCCCTTCGCTGCAATAGCATACAATGCGACGGGCAACGGCCCCCGCAATCTGCCTGAGGAGTATCCTGATCCCGTCAGGTGTTTCTATCACAATGGTGTTGTGTTCATTCAACTTGCTCGATTTGGGATGCCAGGCTACAAGATATTTCCCCGGATGGTAACGGTAAAAGATCACCTTTCCGTCAACAGGCACCCTGTTGAGGTGAACATTCAGCGGCGACATAAAGACCGATACTTTCATCATTGGTTGATTCAGCACCTCATCTTCCAGGGATTCTTCAATGGAAATGATTTTCCCGTCTGCCGGACAGATGATGGCTGTCCGGTTAGCAACAATATGTCTCGCCGGCGAGCGAAAAAACCAGGCAACACACACAAAACATGCGAGCAAAAGCAGCACAACCGCATGAGAAGTCCAATGACCAAACGGCAGAAACCAGTAAACAAACAAGGCCAGTATGACCATGATCGCAGCCGTAACAACCACTGTTTTTCTTCCTTCTTTGTGTATGTTCATGATCATAAATTTTGTATCTGTCTCTACCATTCGATTTCTGCGTTATGACTGCACATATACGTCAATAATTCATCAACAGGTATACAAACACAAAGGGTGCAGCCATGAACACCCCGTCAAAACGATCCAGTATTCCACCATGACCAGGGAGGATATTGCCGCTGTCTTTTGTATTGATGCTTCGCTTAAACATCGATTCAAACAAGTCGCCATAAGATCCGAACACAATCACCATGATGGCAATGACCATCCAGTCGGACACAGTGATGTGCACATAATAAAAAGAAATAATGTATGCACACACCATTGCCAGCACCCCCCCCCCGATTGCACCTTCCCAGGTTTTCTTCAGAGACACCCTTTTAAACAACCGGTGGCGTCCAATGGCCGAACCCACCAGGTATGCACCCGTGTCATTGATCCATATGAGAAAAAAGAACCCGAGCAGCAGACTGGAATGATAAACGCCTGGGATAAACGCAGGATTTGGAAAATAATTCAACAGGGAAAACGGAACGGCCACATACAGGAGGCCAAAAAATGTAAACGCAATATTGGTAAATGGATTTGGATTTTCGCGGTAGAGTTCAAAAAGGAAGATGAGGAATATGCACACAAAATTGATCAGCAGCCACTCAATGTCCATCATATTCAAAGCAACCAGCGCATTGGTGATAAACAACACCATCCCTGCAAAAAGTCCGGCCAACTTGTTGGGCAATACACCCGCGCGTTCAACCAGCGTATAAAACTCCCACAAGCCCATCATGGTAAAAGCAAGGAAGAGCAGGGCGAACAAATGCTGATCGGTTATGATGGCTGCAATAACCAGGACAACCAGCACAATGCCCGTTACGGTTCTTGTAGCTAAATTACTCACAACGACTCCTTATTGATGATCTGTTTTGATTTTATCACATTATCAGCCTGAACATACAATTCAATCTCTCCAAAAAGATAAGCAGAATCCTTTTTGTTCATTATTACACTTGCAATACCTTCTTCCTCCAACACGGCCTGCACAATCTCTACCTTGTGCTGGTAATTATTGCTATACACCTTACGCCAGTTACTGTCCATTTTTCTAACCAGAAATGGTTCAATTACCTGATATCGAGCATAAAAAGATACAGTTCTTTTGGGCCATGGGCACCCTGCACCAGCGTTTTTTCAATGTCAGCGGTACGGCTCGGACCGCTGACAAAAGTAATCAAAGCCGGCAACTTATTGCCGTACTTCCTTCTGATAAAATGAAAGGCATCTGCCAGGTCATTGGCAAATTGCTGACTGGTAGCTACTACAATATGTACGGGTGCAGCAGAAATACTTTTTCTGCCACATTCCTGCCGGCTGCTGAATACAATGGAACCATGCCGCACCACGAGGGCCTCACATGCCGTTATTGAAGCATCAACCGCATGAACTTGTCCGGGATCCTGCTCGCAATCCAGTCCGATGCCTTTCAAAAAGTCAACCAGGAATGCATCACGGCAATACAATTTTGCCAGGTTTTCCTGTTTTATCAGTGCCAGCATACTGTTTGCCATATCCTGCACATCAGGACAAAAAATGAATTTCCCGCCGTTCTCATTAAATGAACGGACAAATTGCTCCTCCCGGAAGTCGCCATGCGGCATATGCATGACATCTCCATCGGTATTTGAAACATCATAAGGGGCAGGCATTGTATTGACCAATGCGTCGCGAACTCTTTTTAACACCTCTTCTTTTGATGTAACTCCCTTCATTGGATGTTCATGTTATCAGTTCCTTTTTCCTGGCTTGCTGCTGACCACTGAACTGCCAACCTGAATTTCCTTTTCTTTTGATGTTTCCGGATCGGGGAAAGGACGTTCGCCGAATATCTCTTCAAGGTCTTCACGAAATATGACCTCTTTTTCCAACAACTGGTCACCCAGCCGGGTTAGTTTATCCTTATGTTCCTCAAGGATCTCTTTCGCCCGGTGATAGGCTTTTTCAACCAGGGCACTCACTTCTTCATCAATTGTTTGTGCCGTTCTTTCTGAATATGGCTTCGTAAAAGTATATTCATTCTGGCCGCTGGAATCATAAAAGCTGATGTTGCCAATCTTTTTGTTCAGCCCAAAATAGACCACCATGGCATATGCTTGCTTGGTTACCTTTTCAAGGTCGTTGAGTGCCCCTGTCGATATTTTTCCAAAAATGATCTCTTCTGCTGCCCTTCCGCCAAGGGTGCTGGTAATTTCATCAAACATCTGGTCAAATGTCGATATCTGTCGTTCCTCCGGAAGATACCAGGCTGCACCGAGTGCCTTTCCCCTTGGGACAATGGTAACTTTCACCAGCGGATGCGCATGTTCAAGCATCCAGCTGGCAGCCGCATGACCAGATTCATGGTATGCGATCACCTTCTTCTCATTGGGCGATATGATCTTATTCCGTTTCTCAAGTCCCCCGATGATCCGGTCAACAGCATCCAGAAAGTGTTGTTTCTCAACCACTTTTTTATTTCGCCGCGCAGCGATCAATGCTGCTTCGTTACACACATTTGCGATATCGGCTCCCGAAAAGCCGGGCGTCTGTTTGGCCAGGAAGTCTGGTTTAAGCCCCTTTCCAAGCTTCAGGGGTTTCATATGCACTTTAAAAATGGCTTCGCGCTCGGTCAGGTCGGGCATTTCTACATGGATCTGCCGGTCAAAGCGACCTGCACGCATCAATGCCCTGTCCAGCACATCCGCCCTGTTGGTGGCTGCAAGGATGATGACACCGATATTTGTTCCAAACCCGTCCATTTCTGCCAACAGCTGGTTGAGGGTGTTTTCCCGCTCATCATTCGATCCGGTCACCGGGTTTTTCCCCCGGGCACGACCAATGGCGTCTATCTCATCAATAAAAATAATACAGGGGGCTTTCTCCTTTGCTTGTTTAAACAGATCGCGCACCCTGGAAGCACCTACCCCGACAAACATTTCAACAAAATCGGACCCGCTGAGAGAGAAGAACGGCACCTGTGCCTGACCCGCTACCGCTTTTGCCAGCAATGTTTTGCCGGTACCTGGTGGACCAACCAGGAGCGCTCCCTTTGGAATTTTCCCGCCCAGCTCGGTATACTTTTTCGGGTTCTTCAAAAAATCAACGATCTCCATGAGCTCTACCTTAGCTTCCTCCAGTCCTGCCACATCCTTAAAGTCAATACTAACATGGGTGTCTTTATCAAACAGCGTTGCCTTGGATTTGCCAATATTGAATATTTGTCCCCCCGGACCACCCCCTCCGGCCATTCTGCGCATGATAAATATCCAGAAAGCGATCAGCAATCCAATAGGCAAGAGCCAGCTCAACACATCTGTCCCCCAGCTTCTCCGTGTTTCAGCATACACATCGATCCTGTCTTCAGAAGGCCATTCGCCCTGGACCTCCCTGACAATGTTTTCAAAGTTTTCAACAGAGGCTATCCGGAATGTATAATGTGGCCCACTTCTCTGGTCCCCGATTCCCCGTCCGGGATCCACATCATCGTATTTCTCCTTGTACAGGCGATCTTCCCTTATGTACACTTCAACCAGTTCCTGGTTGACGATCACGATCTTTTCAATATCGGTCCCATCCTCTTCATCCCATGTCAGGATTTCGCTTTCAAAGCGGCGTTGTGATATTTCTGTGGCTGTACCACCCCAATTAAAAAATTGCAATCCGATAAAAACCGCTGCCAATAGTGCATATACCCAATAAAAACTGAAGCCGGGTTTCCTGCCTCCTTTGTTATTACCAGGACCTCCGGCAGGGGGCCTCCTGCCAGGTTGATTGCCGGCAGGTTTTTTATTCTCTCCCTGCAAGCCTTTATTGCTTTGTTTCTTTCCTGATTGATCCATTTCTTTTTTCTGAATAATTCAATATAGTCCCAACAGTGTCCCCCTGCTACCCTTGTATCTGCGTGGCCGGAACATCAGCCCAGAGATCCTCGATCTGGTAATGCCGCCTTACGGGTTCCTGGAAGACATGTACCACCACATCGAGGTAATCGAGCAACAGCCATTCTCCGTTGGCATAACCTTCGCGGCGTGCGGGTTTTACACTGCATAGTTTGTTCACTTCCTCTTCTACCGATTCTGCTATTGCTGTTGCATGTGTGCGGGAATTCCCATGACAGATCACAAAAAAGTCGCAAACCGGTGAATGGCGTTTTCCAAGGTTTATGCTGATAATCTCCTCCCCTTTCTTTTCCAATATGCCTCTTATTATTGCATCGACGAGTATTACCGAGGGATCTTTTTTGATTTTTTTACCTGTCATTCGATCAAAGTTAACCATATACTGCAAAATTAATGATTTTTACGTACATATTGCCCAACAACCGTCAGACTCTCGTGTTTTAACTATTTTTGCAGCAAAGAAAACACCCATGATCCACGCACCGTTTTTTTATTTGAATGAAACCGATTCTACCAACAAGGAATTGTGGCGAATGGTAGAAGCAGGGGCAGGGGCGGAGCTTCCTCCGGAGGGAACTGTGGTGCAGGCGGGTATGCAAAGTGCAGGGCGGGGACAGGGAAACACCGTATGGGTGGGTGAACCCAATAAGAACCTGCTGTTTTCCCTATTGTTAAAACCCACATTCCTCCCCCCCACCGACCAGTTTATGCTGAACAAATGCATCGCCCTGGCCATCAGGGATGCGCTCTCACTGATATGCAAACAGCAACCCTTTGCGATTAAATGGCCCAACGACATTTATTGCAGAGGGCGGAAAATAGCCGGAACCCTCATTGAAAACAGGATCATGGGAAAAACCTGTGAACTGACTGTTGCCGGCATCGGCATCAATATCAACCAGTCACTTTTCCCGCCAGACATTCCCAATGCCACATCACTGAAACTGTTAACCGGGTCAGATCACGATATCGATCAGTGCCGCCGGGAGGTAGTAAGACAAACAGACACCTGCTACAGCGCACTTAAAAAAGGCAATCACAAGAAGATCAACGAATCCTACCTGCAGCACCTATGGGGCTGCAACAAAAGAATGAAGTTTCTGATAAACGGGATGGTCACCGAGGCAATGATCACCGGTACAGACCCGCACGGGAAGCTCCTTCTGACAACCATTGGTGGGGTCACACATGCCTGTGGCACCAAGGAAGTCGCCTTCCTGTTCTGATATCAGGCGTATTTTTCCTGCAGTTTCTCAGCCAGCATGTCAACAAAGTGCTGCAAGGGTCCCGATGCCATTGTCTTCAAAAACGGGTTTAAATCAACATCAAACACAATGCTTACACTGCATTGATCATCACCTTTTGCAGAGAAGAAATAGTCCATTCTGTAGTTCACCGGGTTCTTCCCTTCCGACACCACGGAAATGCTGCTGCACGGATACTTCGCATCTATTCGCATGGAAAGGTCTGCAAGACCCTGTATGGTGAATGAACACGATGATTCATCGGCTTTCCAGTGACTAACCTGTTCAGGCATCAGGTCTTCAAAGTTCCGGAAGTCACCCAGGAACGAATAGACCGTTTCACAACTTGCATGAACAGGGATGTTCTTTTTTTCAAAAATTGCCATATAGTCAGTTTTTATTCTTTATGTGCAGCCGACCAGGCTACAGGGTTTGCATGCCAGGTTTTTAATTCATTCATCTCTGCGTCTGAAAACTGCTGCCCTTTTTCCAGGTAATGCATCAGCGCACCATAATCGCAGAGTGTGGTCAATGTACACCCGGCCGCCTGCAGGTTTTGAACAGCTTCTGCAAGTCCGTAGCTGAAAATGGCCAGCATCCCCTGAACATGCAATCCGGCATTTAACAGGGCATCATATGCCGCCAGACTGCTTTTTGCGGTCGAAATAAGGTCTTCGATGATCACAGTTTGCTGATCACTGGAAAAATGACCCTCGATAAGACTTCCCAACCCGTGACCCTTTTGGGTACTACGAACATAAACGAAAGGGAGATCAAGCCGGTCAGCAACCAATACCCCATGTGCAATGGCACCCGTTGCCACCCCGGCGATCATTTCCACATCCGGGAATTGATCTTTGATCAATGCCACGAACCGGTCTGCCACCATACTCCTGATTTCGGGATGGGACAATATGAGACGGTTATCGCAATATATTGGTGACCGTAATCCCGAAGCCCACCTGAATGGACTTCTCAAATTTAATTTTATTGCGTTAATTTGCAATAGTGATTCAGCAATAACACCGGCAAATTGGTCATTTTCTTTCATGAACTGATTGGTCAGCTAATTACAACAGTACAAAACTAACAAAAAAAAACAGGCCGTCAGGACAAATCTATTTCGTTTTTATGGAAACATCCCATACCGTTTTCTTTAACAACAGGAAGATCCTTTTCCTGTCAGAACCTGCAAAAGATACAGATCATAAGAAGATTCAGCCTGGCTGCATCATAAGTACCGTTGTCAGCCGGTCCGTTTTTATGAAGTTTATCGGATCTGACGATCAAACACTTGTGTTTGCCGGTGACGATGCATCCCTGTTGTTCAGACAGTTTGCCAGACTGTTTTTATTTGCAGAGGCAGCAGGGGGACTTGTAGCCGGACCTGGGGACAAATGGTTGTTTATATACCGGAATGACCGGTGGGATTTGCCAAAGGGTCATATTGAAAAGGGTGAAATACCTGAAGAAGCGGCCATCAGGGAGGCTGAGGAAGAATGCGGCATAAAGGGCCTTGAGATCACTGGTGATCTGCCACATACCCATCATGTATATCCTTACGATGAGAACCAATGGGTGTTAAAACGGACCCATTGGTTCATGATGAAAACAGACAGCCTTACCACGAGTCCGCAATTCAGTGAAGGGATCACCCGTGCTGAATGGAAACATCCCGACCACCTGTCCGGGGTACTGCAAAACACCTATGGCAGCATCAGGGAATTACTGCTAACCTGCCAGATGCAAAGAAACCAAAATCAATAAGGGGTTCGGCAACAGCGGCAGATCATCTAACCTGCCGTTTGGGTTCATTTTTGCTCCAGTATAGTTTGCAGCATCGCAGCCGCCCCAGCTGAAGGAGACAAAAAGTCAGCCGAACGGATCGTTCCGTCGGGTGCTATCAGGAGATAATGCGGAACTGACCGGACCTGGTATTTGTCGAGCATACGGTAATCATTGCCAAAGTGCAACAGGGGGAAAGGAAGATCATTATCTTGGGTAAACCGGAGAACTGCCTGATCATCATGATCAATAAAAATGCCAATCAAGTCAATGGCGCTGCCCAGCTCGTGGGCAAGAATGGTCATGGGGCCAAACTCCGCCATTGACACAGGACACCAACTGGCCCAGTAGAAAAGATACAGGGGCCTGCCCTGGAAGTCATTCAGCTCAATGGTTTTGCCTTCATGATCATACAAAACGAACTCCGGAGCCGGGGTTCCCGGCTGAAGTGCCATATATTGTTTTGTGATGTTTTCTGCGATGGTTGCATGCGTTGGGATCTTTGTCTGTTCAACCACCTGTGCCAATATGCTGACAACCCTCCTGTTGCTGAAGTCATTCATAGTCAGCATCTGTTGCAAGCCGCTGAGCAATGCATACTCCCGGAAGCGCTCATTTTCCAGCAGACTGTCCTGGCGAAGGGTTTCAATCAGCGTATGATAGCACTCCATACGGTTTACAGCATCGTACAGGTCTCTGCGTGCTATCGAACGACTGCCACCAAACATGTAAGTGCTCATCACCGTCCGCACAAAATCCACATACATCGGATGGTGATACAATACCGGCCGGTCAGCAAGATATGTGCTGATCAGTGCCTGCTCCTGCCGCGCATGAAGGGCACGTTCCAGGTAAGCCAGGTAATACCGCACATAATCAACTACAAATGGATTGCTGACATCGAGGAATGCAGAATCTGCCTGTGCCCTGAATAATGCGAGAGAATGCCGATGGCTGGCACGGATGTTGCCTGCCACATATGCATCCAGGTAATCAGCCACCATATAGTTCAGCTGACTGGTTAACCGGTTCAGGCCGGGCACCCCTTCCTGTTCGTTTTGTATATCATAGCTGAAATCCTGCCGCAATGGGTGCTGGCTGCCACCCTGTCCATATGTACCAGGATCGGCCGGGTCAAAAGTCAGCAGGTACCTTTGTCCCGGTTCCACATAAAAAGAAACCCGCGCATGCATGATCCTCAATACCACGGGTTGTGCCTCATCTATATGCACGCTCAACCCAAACCCTCCATGCTCATCAATGATCGTGGCGTCAGCCTCCCGGGTCTTTTTGCTTATCAGATCCTCATATATCAGCAGCCGCACCTCCTGCCCTTCCGCCCCGGGAAACAATCCACGTATCAAAACAGCAGACTTGCCTGCAGCATCCTGCACAAGAAAACAGAAAAAGAAGAGAATGATGAGTTTCATAATGCGGCTGTCATGGTCTTTCATTTCATAATCATTCGCCAACCCCCGTATGCCGGGCGTACCGGCCAGCCCTCCGAACAAAAGGCGACAGGCTCGTTGCGGCTGTTTCTGTCCGGTTGGTGCCGTCAGTCAATATGAACACCTACAGGTATGAATGAAGAGGCATCACCACCGTGTCTGATGATGTCTCTGACAATATGGGAGTTTAAGGCAGTATATTCGGGAGTAGTCAGTAAAAATACCGTTTCCACCCCGGGAAGCATTTTTTTGTTCATCTGGCCAATACTCCTTTCAAACTCAAAATCGGCAGAAGTACGCAATCCTCTTAAAATAAAGCCTACATTCAACTCACGGCACAAATGAACAGTTAGTCCGGTATAGGTTACGACCTCTACCTGCCCGGCAGAAGCAAACACTGTTTCAATCCAGGCTTTTCTTTTTTCCAACGGAAAGAAGCTCTTCTTTTCCTCATTCACCCCAATGGCAACAATAATTTTATCGAACAATGGCAAGGCCCTGCGAACGATCGATTCATGACCTCTTGTGATCGGGTCAAACGAACCTGGGAACAAAGCAATTCTTTCCATATGATTGTATTTTTAAAAAACCCGGGGACTGAGTGCCGCTTTAATGAAACGATTACCCGGTGGTAAAAGTATAAAAATCCTTTATCATTAACGCACCATTTCACCAGTATTATTCATGCAGGCTCAAAGAAACTAAAGGTCACCCTGCTGTAGTTCCGTTTCTTTACAAAGCAGGGATGTTTGTCAAACAGGGTGTCTGAAGAATGCTCAATGATCAGCATACCGCCATGGGAAATCAAATCCCTTGAGAAAACAAGGTCAGGCAGCCGCCCCATCTCCTCCAGTCCGTATGGAGGATCTGCAAAAACGATATCGAAAGACTGTCTGCATTGTAAAAGAAAGCGAAAAGCATCTGCCCTGACGATCATCAGCTGATCAAAAGAGAATTGGGTTTTTACCTGCCTGATGAACCGGACACATGCAGGGTGTTTTTCCACAGCCACCACTTCGACTGCACCCCTTGATGCAAATTCATAAGAGATGCTGCCAGTCCCGGCAAACAGGTCGAGTACCCTGACTGCCCCGAAGTCAAAAACATTATTCAGTATGTTGAACAAGCCCTCTTTGGCTTTATCGGTGGTAGGTCTGACCGGAAGTCCCCTGGGTGGCTTTATCAGCCTCCGCTGACTATGTCCGCCGATTATCCGCATGTATTCAGGTTGAAGATATTGAAAAAATAATGGCAGGGCACCTGTTCAAACTCCTGGCTGTATTTATACATATCATTTTTACCTGGAAAACTCACTTTTTTAAAAAATGAAGAGAGCAGTTCAAAGCCACGCGAGTCGAGTGACAGTCTGCCGAGCACCATTGCCTCCAGCCGGCTGGCTTGCAGTCCGTATTGTTCCAACACATAGAATATGTAATACAGCATGTCATCGAGACATTGGATTTGGAAGGACTGGTAACAGGATAGTTTTTCCTGCTGGAACAGGAGTATTTCAAAGTGTTTCGGATTGATATGCAGTACCATGTCTGCCTGCCACCCATCAAGCTGACGGATCGCAACAGTGTTTTCTATCAGGGCGGCACCATGATGCCTGAGCCTGTAACCCGGCAGCATCTCTTCAAAAAATGCGATCACTTCATGCGGAACGGAATAGATCCCGAAGGCGTTCAGGACATAGAGCCTGTCTGACCTCACCTGGCCCTGTTGTCTGCCACTTGTGCAGAAGTCAAGCCAGACATCCGTATCCTCATCATTGTATAGTTCTCCCGGGACAAGGACCAGCTGACCAGAATAGTAGGCTATGTTTATTCTTTCAAACTGTTTTTTGAAAAGTTCATTACCCCTGATGAGCTCTCTCAGCTGACTGGTATAGTGCTTCAGTTCATTCGCATGATCGAGGCGGTACTCCTCGAGTGCAACGTACCTGAAATCACTGACATCCAATAATGAAAAGATGAACACATCGGGTGCAAACCCGACAGAGAGTATGTATTTTGATTCGGGCCTCCCGGTATGATGTTCCGCATCGACAATACTTATGGTATTACGGAGGGGGCCAGGCATAATGAAGCGTATAAGTTTTTACTCCCAGTTACCGTCAAGCACCGCTTCCTGCATTGATCCAACCCTGAGACCCTCTTCACGCGTGTAATACACCCTCCATCTATCCAAATCGCCCATGTATATATGTGGACTTACGGAAGCTTCAAAAACAGGCAACTTAACCAGACCGCGTTCAATGAAGTCAGCTTGCATTTCAAAGCGCTGGCCATATCCATAGGGCACATAGGGCAGTGAGTCGATGGGATATGTCGCATGTCTGAGCAGGCTGTCTTTCGCTGCGACCCATATGGTGTCGCGCTGAACGATCCCAAGGCGTACGGCTTCCGTTTCCGTAAGGGTATCGGGCACGGAACCAATGGCACGCACCACTGCCAGCGAATCAAGGTTATAAAACATCACCAACGAATCAATATCAGCTGTAAAACGCTGGTACCTTGAACGGTGAGAACGCTGAACTTCACGGATATCCTTCAGGTTCTGAATAATGGCTGCTTCGCGCTGCTGTACTTCCTGGCGAAAACGGACAGGTTCCATAATGCTGTCGTATATAAAATAGCCCAAAACCACAATCACAAGTGCCAAAACAATTTGAATAGCTGTTTTCATCTGTTTGTATTTTTATTTTTTAGATTAGGGTCGCATAAACCGGATCTTCCCAGGTTCGCCAAAGGCAAATGAACAATGCAGTAATCATCCGTTTGATTTGTCCGCAGAGGGCCCTGCCCGGTCCACCCGGTCATTGTTGAATGATTTTAGCAATATGCAAAGGTAAAACAATTTACCAAACAGTAAACCTTCCTGAGTTGATTATAAAAAAAAACAAAAGACCATTCAGTTTGGTTACCTGGTCATACCCAAGCACAGCTGCAAAGATACATGATTTTTTTTTGCAATTACCATACCTGTATTGTACAGCATGCTAAAACGGACAATCAAGATTAAGTTCCTTGCACACCACTTTTATCTGGTCTTTCACTGTTTCCTGCAACCTGATCCCTGTTTGTCTGTTTCTTTTTTCCGCTTCCCTTTCGGGGTCACCGGGTATATACACTTTTTCCTGTCCCGCTGCAGGTTTTGTATTGCGAAATGTTGAAACCCACTGTTCCATTGCTGCAAGAAACTCTTTTTCGGGCCGGAATGCATCAATACGCATGGCACCAAAAAAATGACCGGTACCTTTGCCTGGCAGATGATCCTTCAATGGAAGCCAGTCTACCGAAGGTGGCACATACGGGCCAAAATTGGCACCTGACAACAAACCTGAAAGGATATCGATCGCAGAAGCCAGACAATACCCTTTGTGGCTTCCATATTTTCTCGTGCTGCCCAGGGGCAGTATTGCACCCCCGTGCCTCAGCACGCAGGGATCTGTTGCCGGACTCCCATCAGCGTCCTGCACGAAACCTTCTTCTATGGGCAACCCTTGTTTGCAAAGGAGGTCAACCTTGCCCCTGGCTATGGCGGCCGTGGCAAAATCTGCCACCAGCGGTGGTTCCTTCCCTGCCGGAATGGCAATTGCCAGCGGATTTGTCCCCATCACCCCCCCGGCAGCAAAAGTGGGTGCCACCAGGGGATTTGCATTGCACATACACAAGCCGATCATCTGATGCGGCAAGGCCTGCATCGCATAGTAACCGGCAATTCCAAAATGGTTGCTGTTTTGAACTGCCACCCATCCCGTTCCTGCTGTCCGGGCTTTGGTTATGGCCCTTTTCATTGCATAATCAGCAACAACGGGCCCCAATCCGTTGTCCCCGTCGATTGTCAGGGTAGACGGACTTTCGTGCAGGACAGAGGGAACGGCTTTTGCATTCATGCGCCCGTTCAGCAACATCCGGATGTAATCGGTAAGTCGCAACATACCATGTGAGGGTATGTCGCGCATCTCGGCAGCAACAAGAACCTGTGCGGTAGTTTCTGCATCATCACCAGGCACATTGCATGTGCCGAGCAGGTCAACCACCAGCTTTTTAAGTTCAGAAGCCTTCATCATATTCGTATCTGTTGTTTTCACCATTTGTATGTCTTGCATTATTAAAGCTTTTCATTCAGGTCAGATGCAAGGTGTCGAAAGCCGCAAACACAGCATCACATTTCAAGGCTTTCGCAACGAAACCCATATCCTGAAGCATACAGGGAAGCATATCATCCTGCAACCCCTAGAAGAATGCCCGGTCCATATGGTGCGTCCGTCTTGTCAGCTTCAGATCCTGTAACACACTTGATTTTACCCGTATGGTAAAATTGTAGCTTTGACGAAACCCCATTGGTATCCAGTTAAATGTCATTTCCCAGCAATGCAGGTCTCGATGAATGTCAATAGAAGTATACGTGATCTGCCTGTTGTCAAAATCATAGCCTGTCCTGAACCCCACCCGCCACTTCGGGGTCAGGTAAACGTCGCCACGCACCGACAGGTTTTGAATAACGTTGCGGTCCATTTTATTGTCCTGGTGGCGGTACCTCGAATTATAATTGAATGAATAGGAGAAGCTAAGGTTCCAGGGCACACTGTAATCAATTCCGTTGCCCGGCATTATTTCTGGCAACATTTCATCACCAGGGATATCATTCCCGTTTCCCATCAGGTCTGTCCCGGGATCTCGTCCATGCGACATGGCGCCATCGGCAGCGATACCGCTTCTGTCGTCACTTCTGCCCCTGGCCTCTGCGCGTGAGCTGAACGAATAATTCAGGTTGAACGACCAGCTTGTATTGTTCAGTTGCAGCAACCGGTTATCGGTATTCCATAAAAACTGGTCGATGCGGCGGCCACTCTCATCCAGCGCATAAGGTGTCCACGTACTTGAATAACTGATGTCAAAATCGCCCAGTATCCTTGTTCTGCCGCTCACCCTAATATCAGACAGGTTAAGGGAGTCTCTTGCGATGTCGTAGCCCGTTGAAATGCTTAAATTGTCGACCAGCACAATTTTTCGTTCTTCCGCATCGGGGTCTCTCCGGTTGCGTACCTTCATTTCCAGGTTGTTGGTAATTGAGAGTCCGATATTTCCTGAACGTCCCGCAGGCGGACCCCCATAAAGGCCGCCTTCAAATATGGAATACCTTATTGTTTCATCTCTTTGGGGATCATAATAGTCCTTGTAATACCCCCAGAAATCGCTGGCAAAGTCAGGGCGCATTGAAAAGCTCACACTCGGTGACATCACATGTCTGACGGCCGACACCGGTCCCGATTTGAATTGCATCAACCCATACAATCTTGTACTCAGTCCCGTAGAGAAATTGAATTCACGGGCTGCTTCAAATCCGGGCACCGTATCTGTAACCAGATCGCCATATACCGTGTCGGTCGGGGTGACGATCATCAGGTCATCGTCCCACTCCTTTCTTATGGTACTGAAATACCATCGTTCACTGTAGCTTAAACTTGTACTCATATTGAAGTGGTTGAGAACACGTCTTGAATAGCTGACAGGTATTTCGTGGCGTATCCCGTTCCTGAACTGTGTGAGCGCATCCCTTGTAAAGAGCAGGGTGTCGGCAATACGAAGCTCATTTCTTGCCGACATGTTATAGTTCATCGTTATGTCTTCATACCATTTGGTCTGACCTGCTGCCTGGGAGCTTCTGAAGGGATAAAACCTGTTTACACCGAATGTGACCTGTGGCACGCTCAGGTCGACAATTTGGTTGTTGGTATTCTGGCTGTGCCGCAAATTGGCAGATAAATTGTATTTGCCGGCCCAGCTCCTGGAGTATGACACATTGGAAGAGAAGGTATTTGACAGGTAATCCTGGTCTGAAACCGGATTAAAACGGCTCGACTGGCTTGTTCCGGCATTTACACTCGCCCGGAAGGTGCGTGTGGGGTGTGCCTGTCTGGCCTGGCTATGGCTCCATTGTATGCGGAAATCATTGCTGCGCTCATAACCGGGCAGGTTTCGCTCACCCAGCACATTCACCGCATAAGAAAGGTTCACGCTGCCATTGAACCGGTAGCGCATCGTATAATTTGACCCTGCCCTAAGTGCCCAGCTGCCCCTCGAATAAATATCTCCCCTGACCGACAGGTCAACATATTCATTGATCCCCCAATAAAAACCGCCATTTTCGAGATAAAAACCCCGGTTTCTGCTTTCCCCGTATGAGGGCACCAACACTCCCGAGGCTTGTCCCCTTTTGTTGGGGAAAAACCCGAACGGAATGAATAAGGGAGTAGGAACATCACGAATGACCAGAAAAGCAAAACTTGAAACGATTTTGTCGTCAGGGATGATCTTTGCACGGCGAAAAGCGATATGAAAGTGCGGGTCAGGGTCGTCGCAAGTAGTATATTTCCCTTCCGAAACATGTACCTCCCTGCTCGGCTGCAGTTTAACAACATTACCATGCACGTACCCATCGGCCTCCTCCGTAACCACACCAATGGTCCGTCCACGGCTGGTTTCAAAGTTGTACCTCAGTTCCTCCGACTGAAAGCTTTGCATGCCTTCAGTAAAGACAGGCTTCCCCTGTATAACACCAGCGGTGTCGGGCAGACCATGCGCATACAATTCATTGGTGTTGAAGTCTATTTCGATATATGCCGCATTAAGATGCATGTCCATATACCTGAGATCAGCATTGCCATATATATATACACGCCGGTTGCGAATGTCGTGATAAATGGTATCCTCGGCAGAGTATACAACCTTATCGTCCAGTATGACAGCAGACTCCCTGATCCGTTCCGGTTGTTCACCCACCGTATCAACCGCCAGGGTATCGTGATCGTGACCGGGAACTGTGTAAATGGTGTCTTCCAGCATAATGTGGGCAGGCTCATCAGGAACCTGACCGTTGCTGACGGCAATGAAGAAAAAGGAGGCGCCAACCAGTATAAAAAACTTAAAAATGAAGTTTGTATACAAAGTGATTAAATATTATTTTTGTACAAACCGAACATACAACTTCAGTGTTTTTGACGTTTGGATAGTATGCATGCATTTACAGGAAATGAACGATATTATCCGGCAAAACAACAACAATAAAACAATCGTCAGCCCTGGAGTGTTAACCATGCACATCCGGGAACGCTGAGTGGATATTTCCGGTTTAACCGTGGCAAAACTAACGAAAAAACCTGTACTTTAAGTGAAACGATTTCCATTGATTTTTGGTATGGTACTGATGGCATTTGGAATGCCTGCTTCCCTGACAGAGGCATATGGTGCAAGGATCAGAACAGTGGTTATTGATCCGGGGCATGGCGGACGGGACAGTGGTGCGATCGGCAGGCACTCAAAAGAAAAGGACATAACCCTGGCCATTGGTTTAAGGGTGGGTGAATACATCCGGGAATACCTGCCTGAAGTGGAGGTGATCTTTACCAGGGAAACCGACGTGTTTGTCCCCCTGCACGAAAGGGCCCAGATTGCCAATGAAAACAATGCCGACTTGTTTTTATCCATTCATTGCAACAGCAGCAGTTCATCCAGGGCAAGAGGCACCGAGACATTCGTGATGGGACTGCACCGGAGCGAAGCAAACCTTGAGGTGGCAAGAAGGGAAAACAAATCGATCCTTTATGAAGATGACTACCTGGAGACATACGACGGCTTTGACCCCAATTCGCCCGAGGCCAGCATCATCTTTGCCTTGTACCAGAACGCCTACCTTGAACAAAGCCTTGATATGGCATCATTTGTCCAGGGTCAGTTCAGGGATCGGGCAAACCGGATCGACCGGGGGGTCAAACAAGCAGGATTCCTTGTATTGTACCACATTACCATGCCAGGCGTATTGATTGAAACGGGCTTTCTCAGCAACCCATCCGAAGAACAATACCTGATGTTGGAATCTGGCCAGGCATATATTGCCTCAGCAATATTTCGTGCTTTCCGCGATTATAAAAACGAACAGGATGCATTGTATGTGAGCCGCAGCAGAAGCATGTACAATAATGCACCGGGTGAGTCACCCGGAACGACAGGACAAAACAATGAAACACCAGAGCTGTCGTCCCGGCAGGAAAAAGAAGGTCATCCGGAAAATGACACCGTTACGGACCGGTTAACGGCAGACAAACCGGAAGCTGCCACCGTCCTGTTCCGGGTTCAGTTTGCATCCACCACGACAAAAAGACCCCATGATGACCCCGCATTCAAGGGACTTAACAATGTTTCATCATATTATCACGAAGGACTATATAAGTATACTGTAGGAAATGAAACATCCCTGGAGGAGGCGGGCAAACTGCAACGGGCTGTGCAACAGGCAGGATTCAGAGATGCATTTGTAGTGGCCTTTTTAAATGAAGAGCGGATCAGTGCGGCTGAAGCGCTAAAGCTCCTGAACAAACAGGGGGCTGAATGAAGCATGCCACATGAAGCAACCTGCGATCGATGTTTAACAAAAAATCTATATCCATGCGCATCCTGAATGTTGTTGTTTTGTTATTTTTTTCAGGGAACATTCTGCTTTCTGCAGCAACGACGGTTTCCGGATCCTGTCCGCTTAACGATGCATACGATCATTTCCGGACCGATCATTCGCTCCGGCCGGCAGGCTGGAGTTTTTATGTTACAGACATTACTGCCAATGAACCGATTATCGCCCACAATATCCATCAACGCCTGCTGCCGGCATCGACACAAAAACTGATCACCACCGCCTCCGCACTGATGTTGCTTGGACACGACCACCGGTATGAAACACATCTGGAATATGACGGCAACATCAACCGGCGGGGAGTCCTTGAAGGCAACCTCTACATCAGGGGCAGTGGCGATCCCACGCTCGGTTCAGTTTCACTGTCGGACACCCTGTCGTTAAACGACGTTTTCAGTCAGTGGCACCAATCGCTGAAAGCGGCTGGTATTACTAAGGTATCCGGACATATTATCGCTGATGAACGTATTTTTGATCATGAGATGGTTCCCCGGCGCTGGCTATGGGGCCATCTTGGCAACCACTACGGAGCAGGGGCCAGCGGGTTAACAGTAATGGAGAATTCGTACACTGTGTACCTGGCCGCAGGAGAGGCTCTGGGCGCACCCGCCGAAGTGGTTTCTACCGATCCCGTCATCCCCGGCCTGTCGTTCATCAATGAACTGTCTACCGGTCCCTCAAATTCGGGAGACCAGGTACACATTTTCGGGCCACCCTATCAGCAGGAGCGAAGGCTTACGGGAACGGTACCTTTAGGGACAATTAATTATGCCGTGAAGGGATCCATGCCCGATCCCCCAAAATTCATTGCCGATGCTTTCAAGGTTTATCTTGGCGGACAGGGAATTGAGACAGGGGGGGAAACAAGTACGTACCGGGCCCTGGAAGCTGATGGGTTGATTGCATCAGACAACAGAAAGATCCTCAGCACCTGGCATTCCCCTTATCTTTTTGACATCATTTACCGCGCAAATACTGCCAGCATCAATACGTATACCGAAAACCTGCTTAAGACCATCGGACATTATTCTCTTGGACAGGGAACAACCGAAGCTGGCCTGAATGCCACCATCGACCTTTGGGACTCACTGGATGTGCGATCATCCCAATGGCGTTTGCATGATGGAAGCGGGTTGTCGGCATACAACCGGTTATCTGCCCACCAGTTGATGTCGGTCATGGAGGCCGCATCACGGCACCCTTCTTTCGGTGTCCTCCTGAACAGTCTGCCACTTGCTGGTTACAGTGGTTCCATTGCCCATCATTTCAGGGGGAGTCATTCGGAAGGGGTCCTCAGGGCAAAAAGTGGCACCCTCAGCAATGTCCTTGCCTATGCAGGTTATACGCCAATGCAAAACGGACACCTCGCAGCCTTCGTGATCATTGTCAACGACTATGATGGCTCCCCCGTATCCATGCGCAATAAGATGATACGCCTGCTTGACACCATCATCCTTTACCATGAGAACTAACCGGCTTTATTCCCCTGGCAACACCTTCCGCGCATCCGGAAGCGAATAAAATCTCTTGCCGTTTCAATAGTTTATTATAACTTAGCAGACCAACATTCGTATTTGTCTCATTATATAAATCAAAACATTATGCAAAACATAGACTGGGGAAATCTCCCGTTTGGGTATTTCCAGACCGACTACAATGTAAGATGTTATTATCGTAACGGCCAATGGGGAGAGGTAGAGGTGAGCTCATCCCCGCAGATCAGCATCCATATGGCGGCAACTTGTTTGCACTACGGACAGGAGGCTTTTGAGGGGATGAAGGCGTATCGCGGAAAAGACAATAAGGTACGTCTGTTTCGCTGGGATGAGAATGCAAAACGCATGCAGCGTTCGGCCGATGGCATACTGATGGCCAGGCCGCCGGAGCAATTGTTCCATGAGATGGTCTCAAAAGCTGTAAGCTTAAACAAAGACTATGTCCCCCCCTTTGGGCATGGGGCAGCATTGTACATTCGTCCGCTTCTGATCGGAACCGGTGTCCAGGTTGGCGTAAACCCTGCAAAGGAATATCTTTTCATGGTGTTTGTCGGACCTGTCGGACCTTATTTCAAAGAGGGCTTCAACCCCGTTACCATGCAGATCATTCGCGATTATGACCGTGCCGCTCCCCTTGGAACCGGACATATCAAGGTGGGTGGAAATTATGCTGGCAGTCTCCGTGCCTCTGAAAGAGCAAAGGCAGAGGGCTACGCATCGGTGCTCTTTCTTGAGGCCAAAGAAAAGAAATATATCGATGAAGCCGGACCAGCAAACTTTTTCGGGATCAGGGACAATACCTATATTACCCCAAAATCTGATTCGATATTGCCCTCAATAACCAACATGAGCCTGATGCAACTCGCCCGTGACATGGGAATGAAGGTAGAAAGGCGGGAAGTGCCGGTAGAAGAACTTGAAACTTTTGAAGAAGCGGGTGCATGCGGTACAGCGGCCATTATCTCTCCCATCGGGAAAATTGTGGAACGGGAAACGGGCAAGACATATACCTTTGGCGATCCATCCAAAGCGGGTCCCTGGTCAACCAGGTTGTATGAAAAACTCCAGGGCATACAGTACGGCGAAGAACCGGATCCCCACGGATGGGTGAGCTTTGTAGATTAAAGGAGCAGAAGGCAAGAGCGTTACGGGTTACCTGCCATTTGATGGCCGCCCTGCTCAAGCATCCCCGGATATTCCCTTCGCTGGTTTTCTTTTTATCAGCCAGAGCCCCAGCAAGGTAAGCAGTCCGTTGAGAATAAGTATTTCAAAACCAAAACGGTATCCGTTGAACAACCATTCAGAATGGATGCTCAGCAGGTAACTAACCAGCGGTGACGCAACGGCCACCACAGGCACATAAACATCCCGTATCTGCCATTTGGTATAGAGTCCGGCAAAATAGAGCCCAAGCAATGGTCCGTACGTATACCCGGCAATTGTGAACAATGAGCTGATAAGGGCTTCATTGCTGATTGCGCTGTATGTGATGATTATTCCTACCATCAGGATGGTAAAGGCAATGTGAACCACGTACCGTGTGCGCCGTATCTTCTTTTCGGTTACGCCGGAGCGTCGCCGCAGGCCAAGAAAGTCAATGCAAAACACGGTGGTCAGGGCGGTTAATGTGCCGTCGGCACTTGAATAGGCGGCAGACACCAACCCAAAAAAGAAAGTAAGTCCGGCAAATACCCCAAGGTATTCAAGGGCAATGGTTGGGAACAGCTCATCAGTGGTCTGTTCCACGCCCAGCATAATGCCCTCGTTGCCGGCATAGATCCACAGTACAGATCCGAGGAACAAGAACAACAGGTTGACAGGAATAAGGATCAGTCCGAATGAAAGGACATTCTTACGCGCATCACGCAGGTTACGGCAACTCAGGTTCTTCTGCATCATATCCTGGTCAAGTCCGGTCATCACAATTGTTATGAACATCCCTGCAAAGAATTGCTTTAAAAAGAAACGCGGGTCGTTCACATCCCATACAAACAGGTTAGTATATCCCCTTCGTCCGGATTCAGAGATCAGCTCACCCAGTCCCATATCCAACTGCACAGATATCAGTCCGATGCTGATAATGACCGCACCGATCATAAAAGTTGTCTGCAGCGTATCTGTCCACACAATGGTTTTGATACCCCCCTTCAGGGTATACAACAGGATCAGGATCATAAACAGCGACACCGTGGCACTGAGGGGTATCCCGTAATTGTCAAACACAAAACGCTGCAGTACGATAACAACCAGAAACATACGGAATGAACTGCCTATGAGTCTGCTGAGCACAAAAAACAAAGCCCCTGTCTTATAGGAAGTCAAACCAAACCGATTGCCCAGGTATGTGTATATTGAAGTGAGGTTCAGTTTGTAATACAATGGCAGCAATATGCCGGCAATGACACCGTACCCAGCCAGGTACCCTATTACCAGCATCATATAGGAAAAAGCTTCATTGTGCACCAGGCCAGGCACCGACATAAAAGTAACGCCAGACAAAGATGCGCCGATCATGCCATAAGCCACCACATACCAGGGAGAGTTCCTGTTGCCAAGGAAATACGTTTCATTGTCCACCTTACGCCGCACGGTAAGCCTTGATATAAAAAAAAGAAGAACCGTATATGCCAGGAAGGAGAAAAGAATAAGCTCAGGGTGCATGGTTGCCTGCTTCAATGAATTGTTCCGGCAAAAATAGGCAAAGATTTTGTTTTTGTGCCCGTCATTTTAGTAACTTTGGCTGCAGCTCCCGGCGCATACCGGCAAAAAACAGAACCTGGTTGTTGTTAGCGAAAAAGGAAATAATTGGAAACATTCTCTTCAAAGATCTTACAGGCAGCGGTAGAGGAATTCTCCCGGCTGCCGGGCATAGGGAAAAAAACCGCATTACGGCTCGTACTGCATATGCTGAAACAGGACAAGGGCAGTCTGGAACGTTTCTCAGATGCACTGCTTCATCTGTATAATAATGTGGTGTACTGCAGCGAATGCCACAACATTTCTGATCAACCGCTATGCAGCATATGCAGCTCACCCCGTCGCGACAAGTCAACCATATGTATCGTGGAAGACATCCGGGACGTGATTGCCATTGAAAACACGGGGCAGTATCACGGACTGTATCATGTGCTGGGGGGGATCATCTCTCCCATAGATGGCATTGGTCCGGACGATCTGACCATCGATGCACTCGAAAAACGGCTTAAGACCAACCAGGATGCCAGGGAGATCATCCTGGCGCTCAGCACGACAATGGAAGGCGACACCACAAATTTCTATATTTACAAGAAGCTTCAACCCTATGGGCTGAAAGTATCTGTCATTGCCAGGGGTATTTCTGTTGGAGATGAATTGGAATATGCTGATGAAATAACCCTGGGGCGCTCCATTGTTTACCGTACTGTCTACGAAACCAGTAACAGGTAAACATCCAATCCGTGCAACCATTGATTGCCAGTTATGTCAACACCGAAGAAAAATAACGAATAATCGCTGAATCCATGCTCCTGTCTGTTGTTATTGTCAATTATAACGTACGTTACTTTCTCGAACAATGCCTCCACTCGGTTTTTAAATCAGGGAAAAATATCGATATGGAAGTATTTGTCGTTGACAATCATTCAGTCGACGGATCAGCTGATATGGTAAGGGAGAAATTCCCGATGGTACAACTGATCGTCAACCAGGAAAATGCAGGGTTCAGCAAAGCCAATAACCAGGCCATCAAAAAAGCCAGGGGCCGTTACATATTGTTGCTGAATCCCGACACCGTGGTAGAGGACGACACATTGCCGGCAGTGACCGGTTTCATGGAGTCTCATCCAGATGCAGGCGCATTGGGGGTAAAGATGCTCGACGGACAAGGACGGTTTTTGCCTGAGTCAAAACGCGGACTCCCTACTCCAGGCGTGGCTTTTTGTAAGATTTTCGGACTCTCGGCACTGTTTCCAAAATCGAGGTTGTTCAGCAAATACCACCTCGGATACCTGGATAAGGACAAATGCCACGTTGTGGATGTATTATCGGGTGCGTTCATGCTTATCAGGAAAGAAGCACTTGAAAAAACCGGTTTGCTTGATGAATCATTTTTTATGTATGGAGAGGATGTTGACCTGTCGCATCGAATTACCAAGGCAGGATACAAAAACTATTACTACCCCGGAACAAGGATTATTCATTACAAAGGAGAAAGTACCAGGAAGAGCAGCGTTAACTATGTGCTGGTCTTTTACAATGCAATGATCATATTTGCCCGCAAGCACTTTTCCCATAAGAACGCCAGGATCTTTTCACTGCTGATCAACATGGCCGTATATTTTCGTGCCATGATCGCAATCCTGTCGCGCTTCATCCAACGGATCTTCTGGCCTGTAACAGATGCCATCTTAATCTACGGCGGTTTCTATTATTTAAAAAATTATTGGGGACACCAGGTTTTTGCAGTTGAATCGGCCTATTACCCTCCCGAATACATGCATTTTATTGTCCCGGCATATATATTCTTTTGGTTATCATCAGTATACATCAATGGCGGATATGACCGTCCGCACAGGCTCTTCCGTATTGTTCGCGGGGTCGGCTTCGGCACTGTTGCCATCCTTGTGATCTATGCCCTGTTGCCCATACACTTAAGGTTTTCCAGGGCGCTGATCCTGCTGGGTAGCATGTGGGCGTTGTTTTCGATGATGCTCACGCGGACCCTTCACACCCTTTTTAAATACAAAAGCCTCCATCTGAGCGCCCCGGTCAACAAACGCGTCCTGATCGCCGGCGACGGAAAAGAAGCGGGACGTATACTGAATATGCTCAGACAAAGTGGCAACACCTCGTTTATCGGACTGGTTTCCCTGGAAGGAGAAAAGCCTGATGAAGAGGGTTATCTTGGCACCATCAGGCAAATCAACGAAATTATTGATATATACCGGATCAATGAAGTGATCTTCTGCGCTGAAAACATGTCGTCGCAAAAAATCATTGACCACATGTCAGACCTCCAGAGCAAACAGGTATTGTTCAAGATCGCTCCGCCCGAAAGTCTGTACATCATAGGCAGCAACAGCATCGACACGTTCGGTGACCTGTTCACGGTCAATATCAATGCTGTAAACCTGCCATCGAACAAACGCAACAAACGGCTGTTTGATCTGTCGCTAAGCGTGCTGCTCCTCGTAACGCTCCCTTTTCAACTGATTATACAAAAGTACAGGTGGGGGTTTCTGGGAAACCTTGTGCGGGTTTTTGCCGGACAGTTATCATGGGTGGGATACCATCATACTGCCAGGAAAAGCAAACTCCCCCCATTAAAAAAGGGCGTTTTACGTCCTGGTGACGCTATTTCGACCATTGACCTGCAAAATGACACGATGAACAACCTCAATAACTTGTATGCCAAGGATTATAAAGTGGAGAATGATCTTCGTATTTGTGTGAATGCCTTTCGCATGTTGGGCAAACACCCCGGCAACACGCCATGAAATTCAACGCGCTCCCGTCAAACCTTTTAGATGGTTTTTTGTTTGATGATATAGTACGCAAGGAATACACTATAAAAAAACAGAGCATATGGCAACCTTTGAATTAAAGATGCCCAAGTTGGGAGAAAGCATAACAGAAGCAACCATAACAAAATGGCTTAAGGGTGCAGGCGACCGGATCGAACTGGACGATCCTGTTCTCGAGCTGGCAACCGACAAAGTTGACTCAGAGATCCCCAGTCCGGTAGAGGGCATATTGAAAAAGCAATTGTTCAATGAAGGCGACACGGTAGATGTTGATACCGTTATTGCACTTATTGAAATGGACAATGGAGATGAAGTGGCTGAAGAAATACCAGACGAAGAGGCATCGTCACAGACCGCCGGTGTGGATAAAGACTCAGCATCAGAGGCATCTTCGGGCGAAGCCATTCAGCCCGGACCTGCCACTTCAGATCAAACGGCAAGTGATAAAGGGCAAAGGTCAGACAGCGGTCGTTTCTATTCTCCCCTTGTAAGGAACATTGCACAGAAAGAAGGGGTATCAGCGGAAGAGTTGGAGGCCATCCCCGGATCAGGCAAGAACAATCGCCTGACAAAGGATGACCTGCTGTCTTACATCAGTGAGCGCAAGAAAAGACCGGCAGACAAACCAGGTGAGGTAACCCCTGCAGAATCCGGCAGAGTCCCGGCGGCATCCAGGTCAGCAGCACCCGCAATACCGGTGGGAAATAAAGATGAAGTGATTGAGATGGACCGTATGCGAAAACTGATCGCTGATCATATGGTGTTATCGGAAGACACCTCTGTGCATATTACATTGTTCAGGGAAGTCGACATGCAAAGAATCGTTCAGTGGCGCGAAAAGCAAAAAGGCATCCTGCTTGAAAGAGAAGGGGAAAAACTGACATATACACCGGTATTTATTGAGGCCATCGCCAGGGCTTTACGTGATTACCCGATGATGAACGTTTCGCTGGACGGACATAAGATCATCAGGCGGGGCAATATAAACGTGGGGATGGCTGTCGCACTTCCCGACGGAAACCTGATCGTACCTGTCATAAAAAATGCCGACCACAAGAATCTGCTGGGTCTTACAAAGGAGGTCAATGACCTGGCCGGCAGGGCAAGGAACAACAAGCTCAAACCCGATGAGATACAAGGGGGGACCTTCACCCTAACCAACTTTGGAACGGTTGGTGCCACAATGGGAACCCCCATCATCAACCAGCCGCAGGTGGGCATACTTGGTGTGGGACTCATACAGAAGAAACCTGTTGTCATTGAAACAGCCGACGGAGACCATATTGCCATCAGACACCGGATGGACCTGTCGCTGGCTTGTGATCACAGGATCGTTGATGGGGCGCTGGGAGGACTGTTTATGCAGCGGGTTGCCGAATACCTTGAAAACTTTGACGCGACCCAGCGCATTTAAATCAGGTTTTTCCGTTTGATAATGATCAGGGTACCGTCCGGCATCGTTATTGTCAGTTTTTGGGTACTTTTTCCGCACAACCCTTGAAGATTTATCGTACCTTCGCAAATTAACAGCTACGTCCTGACGTTCACTGCCATCAACCGCCATGCCGGTTAACAGCAGCACCACCGAACCGAAGGCGCTGCGATCATCCTGCAAAACAGCAACAGTAAACCAACACCAACCAAACAACAATTCGATGCAGTTAGAACTTACCCGTCCCATCGCATTTTTCGATCTGGAAACCACAGGCACCAATGTCGTAAAAGACCGTATCGTCGAGATCAGCATTTATAAAGTGATGCCCGACAAACAAACGGATTCACTCACAAGGCGCATCAATCCAACCATCCCAATATCTCCTGAGGCTACGGCCATCCATGGCATCCGTGATGAAGACGTTGCCGGCGCACCAACTTTTGCACAGCTGGCGCAGACCCTCGAACAATTTTTTCATCAATGTGATCTGGCAGGCTACAATTCCAATAAGTTCGATATTCCCATGCTTATTGAAGAATTCCTTCGTTGCGGCATTCAATTCGATGTAAAAAAGCGCCGGCTGGTTGACGTACAAAACATTTTCCATAAGATGGAACCCCGCACACTAAAAGCTGCCTATAAATTCTACTGCGGAAAGGATCTGACTGATGCCCACGAAGCAGAGGCCGATACCAGAGCCACATATGAGATACTGCTGGCACAGCTGGAAAGATACCAGGAGGTGCCGTATGAAGATCATGAAGGCAATATAACCCAGCCCATAAAAAATGACATTCAGTCCCTGTATGAATTTTCCTACAACCAGAACAATGCTGACCTTGTGGGCCATATTGGCTACAATAAGGATGGGAAAGAGATATTTAAGTTCGGTAAGCACAAGAACAGGCTTGTGGAAGATGTCTTTAAAAAAGAGCCCCAGTATTTTGACTGGATGATGAAAGCCGATTTCCCCCTCTCAACAAAAAACGTGATACAATCTGTCATACTCAGGGGATTTGACAAGGGCAACAAGATCATCAAAGACCTTTAATTCAGTGTCTGTCCATAATATCCGGCATCTGCGTTATGCTGTGCAAACCCTGAACGCGGACATTCTGATCAGGACACTTAACTTTTTCGACAGAAATTTATCATCATGAAGATCATCTGTATTGGAAGGAATTACCGGAAACATGCGGAGGAGATGCGGCAACAGGTTCCTGCGCAGCCATTGTTTTTCATGAAACCGGAAACAGCACTGATCAGGGCAGACCTCCCTTTTTTTTGTCCCGACTTCTCGGAAAACATCCACTATGAGGCCGAGCTTGTTCTCAGGATCTGCAGACTGGGAAAAAATATTCAACCACGCTTTGCCCGGAATTACTACAATGCTGTAGCCGTGGGCATCGATTTTACCGCACGTGATCTTCAGCAGGAGTGTATCAGCAAAGGGCAGCCGTGGGAAATTGCAAAGGCTTTTGATGGGTCGGCAGCCGTAAGTCCGTTTGTGCCACTCAACGAATTGCGCGACCCGGATGATATCCTTTTCTCCCTCACATTAAACAGCAACACTGTACAGCAGGGAAGGTCTTCAGAGATGGTCAACGGATTTGACCGGCTCATAGCACATATATCAAAATATGTAACACTGAAGATTGGTGATTACCTGTTTACCGGAACACCCGCTGGTGTAGGCCAGGTAACTGCCGGTGACAAACTGGAGTTGTTTCTTGAAGATAAGTACATGCTGGCGGTTGACATTAAGTAGTGTCTGTCTCTAATGTCCGGTTTCTGCGTTATGCTTGTTTTCTCTCCCCCGGATGCCAGTCTGACATCGCCTCCCCTGGCATATCCCACCGGTCAGGATCCCATCACGAAAAATCCAAAATGGAGTCACGGTGACAACATTTTATTAATTTTGCGGGGAATTGTAACAATTGACCCTGGATGCCGTGAAAAAGGACTTAAAGATCATACTCCGTTCAGGAAAAGATGACGCTGTGCGTCGCTATCATCCCTGGGTTTTTAGCGGGGCGATAAAGAAGATGGAGGGACAGGCGTGGGATGGCTGCACTGCAGAGGTCTTCTCCAACAAAGACGAATACCTGGGTTGCGGCATATACCAGGATGCTGCCATTGCGTTGCGCCTGCTCGCTTTCGCACCAGACCGTCCGCCAGAGTTTGGTGCAGATTTCTGGGAAAAAAAGATCCATGCCGCCTGGAAGCTTCGTCAGCTGGCCGGACTGACGGATAATCCGCAAACCAATGTCTACCGGCTGGTGAATGGCGAGGGGGATCATCTGCCTGGCCTGATCATTGACCATTACGACAGACACCTGGTCATCCAGATCCATGCAACAGGTTTGTACCGCTACATCGACGAAATCGCAGTCGCATTAAAAAAAACATACGGTGACCAACTGGAAAGCATCTTTGACAAAAGCCGTGAAACACTGCCTGCAGCTTTCTGGCAGAACAATTCACCAAAAGGTTTTATAACCGGAGGTGCTGAACGGGTGGAGGTGCAGGAGAACAACCTGAAGTTCCTGATCGACATTGAACACGGACAGAAAACAGGGTTCTTTGTTGATCAGCG
>PWKN01000291.1 GCA_003559735.1 Bacteroidales bacterium | reverse complement strand
CTTCAACGGCAAACTGCTGCGCCTTGGAAAGGTCTTCATATTCGTTGGTACCAATGACATATCCTTCAGCCTGTGTCCGGTATAACCTGAACTCATCAGCATTTTCCCAGTTGCCGGGATATAAGGTGACCCAGTCAGGAATGATCCATTTTTCCTTACCAGTTTGTCCGCCGGGAACAACTGCATCATAATGCAGTTCTTTATCCGGAGTCGTATGGATGCGCTGGGAGAAAACGGATAAGGGAATGATAAAAAACAGTAAGATGATCTGTGGCTTTAAAAAACACATAATTGAATATTATTTTGCTGTACAAGCACCGGCGAGTCCACCGGACGATCCGTGTTCTGAACACCCGGACTTCACGGTGCAATAAAAAAAACCGAAAAAATTATTCTTCCATAACCAAATGTACATAAAATTTTTTTATTCGAAAGCACGCCCAAATTATGTCCCTTCTTCTAACGGCCCTGTCCGGTGAACCTTGATCTTTTTTGTATCAAGACAAAAAAGTAAGTTATAATATCATGTACCTTTGTGAACCATCAATCTTATTACACAGGCACAGATACGATGACGAAACAGGCCCCATGACAGATCACCATTCAGTTCAAAAAATTATTCAGCAGGCAGAAAAAAGTTCAATAAAAAAGACGCTGCTGAACAATTTCCTCCGGTATATTGCCATCGATACACAAAGTGATCCGCAATCAATCACATCACCGAGTACGCGGTCACAGTTCATCCTGGCCAGGATGCTGGCAAAGGAATTAAAAAAGCTTGGGTTAACCGGTGTCTCGGTTGATGACCATTCCTATGTGATGGCCACATTGCCTGCCAATACGGAAAAAGAAATGCCGGTAATGGGGTTTATCGCTCATCTCGACACCAGTCCGGATATGAGTGGAAAAAACATCCACCCCCAAATTCATGAGGATTATGACGGGAAGGACATAATACTGAACCGCGGGAAGGGAATGGTAATGCGGGTAAAAGACTTTCCCGAGTTGCAAAAATACAGGGGGCAAACGCTGATCACTACCGATGGTACCTCATTACTTGGTGCTGATAACAAGGCCGGCATTGCAGAGATCATGACTGCGCTGCACATACTGACGGATAATCCTTCAATTCGCCGTCCCACCATTAAAATTGCGTTCACACCCGATGAAGAGATCGGCAAGGGAGCAGATCATTTTGATGTGGAAAAATTTGGTGCCGATTATGCCTATACTATTGATGGAGGGGAGCTGGGTGAGCTGCAGTATGAGAATTTCAATGCAGCACACGCAAAAATTACCATCAGTGGGGTGAACATCCATCCGGGTGAAGCCAGGGGAAAAATGGTCAATGCCTGTCTGACGGGCATGCAGCTAAATTCGATGCTGCCCGCAGCCGATCGTCCCGAAAACACATCAGGATATGAAGGGTTTTATCACCTCATCTCTTTTCAGGGCAATGTTGAAAAAGCAACCATGCAGTACATCATCCGTGATCACAATCTCAAGCTTTTCGAACAGAAGAAAGCGCACCTGCGGCACATTGCCGGCTTGCTAAACCAGGAGATCGGAAACGGAAAGATCGTATTGGAAATAAAAGACCAGTACTATAACATGGACAGCAAGATATACCCGGTGATACACATCGTTGAACGGGCAAAAAAGGCAATGGAGTCGCTGGGTATACATCCGCTGATCAGACCCATCCGCGGCGGTACGGATGGAGCGCGACTGTCAGCCGTGGGACTACCCTGTCCGAATATTTTCTGTGGCGGCCATAATTATCATGGGCCATATGAGTTCATACCACTTGAAAGCATGGAAAAAGCGACACTGGTCATCCTGAAGATCATTGAGATGGCGGACTGACGGCTGACGTTAAATATCAAGATCCAGGCGTATTTGTCTGTACTTAATATCGGGTCCGTGTTCCCCACCTTCTTTATCCCTGACATCTTTTTCTTCCTGTGGTTCCTGATCATCAACAACCGGTTCAGGCACCACGTCTTCCGGTTCAGGCATCAGGGGTTCAAGCAGATCCACCGACTGAATTTCGGTATTTGCCAGACGTTTTCCCCGTGCCCGGAAACTTTTCACAGCAATGAACTCAGCCACATCGATCTCTTCTTCTGTCTTTTGTCTCCTTTGTGATTCGGGAAAAAACACCTTCAACCTGGGATAAGTGTCGGTGGTGACCAACAGCAGTTCATTCCCTGGATCATCACCAATAAATCCGGTAACCTTGTCATTTACTTCAGGATGAAAACGTTTGATATAATGATAACCCTGTGCGGCATCAAAGAACACGGCGGTGATGACCGTCTGCTCATTAAATTTCTTGATTATAAGCGGGTTCTCGTCAAAATGGTTGGAAAGGTCAAAGTTCATGACCCGGTAATTCCCGACACTGTATACGGCCAGGATCTTCTCATCCCCTTTGAAGTCGCCAAGGTATTTTCCGCGTTTGTCGGAGTTGAGCCGCAACACCGTATCATCAAACCAGACGCCCATCGCACCCAGTGTTGACACCCCTTCATCTTTGAGCGAAATACGCCTGACCGCATGCCTGGTCATTATATTCCCGGAGGCACCCCTCCCCTTGATGGCAAGTTCACTGAAATCCATTTCAAAAACAGTCTTCTTCAATCTTGGTTTGTGACGCAGGTAAACGGTCACTACTTCAGCCTCTCCGTTGGGATTTGAGGTAAAGTACAACACCTTGCTTCCTTCTGTCCCTTTTGTCAGGTCATACTCCTTATCGCGGGTCACACCCTTAACGGGAAAACGCTTCATATAGGCAGCGCCACCCGGACCATCGCGATAGATCACATTGTAAATGGTTCGCTCATCGTTGCGTTCAAACACACCGATATGGATGATGCTCTTACCGACAAACGATTTCTCCGTCACCTTTGTAACCATGTAACTGCCATCCTCCCTGAACACTATGATGTCATCAAGGTCTGAACATTCACATACAAACTCATCCTTTTTCAGGGAAGTACCTGCAAAGCCTTCCGACCGGCTGACATACAATTTTTCATTGGCAACTGCAACCTTTGATGCATCTATGCTATCAAAGAAACGCACCTCCGTTTTGCGTTCCCTCCCTTTGCCAAAACGCCTCCTGATCGATTCAAAATAATCGATGGCATACTGCACCAGGTTTTCCAGGTGGTATTTTGCCTTCTCCAGCCGTTCCCGGAGTACCGTGATCTCCTTATCTGCCTTGAAGGCATCGTATTTTGATATTCGTTTGATCTTAATATCGGTCAGGTGAATGATGTCCTTTTCGGTGATTTCACGGTAAAACTGATCTTTATAGGGTTCCAGGCCTTTTTCGATGGTTTTGATCACAGACTCCCAGGTTTCACACTGTTCGATCTTCCGGTATATCCGGTTTTCAATGAATATCTTTTCCAGGCTGGCATAGAACAGTTGTTCCATCAACTCATTCCGCTCAATCTCCAGTTCTTTTTTCAGCAGTGCCACCGTATGGCCGGCCGAAATTTTCAACACCTCGTTCACACTAAGAAATCGGGGTTTACCCTGTTCAATCACACAGCAGTTTGGTGATATGCTTATCTCACAGTCGGTAAACAGGTAGAGGGCATCGATGGCCTGGTCGGGTGATATGCCCTGTGCCAGGTGAATAACAATCTCCACACGCTCAGCGGTATTGTCTTCTATTTTCCTGATCTTGATCTTCCCCTTATCGTTTGCAGCAACGACACTGTCCATCAAGCTCCCTGTTGTCGTACCATAAGGTATTTCATTGATGACCAGTGTTTTTTTATCCTGGATGTTTATTTTGGCCCTGACCCTTACTTTTCCACCCCTCAGGCCACTGTTGTATTTTGAGAAGTCTGCGTATCCGCCCGATTGAAAGTCAGGAATAATATCCGGTTCCTTACCATTAAGGTATGCAATTGAAGCATCGACCAGTTCATTAAAGTTATGGGGCAATATTTTGGAAGCCAGTCCCACGGCAATGCCTTCAACACCCTGCGCCAGCAATAATGGAAATTTTACGGGAAGGCTCAGGGGTTCTTTATTTCGTCCGTCGTAACTGGTTTTCCATTCCGTGGTTTTTGGGTTGTACAACACTTCGAGTGCGAATTTCGACGGCCGTGCTTCTATGTATCTTGGTGCCGCCGAACTGTCGCCGGTAAGGATGTTCCCCCAGTTGCCCTGTGTATCTATCAGCAGGTCTTTCTGTCCGAGCTGTACCAGTGCATCCCCAATGGACGCATCACCGTGAGGGTGGTACTTCATTGTATGCCCGATGATATTGGCCACCTTATTGTAACGGCCATCATCGAGCTCTTTCATGGCATGGAGTATTCTTCGCTGTACGGGTTTCAGACCGTCCTGCACCTCAGGAACCGCACGCTCCAGGATCACATAGGAGGCATAGTCAAGAAACCAGTCCTTGTACATCCCTGATAACCGTGCAACCTTTGTCCAGTCGCCCGGCACAAATTGCGGATCAGTGCTGGTGCCGGAGGCATCCTCATGGTCTGTGTATTCTTCGTTGATATGTTCTTCAGACATCCTGAAATTTATTTATACAAGTAAAGTAAGTGATCTATGCAACAAACAATTTACTTCCAGAAACGAAGTATCAGCACCTCGATCAGTAGAAAAAGTAAAGCAAGCAAGAGAAACAAGCGCCATAACTGACTGCCCGGTCCCATTTCGTGCAAAACCTGGTCCAATGGTTTGTCGCCGGCATCTAATATCCTGACAGACGTGAGCTGCCTGTCGGCCATCATATCTTCAATCGCACCTGATTCGTATGCTTCGAGTAATGATTCACGCCGGTCATAATTAAATGAGAGTCCGCCAACCTGCTCATTACCCGCATAGAGTCCATAGTTTCCTGCCTCCTGCACCTGGTCATGAAAGAACAGCTGCAATTGGTTTCCTGACCGTCGTTGCTCTGGTATTACCTCAAACCCATCTCTCCGGATCGAATAGAGCATGTCGGCCTGCCTGTGACCATCTGTCACCACTGCGGGTTTGTCATCGCCGGTTATGTGGTACAATGGCTGCACGTAACCACTTTGCAATGCAATATTCGCCATGATGGGAACAAACAGGGAGTGTCGCTGGAAGTTACTGAAACGATCATCCAGCGGGACAGCTGAAAGGAAGATCCTGCCCGCTCCTGACGGATATGAAGAGAAAAAAGGCAACCCATTCTGCATTGTCATCAGGTCCTCGCCCATTGAGCCTGTTGTGCGGCTTATTGCAATATACTTTGATGTCCGCGGCAGATCAATGTTCTCAGGAATATGCTCAAACACACCGTCGAACAAAACATGCATCTCATTCAACGAGCCAACACGCATTGCCGTCGTATCAATATGTGAATAGGTGTCAATCCCGGCCGCCTGTAAAAAAGAGTTGTATGAAGGGAGGTGCGGATTTTTGCCGGGAAAGATCACCAGGCTTCCCCCTGCCTCCGTAAACCGGTGCAACTCCATCTCCAGTCCGGCAGATATCCGGTCTGGCGCATCCAGGATGATCAGGTTATATGCTGCAAAGGCAGAGTAATCGATCGAAAATCCAGGCATGGTCCGGTAGCTGAACAGGTCGTGAGATCCGAACAATGCTTCTGTAAATGGGTTGCGTCCGTCTCCCTCGATGCTGAGCACCGGGATCTCCGAAGTTACACGGTAGGTGAAATAAAATGTATCATCAAAGCTGACCGGGTAATCGGTTAATTGCACATATGCCTGCTGCACGCCTTGTGATCCGGCCGACCAGTTGAGCTCAAGCGTCTCTTCGCCCCCAGGATCAAGACTGTAGGAAACAACCGCACGTTGCTGTGCGCCTGAAAAAAGCCTTAATGGCTGATTTTCTATTCTTTGCACCCCGTCATTGCGAACCCTGACTCCCATGGTGACCGGCTGATCACGAAGCACCACCGGTGAATCGAACCATATTGAGTCTATAAACACGTTATCTGTTTGCCGGGCCTGCAATGGGATAAGGTATGCCGGCGGAACGGGCTCAAAGTCAAGCTCTTCAAGTCCGATGGTACTTTTCTGAAAATCGCTGATATAGTAGGCGCGTGCATTGTCTTCGCCGCGGTCAGCAAAAAGATCTTCCTTTCGTGTCATCACTTCAGCAATGGATCTTATCTGTGGCGAAGGTTCAACCTGGTGAACCATATCGATAAACTCTTCGCGACTCACAAAACGCTGATGCCTGCCTTCAAAGTCGTTGGTCAGCAACAAAAACCGGTCTCCCGGTCCATAGACACCGGCAATTTCAAGGGCACGTGTCCTGGCCAGGTCCAGCAAGGGGCCTTGTCCGGATAATGCTTCCATGCTGAATGAGTTATCAATATACACACCGACCGTATTGCCTTCCGGACGAACAGCATCCTCACCGGAAGGGATATACGGCCGGGAAAAAGCCATTACCAGGCATATGATGGTGAGTATACGGGCAATAAGCACCAGCAGATGCTTCAGTCGCGATTCCTTATCAGATACTTCACTCAACTGACTGAGAAAAGTAATGTTTGGAAAGTACACCGTTTTGAAGCGCCTGAACCGGAAAAGATGGATGACCACCGGTATACTGATTGCAAACAGTGCAAATAGAAAACCAGGAAACAAAAAATTCATACTACACGTAAAACAAAAAATTCATAGCTGTCCTGTCGGCATAACCGGTCAATACCGGACCCGGATACCACAGTACGTCCGGAACCGGCATTCGTTGCAGATGCAAAATATAATCACTAATTTTATAACCAATACAAAGGTACATTATTTTATCCGTTCACCGAAACACGCGTAGAAGGGGGAAAAAGCATTAAAAAAAAAATCCTCCAACTGAAAAAAAAAATGTAATTTTCGGGTTTTTTACAGGCAAATATTTAGGTTGTTTATCTTTAAAACCATGATTTGATGAAGTATTTGAACACAATGATCACCGGGACCGGGAGTTATATTCCATCAAAACGCATTCAGAACAGTCAGTTTACAAAACAGACCTTCTTTGACAAAGACCATTTGCGTATTGAGAGTCCGGGAGACGAGGTGGTCAGCAAATTTCGCGATATTACGGGAATTGCCGAACGTCGCTGGGTTGAAGAGGAGCAGACCACTTCACATATAGCAGCCATCGCTGCAGAGCGTGCGATCGAATCGGCCGGGATCGATCCGGAGATCATTGATCAGATCATCGTGTCGCATAACTTTGGAGATGTGATACAGGGGACGACACAAACCGATATGCTTCCTTCGATTGCGTCGCGCGTGAAGCATAGTCTGAACATAAAAAACCCGGCCTGCATTCCTTATGATATAATCTTTGGATGTCCGGGCTGGCTGCAGGGTGTCATACAAGCAGATGCCTTCATCAGGACAAACATGGCAAAATGTTGTCTGGTGATCGGTGCCGAAACATTATCACGTGTTGTTGATAAATACGACAGAGACACCATGATATTTTCCGATGGCGCCGGTGCAACAATAGTGGAAGGCATTGAAGACACTGAGAAAAAGGGAATTCTGTCGCATGCGGTTGTAAACCACTCAGAAGAAGAGGTCTCCTATCTCTATTTTGGCAAATCCAACCATCCTGAAAGTGACCCCAGCATCAGGTATATCAAGATGGATGGCAGGAAGGTGTATGAGTACGCCATATCACAGGTGCCCGCCGCCATGAAGGCAGCAGTGGAAAAATCGGGCGTTGATGTGCGTGACATCAAAAAAGTCTTGTTGCACCAGGCCAACGAGAAAATGGATGCAGGCATTGTTAAGCGATTTTACCGGCTCTTTGGTATTCGTCCCGACATGGAAGAGGTGATGCCCATGAACATTGGCGAGCTGGGCAACAGCTCCGTTGCGACCATTCCGACACTATATGATATGATCATGAAACAACAGCTTGACCCGCATCGCATTTCCAGTGGCGACCTGTTGCTTTTCGCCTCTGTGGGGGCAGGAATGAGCATCAACGCAATCATATACAAACAATAATGCCAGTGATCATATCCCCTGACTGCATTATTCGTGCTTTTAATCCAGGTTGAAAAGCCATAACAAGAACCAACCATAAAACAATCCCGGCTCCTTGCCGGATCATAAAAAAACACAGAACCATGAAACATATTCTTTTAAAGATCACCATTGGATTATCTCATTTACTGGTCACTTCGGGACTTTTTGCCATAGAAGATGCCCGGCTGTTGCGCTATCCAGACATCAGCGGCGACCAGATCGTATTTGTTTACGCTGGCAACATATGGACCGTAGATGCCCGTGGTGGCGATGCCCGTCAGCTTACATCCCATAACGGACTGGAGCTTTTTCCCAGGCTTTCTCCTGATGGCCGGTGGATTGCCTTTTCGGCCGAGTATAGCGGTACCCGGCAGGTGTATGTGATGCCTTCTGAAGGGGGAACGCCACGTCAGCTTACCTATTACAATGATGTTGGCCCCATGCCTCCGCGGGGGGGATTCGACAATGTTGTGCTTGGGTGGACCCCCGACAGCCGCAAGGTACTGTTTCGAAGCAACAGAACCCCTTATGGAGATAGGATGGGAAAATATTTCCTTGTCTCCACAGATGGTGGGATGGAAACACCATTACCCATTCCCCATGGCGGATTTGGGGTGTTGTCGCCCGATGGCGACCAGATGGTCTTTGCTTATGTTGACAGGGAATTCCGGACATGGAAACGGTATAAGGGCGGTCGCGCCTCCAACCTGTGGATCTATGATTTTACGGAGGATACATCGTGGGAGATCACCGACTTCAAGGGCACCGATCACATACCTGTATGGTATGGCGACAAGATCTATTTTGCCTCTGACCGCGACAAATGGCTGAACATTCACAGCTACGACACCAACACAGAAGAGGTACAACAGCTGACCTTTCACGATGACTTTGATGTGATGTGGCCAAGCGGCAGTGGCGGACAGCTGGTATATGAAAGCGGGGGTTACATATACCGCCTTGATCTGAACACCGAAGAACTCGAAAGGGTGGTGGTGAACATCCGGTATGACTTTGCCAACACGATGCCCTATCAGAAGAATGTAAAAGACAACATTCACAGCATGGCAATATCGCCCGGTGGAAACAGGGTATTGTTCGATGCCCGCGGAGACATCTTCTCTGTCCCCGCCGGGGAAGGAACCACCCATAACCTTACACTGAGTCAGGGCGTAAGGGCGGTATATCCTCAATGGTCGCCCGACGGCCGGTGGATTGCGTATTATGACGACAGCACGGGGGAGTATGAGTTGTACCTGCTGGAAAACGACCTGGATGCCGAACCCCGGCAGGTTACCTTCAACAGCAGGGGCTGGAAGTACCAGCCTGAATGGTCGCACGATAGCCGGTACCTGGCATTCTTTGACCGCAGCATGAAACTGCAATTGTTTGATACCGGAACAGGGCAGATAAGCGTTATTGACAGGCCCACCGCAGAAGAGATCAGGCAATATGACTTTTCTCCGGATAACCGGTGGATCACTTACACAAAAAGCAGCAGAAACGGCCTGTCGGCAATCTGGGTGTACAATATTGAATCCCAAAATGCCTTTCAGCTCACCAGCGACAGGTATAGTGAAGGCAATCCTGTATTCAGCAAGTGCGGCGAATACATCTTCTTTACTTCCAACCGTGATTTCAACCTGAGCTTTTCCAGTTTTGAGTTTAACTACCTCTATAACGAAGCGACCAGGATTTATGCACTCCACCTTACCAATGACAGTCCCAGGCTCTTTGAGCCCGGAGAGACGACCGAACCGGCCGGGGAGAACAATGACCAGAGTGACCCGGCTGAAGAAGATGAAGTATTTGTCAGGATCACCCGCGAAGGTGCTGACCGGCGCATTGTGGCATTTCCGTTACCTGCGGGAAGCTACTGGGGGTTGCAGGCGGTGAGTGACGGACTGGTGTACTTTAACAACAGGGGGATGCGGAGATATGTGCTGAGTGAACAGACGGACCAGTCAATCATGGATGGGATCAGAACCGGTATTGTCTCAGCCGATGAAAGCAAGTTCCTGTATGCGTACCGTGGTGACTATGGTGTTGAAACACTTGCACCGGGACGTACAGCGGGTGATGGCTTGCTCGATTTGGACGGAATGACCATGCGCATCAAGCCCAAAAGGGAATGGGAGCAGATCTTCCTTGACGGATGGCGTATATACAGGGATTTCTTCTACGTGGAAAACCTGCATGGCATCGACTGGGACGGGTTTTATGACAGGTATGCGGCACTTTTGCCTTACCTGAACCACCGTTTTGACCTGGATTATATGTTTGGTGAGATCATTGCCGAGACCAATACCGGACATGCATATGTTGATTATGGTGATTTTGAACGTGTTGAACGGATAGAGACAGGGTTGCTGGGCGCAGAGCTGGAAGCAGATCCCGGGAGCAACAGGTATGTCATTACCAAAATATTTGAGGGACAAAACTGGAATGATGACCTTCGTTCACCTTTAACCATGCAGGGTATTGACATCCGTGAAGGGGAATACCTGATACGTATTGAAGGGGAGGATATTACGGCAGATATGAACCCATACAAGGCCCTTGAGGGACGTGTTGACAAACCGACCCGCATTACTGTGAACATCAGACCCGACATGCAGGGGGCACGCACCTATACCATTAAGCCTGTTTCAAGCGAAGTGGCATTACGGCATCTCGATTGGGTAAATTCCCGCCGCGCAATGGTAGATGAACTGTCGGATGGCCGCATTGGTTACATCTATGTCCCAAACACCTCATTTGATGGAAACAGGGAGCTTTTCAAAGGGATGTATGCCTACCATCATAAGGATGCGCTGATCATTGATGAACGCTTCAACGGTGGCGGATTCATTCCTGACCGAATGGTAGAGATACTCAGCAGGGAGACCCACGCAAAATGGTATCGCGCCGGACTAGAATACCCGATGCGTACGCCTGGCGTTGCCCACGATGGTCCCAAAGCGATGCTTATCAATCAGTTCAGCTCTTCGGGTGGTGATGCCTTCCCGTATTTCTTCCGTCAGAAGGGGCTTGGCACCATCATCGGCACACGAACCTGGGGTGGCCTTGTGGGCATGACCGCCAATGCAAGGTTAAAAGACGGGGGCTATATCGGTGTACCACGATTTGGCATTTATAATGAAGAAGGTGAATGGATCATTGAAGGGATAGGCGTATATCCTGATATCGAAGTGGTTGATAAGCCACACAAGCTCGTCAGGGGTGAAGACCCGTCACTTGAAAAAGCGGTGGAGATCCTGCTTCAAAAGCTTGAGGAAGATCCGCCGGCCGAATGGCCTGTACCTGAACCACCCGACAGATCGGGATGGATTGAAGTGGAAATAGAGTAGGCTGTCAGAAAGGGTAGCCGATGCCAAGATTGAATACCAGGTTGTCGCGCCGCCACTGGCGATCAAACAAACGTACCGGTCCGAAATAACCGTTATCGCCGGTGGCGGGGTCTGCTATGGGGACAGCAAAGTCGAAACGAAGTATAAAAAAGCCTGCATCAACGCGCAAACCGGTACCCGCACCCAACGCGATCTCCCGGAAGAAACGATCTGTGGCAAACATCCCGCCGGGTACTTCTTCATCTTCACGCAAACGCCAGATGTTTCCTGCATCAACGAACAAAGCCCCTTTTAACAGGTTGGTAATGTCAAAGCGATATTCAATATTTGCCTCAAGTTTCATTTCGCCTGTTCGGAAAATGTTGTATTCACCCCTCTCCTCTTCTGTCCGCGAATAACTTCCCGGTCCGAGTGATCGCGGATGGAACGCACGTATGCTGTTTGATCCGCCGATAACATATTGCTTCACATAAGGCAACATGTCTGAATTGCCATAAGGGATACCCGTCCCCATAAATATCCTGGTGGCCAGCCTCCGCCCTGTTCCCAGCTGCCTGTAGTAACGCAGGTCAATGTCTGTGCGTGCATACTGCGCAAATCCCTGGTTGAACAATGTATGTTTGCCATCCGCTCCGGGTGAACCGCCAGGAATATTGTCCATCAGCAGATAGGCCAGGTTTCCTGACAAGTCAAGGTTGAGTTGTAAAAACCAATCATGGTCGCCCTGCCTCTTCAACCGGGAGTTATAGGTATACCTGTAATGACCGCCAATGATGAACTGTTCAAACAATCCCTTTCTGAGCAGGTTTCCGCCAACAAAAACGCCTTCCAGGTCTTCATCGACATCGCCAAGAACGAACAGGCTGAATACCAGAGGGGATATCCTCCATTGCGTTGCCATGTCGCGGTTCCAGCTATAACCATATTGAGCCTGCAGGGTCGTGAGACGAAAAGCATCCGTTCGGCTAAGATGGTTTATCCCCAAAGATATGTTTGTTTTTGGGGCAAGGACTTTCGGACTCTCTTTCCATTCTGCCGGCAACACGAACCTGGGTATTGAAAGCGATGCATCCAACCCGAATTCGGCAGATGATGCGGTCCGCTGCCGGCCAAACAATGTCTCATAGGCCCCGCTAAGACTGACCTGAAAAGATTCAGCCCCCTGCAACAGGTTGTGGTTTATTAAAACGGTACTGAACCCTGGTCCGGTAAAATGGTTCGATTTGGTTACACCACTCAACTCTGCAACGATCGATCTTCGTTCGTGGGGTGTAAGCAGAATTCTGATATCCAGCAAATTCTTTTCATTGACCGTGCGTGGGGAAAAACGAAGGTTCACGAACCGAAACACACCCAAACTCATCAAATGATTCAGTGTGCGCTCATGATCTCTGATGTCATATAAACTGTCAGGCCTGAATGAAATTGCACGCAATATGGTACGCACCTCAAACTGATTTGCGGCATCAGTGTAGTAAACACCCCTTGCCGGTTGCAAGGTGTCACGTTTTCCAGGGTATTGTGCGCTACCCGTCATATAATCGGCATGCACGTAAATTCTGCCTGTCTTGTACTTCCTTGTTGCCTCTACAGGAATGTCTTGCTTTATCGTGGTATAAATATCCACTTTTCTGTCGCCGCTTGCAGAGTCGGCACGAAATAAGATATGATCGGGATGGAAGTAGTAATAACCCTGTTTTTTCAGTTCCTTGCCTATTCGTTCCCTTTCTCTTCGCAAAACCTGCAAACTATAGGGTTCGCCCGGAATGATCAGGCTGTTTTCCATGATCGTGTTGATGGCAACTGCCAATGGGTCTTCCCTGTCTGCCAGGTTAAGACTGCCAAAGCGGTAGGGAGCCTGAAGCTGGATATGGTAACTGATACCGACTGTACGTTTTGCAGAATCAACGGCATGGCCAGTCCAGGCATCAAAATAGCCCATATTATACAGTCTGTTGTTTATCAGACGAATGTTCCTTTCCACATAGGCCGGGTCAAACAACACCGCTTCCTCCCCCAGCCGCTCTCTCATAAGGTGACGGATCCCCCTGCCGGTCGGTTCACCGGCCACCTGGTGCATCCATAACCGGGGACGGGAAAGGAGCAGGCGTGAATTTGGCTGTGGACGGAGCACCCTCGACAATTCTTCTTTGACCTTCCTGTCATCCTTAAAAGGTTCTGTTTTTTCAATATGCAGTTCGCTGCCCCTGTACAGGTACTGGTCATCAGGAATATTTCTCAGTCCGGTGCACGACAGAAAAAGAAACTGCGGTATCAGTGCCAGTACCAGGACCGAAACCACCAGGGGATGATATGTTGTTTTGTTATTCAATTTACTGTTGTCCTTAATCATTTTGCGGTACCGTTACATACCTTATTCATTCCTGCCATTCAGATCAGATGCGAGGCGTTGCAGGGAACCTCATCATCAGGGGACTTCCACCTCTGTTTCTTCTTCTTTTTTCATAAACAACTCCCTGAATTGTGTGAAAGTCTGACGCATAATGAGAGACAAACCTGTTTCAATGACCTCTCCGTCAAAGACATCCTGGAACTTTCTTTCCCTGTATCCTTTCAGTGTAAACCGTCCATCAGCATCAAGCAGGTACTCTACAGAGAAGTCTCCGGCAATATCTGCCGGGTTGATCTGCCTGCGTGTCTCATCTTCCAGCTCCAGGTGGCCACCGGCAGTAATGCGCAGACGTTGATCAAGAAAATCGCGCGACACTTCCATTTGAAGTTCTGTACGGCCGGCAAGCTGTCCATTAACGACCTGTTCGTATGATTCCACTTCAAAACTAAGGTCAATTCCACGTATATATTTATCTGACAACCTGTTAAGCTGTTGTGACAAGATGCGGCTGGCACTGCTGCGCGCAGTTGCCGTGATTCCCGGACCACCCGTTACGGCATCCAAAGGGTCATCATGTATGAAGCTTCCAATAATAAGCAGGGCAAACACCTGTTTGTTCAGCTCTGATTCACTTTCATTCAGGTCGTTCAGACGTGCCTGGAGGTGTCCTTCCATTGCACCCCTGTGTTCTGGCGGCAATGCAATCTCAAAACTGATCTCGGGCCTCATCAGTTCACCTTCCATTCTTAAAAAAACATCAAAAGGGTATATTTGCCTGTAGGCACCCTCAAATTGTCCCGCACCGGGTGCCTGAGATGCCATCAGCTCACGGGTGGAGGTGCGCACAGTATATCTTGCCGTAATGTTAACTGTGGCATCCAGGGGGTCACCAATCCATACGATATGACTCCCCCGCTCTATTTGAAAGTTACGCCTGATCACATCATAGAAAGTCATCTGGTATGCACCGCTTTCAATCTCATACCTGCCGGCCAGACTGATCCTGCCCCCGTGATCAACACCGTAACTTATGAGTCCGCCACCCTTCGCCTCCAGGTAATCACCAGCAACTTCGTCAATCAGGATGCGTACGTCTGTCTGCGGATCTATTTCCACATTCACACTGATGTGCGTATTTTCCATAGCCGACATCATTGGCTGCACATCCCCTGGTCTGAGCAACAAATCAGCAAACAAATCATCATATATGGTAACGAATTCTACCACTCCCTCATCCCCTATGGCTTCCGGCATGCTCTGCGGAGGTATGAATGCAAATGCCGAACCCTGGTTCAGTTTTATCCGGCCCTCCAGGGCCGGTCGAGTCAGGTTGCCGGATAAGCCAAGCTCCGTATCAATCAACAAACGTCCGTAAAACAGATCGTTGGCACCCCTGGGTTGGTCAAGAAGCAGAAAGTTGGCGGACGATAACTTCAGGTCAAACCGGATATCCGACAGATCGTGCAACAACACTTGGCCGTCAAGAACAGCTGTTCGTTCGCTTCGGTCAACAAGTGCAAAGTCACTGAAGAAGACACGATTGTCCTCAAAGACCACAGTCTCTCCAGGTATGGTATACCTGACATTAAGAAATGCCACATGAAAAGCCACCTGGTCAAGATGAACATCACCCCGTACTCTGGGTGCTGAAGGATCACCGGTTATTTGCAGTTCGGCCGAGATCCTCCCCTCCATGCCGGATAAATGCTCATGGGTTAGCGCCTCCAGGGTAGTAAGCTCCAGATTGTCAACACGGAGCACTACATCCAGAAATGCTGGCGTATCGCTTCGGTAAGTGCCGGTAACATCCAACCGGTTCCCGTAACCCCTGACAGAAGCATCCAGTTGAAACAAGCCGGACTCCGGACTGTTTACTGACAGCGCAACGTCTCCTATGGGTTCGCCCTGGAATCCCATCTTATTGATCTCCAGTCCGGCCGTAAATGCAGGATGGTATAACAGGTCCGACAACACGACTGATCCGTTCACAATACCTTCCAGCAATGGGGTTCCACTGATCAGATCAAAGCTGCCCAGGTCAATTTGCTGCAGATGTATCTCCAAAGGAGACATCGGATCGTGGATATCTGTGCTGTAAACCGCTACCTCCCTGATATCAGAGGCAATCCGTAAATTGTATGACAATATGTTGTTGCTGGTGATCCGAAGAAAATGGTCAGGATGCACAGTCCAGTCACGCCGGTTCACAACCATATCCCTGTCAAAGCGAATCTCGGTATATTCCTCCGTTCGTTGCAGCTGTCCGGAAACTCCCAGCCATGACCGGCGGTTTTCATCATCAAATGAGAGATCAAATGCCAGTACATGTTCACGTATGCTGCCGGTTGCATTGATATCATGCAATGTGATCTGTTCACCTTCAAACAGGGGCATACGTATTGAAAAATCCATATAATCTCTGTTTGAACCGGCCTGAATGGAAACATCGTCCATATGCCAGTCAGAGATCGCAATTCCCGGGATACTGGCATCGAGTGTCAGCATACTTGTACGTCCGTCATAATTTGTGCCGACAGTAAATAACTCTTTTATCTCCAACTGTGGGAACAAAAGTTCAGAGAAAAAGGGCGAAGGCTCAACAACCAGCGACATGTTGAACGATGCGGGTGAATGATCTGTCTCAGCATGACCGTTACCTGTTTCTACATAATGCATAAAATGACCTGCGAGGACAGATGGCATGTCTGTCGGCGGAATGTTTCCACGGTAGTTCGCCCTGATGACCGGTGATTTGATGTCAGCAGCGTACCGTCCACTTGCGGCAAAGCTACTGATCTGCAGCGTGTCGAGGGTAAAGACTTCCCTGTCGAGCAGTACGCGGGTGTCATAAAACAACAGGTTTCCATTTGGAATGCCGGACTTTCCGGGTGACAGGTTTGCTTTCATATGGGTGTGTATGGCGATCAGCTCTTCGGTAAAGTTGAGCTGCCGTGCATTCAAATGCTCTATCTCCCAGTCAAGGTGCAGCCGGGGTTCTTCATTGCGCAGATCAAACTGATTCAATGCGTTGAACGATAAATGATCATCCTGATAGTTGACCGTCAACGCTGAAAGACCATCTTCCGCTGTTACCTCAAAAGCCAATCCACGGTAAGTGTACTCGTTGAACCACAGAGAGTCAGCCACTCCTGCCAGTTCAAGTGTCATGGCAGCAGGATCAAACCCTTTGCCATGGGTGCTTATGCTTACCGATACGTTCTTTACCAGGCTGTCCTGCGCAAAAACAGAGAGCGGATCCTCACCAATGAGCACCAGGGAGGCCTCCCAGGATGGGTCTTCATCTATCGTATTGTCAAAACCAAACGTTGCGGCGAGACTGACCACATCGCTTGTCAGTCTCGCATCTGCGTAAAAATGATCTGGTGCGCCCGAAAAAGAAGCCTCCAGGTCAAATGATCCAGGCAGCACCAGGTTATCCGGTACCACCCCTCCGGGAATGTAATGTCTGACAATATCCGGATCGCCTCCCATGCTGATGAACGGAAGATCAATGAACAACCGGCCGGTATCCGGGTACCCGGATACCTTTCCTGATGCTGCAAGCCGTGCACGTCCTGGTATGACCACTGCCAGAGTATCGAGGGATAAATCCTCAACCAGGCCATTTGCAGAAACAAAAAAGTCGACCGCAGGAGCCTGGCTGTCCGGAAAAAGAAAGCCCGCTTCGGGGATCAGCATTTTGAGGTCCCTGCCAATCCTCCCCTCATGGATGTCCAAATCAATAAACCGTCCCGCTTCGGGTGGAAAGGAAAACTGCATCAGCGGGACAGATGTGTATAGATGTCCCGCTGCAAATGAGTATTTAGTTTCCAGGTGCATATTATTCAGTTCGCTGACACGCCCCAGTCCGACATCGGCAGAAAAGTGACTGAGCATTATCCCATCCTGTTCTTCAAAGGCCAAATGGCGGACAATGCCCCCAATGGAATCGGGCGCATAGAAGACATCCTCCGACTCAAAGGCAATACCGGAAAAAGCCATGTCAGGTAATTCTGCTGTAAAAGCACGTACCAGGAGTTCATCCACGGAGAAATGCATTTTTTCAAGATCAATGGTCCGGGGTTTCACTGCCAATTTATCCAGTCGCGTATCAATAACAAGTCTGTCGTTATCAAAAAAGGAAAAAGCCAGGTTGCCAGCCTGTAAAAGATCAACACCAATAACGGGCAGCACGCCACCGTTGTCTGGTTTCGGCGATGGGGCGACTGTCCCTTTAAAAGTTGAGAGGGCGACAACCCCATCACCAAGCCGGATGTCCCCGGCAAAGTATTGATTCAATGAGAGATCGACAGAGTCAACATTGGCAGCCAGTTCATCCAACCGCACATACAGGTCGATACCCGAAGCATGGTCTGCATAGCGAAAACGGGTATTGATCAGAGCGGCTCTGCCCAAACCAACAGTCCACGGACCTCTTTTATTGCGATCATCCGGTTTATCAATATTGTTTAAGGGGTTCTGCACACTGTTTTTTTCTGCATTCAAGGCAGGATCGTTATGCGGGTATTGCATTGATCCCGTAGCTGGTTCATATTGACTTACATCTGTGGCATTCTGATTTGTTGCAGTGATTGAACGCAACAGCCTGTCATAATTAAACACGGTGTCGGTTTCCACCCGCATCAGGTTGACAGTGGCATCGTTGAACTGAAGCTTTCTGACCTCCACATGATTATTGAACAGTGCCTGGAGAGAGATGTTAAGATCAAGCGCTCCGACAAACAGCAATGTGTCGCCACGATGATCCTCAAGAAATACATTGTTCAGTTTTATGGATCCAGGAAGCCTGATGGCAATGCGATCGACCGTTATTTCGGTGCCGGTCCGCAGAGACAGTTCGTGTGTGAACTTCCGGGCAAGCCACGTCTGAACAGTCACGAACTGCAGCACAATGGCAAGCAACAGCAAAACAGAAGCCATCGCCAGGGCAATCCGCAAAAGCCACCGAAAAAACAAACGGATGTATTTTCTTACCGCCATATACCTCTTTCATTGCAAAAAAAAGCCATCACTTCGCCTTCTAAAATACAAAAAATGCCGGAGATCACCCCCCGGCATTTTTTACTGAATCCGTCGCCTGTTCCTGATCTGCTGATCATCAGCGAATCACATCGTAAAATGTATTTTTCTTACAAACATATAACGGTTTTGTGACCTTCTTATTGCAGCCCATCCGGACAACAAGTCACAGCCGTGGGAATCATCCTGGCCGGCCACTGTGCATCAGTGTTCGCCACGCATAGACATAATATCGCGGTCAAAAACATAGAGACCGTGACCACCAAGGAGTTCCAGTTTATCGATAATGCCCTGTACGGAGTCCTCCTCTTCCCTTTGTTCTTCCACAAACCACTGAATCCAGTTATGTGTGGCATAATCCTTCTCCTCCAGTGCCAGGGCAACAATATCATTGATCGCACCTGTTACCATCTGTTCGTGCTCAAGAGATGCATCAAAAGCTTCCCTCACCCCGGGAAAATCTTTTGGAGGCTGGTCAACTGCAGGTACGATGGCATTCCCACCACGTTCATTGATGTATCGGATGAATTTCATCATGTGTTCCCGCTCTTCCTCCGATTGTGCATAAAACCATTCGGAGATCCCCGCCAGACCCTGGCCTTCAGCCCATGAGGCCATTGCCAGATAAAGATGAGAGGCATACACCTCTTTGGCTACCTGTTCGTTCAGGATTTTCAGCATTCTTTCTGATAACATGTTGATAGTGTTTTAAAAGTTAATAATGATCCGTATGATACAACAAAGGTATTTTTATTTTGTTTGATCACAGAATGAAATAAACAAAATGAAAGTTTGTGAATAATAGGCGTTCATTTGAAAAAAACATGTATTTTTGCATAAAAGCGATCCGGGACAAAAATACCGGGTCGTTGTTTTCCAGATCAGGCGGATAACCGCCACATACGGGCCATATCCGGGATATGTCCCGTTTTAATTTCACACATGATCAAATAAGATGTCTGATCTGCATGTACCGTAAACAAAACAGGTGCCTCCGTTTTTGTTTATTCAACCGGGGGCATAACGGTTCGGCAAAGCAGGAAAAACATGTTTAAAGGTCCCGGTGACAAACAAAAGCATTTGGTTTGTCTTTGTCATTTTCTTTAAAGTAAATCTTAGGTTATGGTACATCCTTTTCAGGTGTTTATACTTGGATTGCTGACCGTGTTTTTGGTGCTTCTTGTTGTGGTAGCTACCGGAAATGTAATTATATGGTTTGTGAACCGTTTTTATTATACCGGTCCCACAGCAGCAGTAAAAGAAACCGATCCGGCTGTTGTTGCTGCCATAACATCTGTTATTCAAAAGGTTACCAGGGGGTCAGGCAGGGTTGAAAAAATAGAAAAGTGTTAAACTTTAATATAAATATAGTCAGTTTATAAAGTCAATTCATGAACCATCATGCATTCAATAAAATTCTCCTTAGTTTACAGAGACATGTGGCAGTCGGCGGGCAAGTACATGCCACGTGTTGATCAATTAACCGCAGTAGCACCGCACATTATTGATGTCGGTTGTTTCAGCCGCATAGAAACAAACGGAGGGGGTTTTGAGCAGATCAACCTCCTGTTTGGAGAGAATCCAAACAAAGCACTCAGGGCCTGGACAAAACCTTTTAATGAGGCCGGCTTGCAATGCCAGATGCTCGACAGGTCATTGAACGGCATACGCATCCAACCAGTGCCTGCTGACGTACGCAAGCTGATGTTCAGGGTAAAAAGTGCCCAGGGCACAAATGTTGCGCGCATTTTCTGCGGGATGAATGATCCGCGAAATATTATTGACTCCATCAGGTATGCAAGGGATGCCGGCATGGTCACCCAGGCGGCACTAAGCATTACATTCTCTGAAGTACACACGGTTGATTACTATGTGGCCCTGGCCGAGAAACTAATTGAGGGCGGTACAGATGAGATATGCCTGAAAGACATGGCCGGCATAGGTCGTCCGGTTTGGCTCGGAAAGATCGTTTCCGGGATCAAAAAGAAAAACCCCGGCATCCCGGTCCAGTATCATTCTCATTCAGGTCCGGGCTTTGCCATGGCCTCGATACTCGAAGTTGCCAGGGCGGGTGCCGAATACATTGACGTCAGCATGGAACCCCTCTCGTGGGGCACCGGACATGTGGATGTACTGGCAGTTCAGGCCATGTTGAAGGATGCTGGCTTTGATGTCCCCCATGTGAATATGGATGCCTATATGAAGGTGCGTTCTATGCACCAGGAATTCATGGAAGACTTCCTTGGATATTATATCTCGCCCTCAAACAGGCAGATGAATTCATTACTCATATCATCAGGACTTCCGGGAGGGATGATGGGTTCGCTGATGAGTGACCTGGAAACAAACCTCAACGACATTAACAGGTGGCTGAAAAAAAATGATCAAAACCCACTCAGTCCCGACAGCTTGCTGATCAAACTCTTTAATGAAGTTGAATACATATGGCCTATGCTCGGGTATCCTCCCCTGGTAACACCTTTTAGCCAGTACGTCAAAAACATGGCCGTTCTGAATGTTACACAGCTGCTGAAAGGAGGCAAGAGATGGGAAATTGTGCCCGACAATGTGTGGGACATGCTGACCGGAAAGCTTGGCCGGCTTCCCGCAAAATTGGCACCGGAAATTGCAGCGCTGGCAAAACAGGAAGGCAAAGAGTTCTTTACCGGGAACCCTCAGGAATTGTATCCCGACAAACTGGACGAGTTCCGGAGGGAGATGGATAAAAATGAATGGGATTACGGTGAAGATGAGGAAGAGCTTTTCCAGCTGGCCATGCACCCGGAACAATACAGAAATTACCGGTCGGGCAAAGCAAAAAACGACTTTGAAAAAGATGTTGAAAAACGCCGGAAAGAGGGAGGCGGACTCTATCCAAAAGCACCGCCAATGGAGCCAGACAGACCAGCATCAGAGAAAACAGAAATTGTGAAAACCGGACCCACCACCATGATGGTCGATGTTAATGGTCAACAGTTCAGGGTAACGGTATCATATGGAGCGGATAACACAACCGGACCGGCTGACAGGCAATCATCATTATCACCAGGTGAAAATCCTGGCAAAGGGCAGCACAAAGACCTTATTGAGGTGCCCTCCCCTTTGTCGGGAAACTTTTATCTTACAAAAGAGCCATCAGAAAACCCAAAAAAGACGGGTGACGTGATCAAAAAAGGTGAGGTACTGGGATATATCGAAGCCATGAAGACCTATAATACCATTCGCAGCGATAAGGGGGGAACCATCAGTGAGATCCTGTATGAAAATGGTGCAGAGGTGAATGAGGATGATCCGCTGTTCGTTTTGGTACCCAATGATCAGCCAAATTAAAGACCACCTGGTGAATCGTTATATATGGACGCATTAAAAAGGCTTTATGAGATTACCGCTTTTGGTGAGTTGCTGACGCAGCCGGGTGTGGTCCTCATGCTGGCAACAGGAGTTTTTCTGTTGTTTTTGGGTATCAGGAAGCGGTATGAGCCCTTACTGCTGGTTCCCATAGGGTTTGGGGTCATCCTTGCCAATTTGCCTGGAGCGGGTATGGGGATTGTACCGGAGGAGATGGTACGATATGATGATGGGCGCTCCATGAACCTGATAGAGGTCGCCGGAGAATACGGCATCATGAATTTTTTGTATTACATGCTGATCAAAACCGGATTTCTGCCCCCTGTGATCTTTCTTGGGGTGGGTGCATTGACCGATTTTGGTCCGATGTTGCGCAACCTTCGTTTGTCGTTGTTTGGAGCAGCCGCCCAGCTTGGGATCTTTAGTGTATTCTTTGTTGCCATCGCGGTTGGTTTTACACCACAGGAAGCGGGTGCCCTGGGCATTATTGGTGGAGGAGACGGTCCGACAGACATATACATTTCCATCCTCCTGGCCCCCCACATGCTGGGACCGATCGCCATTGCCGCCTATTCCTATATGGCCCTTGTGCCGGTGATCATCCCCCCAATTGCCCGTGCACTGTGTACCAATAAGGAATTATCGGTAAACATGAAGAAGATGGATCAGCTGTACCCCGCCAAACGGGAAATAAAGAATATGGCAGCAGTAAAGATCGCATTTCCTGTGGTGATGGGCATCATTGTCGCCTTTTTTGTCCCCACAGCTGTCCCCCTCGTGGGCATGCTGATGTTCGGCAACCTGATCAGGGAGATTGGCGTGGCCACCGGCAGACTTACTGAGGCGGCAACCGGACCCATTATGAATACCGCCACTATTTTCCTCGGTTTGTGCATAGGAGCTACCATGACATCAGAAACCTTTCTGGACTTACGCACACTGGGGATCATTTTTGGCGGACTCGTTGCTTTTGCCATATCGGTAGCAGGCGGCATACTGGCAGTGAAGATCTATAACCTCTTTTCCAGGAAAAAGATCAATCCGCTGATAGGTGCTACAGGACTCAGTGCGGTACCCATGGCCTCTCGGGTGGCCAGTGAGATTGCCATAAAACACGACCCCAACAACCATTTGCTTCAGTATTGTATGGCCAGTAACATTTCCGGAGTCATTGGCTCAGCAGTGGCTGCAGGTGTACTTATTGCTTTTTTGGCCTGACAGTCACATTTTAATGAATAATTGTTTATATTTGTTCATGTGAATCATTCATGCGCATCACGCAGATCAGATGAAAGGTATTGAAAGCAGCCAACACAGGTTTGCATCTATTTGCCTGCTTTGATGAATAAAAGGTTCCTGAGAAACGCACGATTGACCATAACAGTTTTGTAAACACCATTGAAACATGAAAAAAACAGCCACCAACCTGCTTATCAGCATTGTATTATCCTGTTGGCTGATCATCCCCTGCGCTTCAGCCTCCACAACAGCCCTGTCAGGATTGTTCACCCTTGATGTCAAAGACCCGGCGGTGCTCATCCTGGAACCTCTGGGTGGATCGGAAATAGACCATAACAAGCCTGTAACCATCAGGTGGACAGCCGAGGATGACCATTTCCCCGCCAACCCCATCACCATTCAACTGATCATACAACCCGGTGATCACCTGCACGTGCTGGAAGAAAACATTGCCAACAGTGGAGAGAAAGAGGTGACCATTCCTCAGGTCACCACATCACAGGCATTGCTGAGGATTATCGCTACGGATGAGTTCGGCAACACCGGGATGGCTGCCAGCCGTCAGTATATAAGACTAACCGATGGTGTTACCGGAATTGTTGAGGAGATAACAGGCAGTGATCATATGATGCTCGTTTTCCCGAACCCCGCAACTGACCGGATCGGGATTGAATTTTACAACGATGGGGCCCATGCGGTCACCCTCCGCCTGGTAAATGCAGCCGGAAAGGTGGTGGCTGCCAGGACCATACGGGAGGGCGGACTGGTAAACACTGGTTTCGCGACAGACAACCTGCCTGCCGGACTATATATCGTACAGCTTAAAAAAGGACAGGACCTTTTAACGGCAAAAGTCCTGCTGCGGTAATAAATTCCAGCCAACTGCAACACCTTCCACCAGGATGACGGGGTTTTTCGGCCGGGATCATCCGGGTCAGCCGTACATATGAATCAATGACACAACATTTTATGCCTGGTTTGTTACTGTACCTGATGATCAACTTTTGCTGCATGCATTTACAGGCAAGTGGCAGACAGGATGCAACACCCCCGACACTCTATCCATATGCCACATTGGTTGCTGATACGATTGAAATGGGGATCCTGGAAGCAGGTACCAGGGCTTCCGGAGAAATAGGCATTTCTAATACAGGAGCTAAAAACCTTATTATTGGCCGGGTCAGAAGTGGGTGCGGACTAATGGTCCCGTCATGGCCGGCTGAACCCCTGGCACAAAATGAAGAAGCGGTCATTCGTTTTCGCCTTGATACCAATAATCCTGGCCATTTCGAGCGCAAAGTGATCATCCATACCAATGCGTACCAGAAAACCATGGTAGTTACTGTCAGGGGTAAAGTCATCCCCGCCGGAACACCTTTAGGGGTCGATGAACAATAAAAAGCATCTGTATAATTAATCAATAAGTCTAATCAGTATAAATAATTCATTACCATGCCAAATATATCAGATAAAGGGCACCTTATGCCCGCCTCACCAATCCGCAAGCTTGTTCCATATGCCGATCGGGCAAAAAAGAATGGGATCACTGTTTATCATCTGAACATAGGACAACCTGACATTCCCACACCGCAGTCAATGATCGATGCCATGCACAATCTGGATCTCAAAGTGATAGAATACAGCCATTCGGCGGGTATCCTTTCATGCCGTCAGAAAATGTGCGATTATTATGCCCGCCACGACATTCAGATTACCCCGGACGATATCATCATCGGTGCTGGTGCATCGGAGGCCATCCTTTTTGCAGTGCAAACCTGTTTAAACCCGGAGGATGAGATCATTATTCCCGAACCCTTTTATGCCAACTACAATGGATTTTCCATCAGTGCCGGAGTAAAAGTAAAGCCCATCCCCTCCACCATCGAAAGCGGTTTCGCCCTGCCACCGATCGAAGACTTTGAAAAGGCCATTACATCAAAAACCAAAGCGATCATGATCTGCAACCCGAACAATCCGACGGGATACCTCTATTCAAAAGAGGAATTGGAGGTATTGCGTCAGATTGTGAAGAAGCACGACCTGTTCTTGTTTGCTGACGAAGTGTACCGGGAGTTTTGTTATGATGGCACCACACACCACTCGGTAATGAACCTGGAAGGGATTGAAAACAACGTGGTTTTGTTTGATTCAGTAAGCAAACGTTTCAGCGCCTGCGGCATCCGGATAGGCGCAATGATATCACGAAACAAAGAGGTGATGCAGGCAGCGCTGAAGTTCGCCCAGGCCCGCTTAAGTCCGCCTTCGCTCGGACAAATTGCTGCAGAGGCAGCCATGGACACCCCCGAAAGTTATTTTGAAGAGGTTATCGGTGAATACCTGCTGCGGCGCAATACAGTTGTTGATGCAATGAGAAACATGGCCGGGGTGATCTGTCCCACACCAAAGGGTGCCTTTTACGTAACACCCAGTCTGCCCATCGACGACAGTGACCGGTTCTGCCAATGGTTGCTCGAGGAGTTCAACCACGACGGGCAAACGGTTATGCTTGCGCCGGCTACCGGGTTTTATGCCACACCGGGCGCAGGGAAAAAAGAGGTACGTATTTCTTATGTGCTCAAGGTCGAAAACCTGAAAAAAGCCATGAAATGCATCGCAGAAGCACTGAAGGTGTATCCCGGACGAACAGATGAAGCCTGATTACAAGGGTAGTGAACGAATTCAACTGATTTTTTCCAGTTTTTTCTTCAGGAATTTTCCTGTATAGGAACCATCATCAAATGCTGCAAGCTCTTCCGGTGTTCCTTCGAAAACAAGGTGGCCTCCCTCATTGCCTCCCTCCGGACCAAGGTCGATTATCCAATCTGCACATTGAATAACCTCGGGATTATGTTCGATAATCAATACACTGTGTCCATTTTCGATCAAAGCCTCAAAAGCCTGCAACAGCTTGTCTATGTCGTGAAAATGCAAACCAGTAGTGGGTTCATCAAAAACAAAGAGGGTCTTTTCCGGGGTGATCCCCCTGGTCAGGAACGAAGCCAGCTTGATACGCTGTGCTTCTCCCCCGCTCAGGGTACTGGAAGGTTGTCCGAGCCTGATGTATCCCAGTCCGACATCCTGAAGGGGCTTTAAACGGGTAACAATACGCCGGCAGTTCGCTCCGCATTCCCCGGCATTGGAAAAAAAGATGATGGCGTCGTCAACGGTCATATCAAGGATACCCGAGATCGTTTTGCCTGAAAAAGAGACATCCAGCAACTCTTCCCTGAAACGTGTCCCCCTGCAGCTTTCACATACCAGCACTATGTCGGCCATGAACTGCATTTCAATTTTCACCCTACCCTCACCCTCGCAATCCGGACACCGTCCGCCTTCAATGTTAAACGAAAAAAAACCAGGCTTATAGTTCCTGGCTTTAGCCAGTGGCTGGGCAGCAAACAGGTTGCGCACCTCATCATATGCTTTCAGGTATGTAACCGGATTGGAACGGGATGATTTACCAATCGGATGCTGGTCAATATATTCGATATTGCCCAAACTGCCAATGTCTCCTTCCAGCGCATCATACCTGCCGGTTTGTTCGCTATATCCCCCATAGATCTTTTTCAGTGCCGGGTACAGTATGTTTTTCACCAGGGTGCTCTTGCCGGAACCGCTCACCCCGGTCACCAATGTCATCACATGCAGGGGGATCTTCACGTCAAAGCCTTTCAGGTTATGCTGCCGTACCCCTTTCAGCTCGATGTATTCTTTCCATTTCCGTCGCTTCGGCGGAATATCTATTTGCAGGTCACGGTTGAGGTATTGTGCTGTCAGACTGGAGCGGTTTTTTAACAGCGCGTCAAGCTTCCCCTGAAAAACAATATGTCCGCCATTTGACCCTGCCAGCGGACCAATGTCAATGACCTGGTCGGCCGATCGGATGATGTCTTCATCATGTTCAACAACGATCACTGTATTTCCAAGGTCACGAAGCTTGACCAACACCTTTATCAGGCGGTGTATGTCGCGTTGATGCAGCCCAATGCTGGGTTCATCAAGAATGTACATTGACCCCGTAAGGTTGCTGCCCAGGGAAGTGGCCAGGTTGATCCGTTGAGACTCCCCCCCCGACAATGAATTGGACAGCCGGTTCAGGGTAAGATATCCAAGACCAACATCGTTCAGGTAATCCAGGCGGTTGTTGATCTCAACAAGGATACGCGTTGCCAGCATCTTCTGATCCGGCTCCAGGCTGATGTTTTTAAAAAAAACCTGTAAACGATCCAGGGGCATCAGCACAAGTTCGGCAATGGAATGCCCTGCCACTTTAACATAATTCGCATCCTTACGCAACCGGGTGCCCTGACATTCTGTGCATAACGTCTTGACACGGTATCTCGACAACATTATACGGTATTGGATCTTGTAGGTGTTCTCCTCAACCATCCGGAAAAAATCGTTCAGACCCTTGAAATATGCATTGCCTGTCCACAAAAGCTCTTTTTGTTCATCAGACAGGTCTTTGTAGGGTCTGTGTACGGGAAAGTCAAATTTATAAGCGCTGGCCACCAATTGTTCCTTCCACCAGCTCATTTTCTCCCCTTTCCAGCAAGCTACGGCATCATCATAGACCGAAAGCCCTTTGTTGGGAACGACCAGGTCTGCATCAATGCCGATGACGCTGCCAAAGCCCTCGCATTTGCGACAGGCTCCGTATGGATTGTTAAATGTGAACAAGTTGACCGACGGCTCTTCAAAAGTCATACCGTCACGTTCAAACCGGTTGGAGAATCCAGGCCGGTGCTGATGGCCGCTTTCATCATCATACATCAGTATGCAGGTCCCGTTTCCTTCGTAAAAGGCTGTTTGAACAGAGTCAGCGATCCTGGCATTCAGCTCTTTGTCATTTTTTTCGAGGCGAAACCTGTCGATAACGACATGTGCAGAGTCCGGAAGATCCTTGCCGGTCTCCGCCGACAACAGTTCTTCTATCCGGACGATGCGGTCGTCAATTATTATCCGTGTAAAACCCTGCTGTAACAAAACAGACAGTTGCTCTTGATCACTTCGCTGAGGTTTTAGGTGCAGGGGCGCCAGAACCATGATCATGGTACCGGCAGGCAGTTCCAAACAGTGGTTTACCACATCCGTTACTGAGTCCCGCCTGACAGGCGCACCCGATATTGGAGACCATGTTTGTCCGATGCGTGCAAATAAAAGCTTCAGGTATTCATATACTTCGGTCGACGTCCCCACTGTAGACCGTGGGTTTCGTGTATTGACACGCTGTTCAATGGCAATGGCAGGAGATATCCCCTTAATGTAATCGGCTTCCGGTTTATGCATACGGCCTAAAAACTGCCGTGCGTATGCACTCAGACTCTCAACATAACGGCGCTGCCCCTCAGAATACAAGGTATCATAAGCCAGTGACGATTTTCCCGAACCTGAAAGTCCAGTGATCACTACCAGGCGGTTCCGGTCAATGGCCACATCAATCCCCTTCAGGTTATGCACACGGGCACCCTTAACCAGGATATGATGACGGGGATCAAGTTGATCAATATTCATATGAGATAACCAGGTGTTTCAGGACTGGCAAAGGTACAGTTTATTGCTGAGAGTAAATACTGCCTGCAAGAAAATGGGAAGCAGCCGGCAATTAACCATCGTGACGGATCATAAAACCTGCCATCTCTTGTTTTAATAAACCCAATTTTTTTTGTATATTGCACCGGCACAAACATCAAAACATCTGTTTAATCTTAAATATTCTGAAGGGTCATGATGCAGGAGAAGCTTACCGATTTTATTTTCAAAGCGATCAGAAACAACTGGAATATCACCGCCTTTGCTGATTATGGCGGAAAAAGTTACAAATACAGTGACGTAGCGGGTCATATCATATATTTACACACCCGTTTCGAGGTATATGGTATCAAACAGGGCGACAGGATTGCATTGCTTGGTAAGAACAGTGCACACTGGGGTATTTCATACCTGGCCATTATCACTTATGGAGCGGTAGTTGTACCGGTGCTGCCCGACTTTAAGCCCAATGATGTCCATCATATTGTGAACCATTCCGGATCACGCTTGCTGCTTGCAGCCGACAGCCTGTTTGATTCGATCGATCCGGATAAAATGGGCAACCTGCTGGGAATTGTTTCCCTAAACGATTTTTCTGTCCTTTCCGATGACAGGAATAAAGCGCTGACAGACAAGCAGGAACAGATAGAAGACGCCTACCAGCAAAAATATCCTTACGGAGCTCAATCAGATAATTTCCATTTGCAACCGATACCCAATGAAGAGCTTGCGGTAATTAGCTATACTTCAGGCACGACAGGGTTCACCAAGGGAGTCATGCTTCAACACAACTCGTTGGTTGCCAATATTGTTTACGCAAACAACAATATGCCCCTGAACCCCGGCGACGCCATTGTATCATTCCTTCCGCTGGCACATGCCTATGGTTGTGCATTTGAATTTTTATGGCCTTTTACATTGGGCTGCCATATCACTTTTCTTACCAAGACCCCTTCACCACAGGTTATTCTTGAGGCGTTTAGAAAAATAAGACCACGCCTTGTGCTCACTGTGCCGCTGATCATTGAAAAGATATACAAAAAACAGATCCTGCCGGTCATTGACAAACCTGCAATGAAAAAAATGATCAACACACCACTGGTTAACAAACTTATTCATAGGAAAATAAGAAAAAAACTGGTGGAAGTATTTGGTGGCAACTTTCATGAGGTGGTCATTGGTGGTGCCCCACTCAACAAAGAAGTGGAACTGTTTTTAAGAAAGATCCGTTTCCCCTACTCGATTGGTTATGGGATGACGGAATGCGG
>PWKN01000023.1 GCA_003559735.1 Bacteroidales bacterium | reverse complement strand
TCTTGCCGTCAGCACCTATCGCAATACCGACCGGCTGTTTGCATCCCGGAGGGTTTCCCGGTCCGGGCATCAGGTAGAAATTCCGGCCGGGTGTGCATTTCCGTGCGAAATTCGTTTTACATTCCGGGACTCCACCTATACCCTGGATGACTATATCGAACTCAACCGGGTCACAGCGATGCTGGTTCTGAAAGATGGCAAAAACCTGTTCGAAACCTACCGGTACGGCAATACCGGACAAACACGCTGGATGTCGATGTCGATTGCCAAATCGATCGTCTCCACACTGATCGGGGCGGCCATTGAGGACGGCTACATTGAAAGTATTGAAGATCCTGTGACACGCTACGTGCCCAGTCTTAAGGGAACTGCATACGACGGAACCACCATCAGAAACATATTGATGATGACGTCCGGCGCTGCGTGGAATGAAGATTACACCGATCCCGGTTCAGACCGTCGGCGCTTGCTTGAAGCGCAGATTTCACAGCAGCCCGGTGCAGTGATGGATGTGATGAAAGAGCTGGAGAGAGCGCATGAGCCCGGAACATTTTACCGCTACAATACCGGCGAAACCCAGATTGCTGCAGAAATATTGTATCATGCAACCGGTACGACGTTGTCGGAATTTCTCGCAGAACGGATCTGGCAGCCGATGGGGGCTGAGGCCGATGCTTACTGGTGGCTTGATTCGGAGGGTGGTGTTGAAATCGGCGGAAGCGGAATTTCCGCAACCCTACGTGATTATGGTCGTTTTGGACAGTTTGTGCTCAATGACGGAGTGATTCGTGGCGAAGCGGTACTGCCGGAATACTGGATCCGGGAGGCAGCATCGCCAAAAACATTATCTGATGGAACAGAAATCGATTACGGGTATCTTTGGTGGACCGCCGCAACACCGGCGGGCAGGCGCGACGGAGCCTTCAGCGCTGACGGCATTTTCGGCCAGACGCTCTATTTGAATCCGGCGGAAAATGTGGTGATCGTTGTCTGGAGTGCCTGGCCACACCCTTCCGAAAGCGGCATGTTTGATTACGACTGGTCTCTTTTTGAAGCGGTGGTTGATTCGCTCAGGCAGCACTGAAATAAGAATCCCACGCAAAGACCCTGGTCTTCTTGCCATTGGTGTTGCTTTGGAAGCTATACTTTCCCGGACATTCACTGTGGGTGATTATACCCGCTGGATTGATGCCGGCAGCCCTTGCCGAAATCAGCTACCTGTTTATGCCCTATCTGGATTATAATGTGAGTGACCTGATTGGTAGCATCATGGGTGTTGTTCTCAGCGTTCCGGTTTATTGATAGATAAAAAACTCTGTTTTTTATTTTGTTTTGAGTAACTTTGTTGTTCGCCAGGTTTGGTTAATGTCTCATCAGGACATCTTACAGATGTGACTGAAGGGGCGAAGCTGTGCAAGGACGTGGCTATGAGATGTGACTGAAGGGGCGAAGCTGTGCAAGAATGTGGCTATAAGAGGTGACTGAAGAGGTGAAGCAGGGTAAGGATGTGGCTATAATGAGGTGACTGAAGGAGCGAAGCAGGGCAAGGGTGCGGCTATAGCCCTCTGACAGAGAGGACCTTGGTTTTGAAAACTCCCTTTTAAACACAGGGGGGCTGCTTGTTTCCAACAGACTGGTACAGACATTGATGTTTCAGGATCGATATGCATTGCCTTAATGAAACAGTTCAACATGGGCGCAACTTCATCAGGTAAATTGCTCTTCCATAGCCTTTGTGGGCTCTTAACAGGGGAAACAGCAGAATGATCAGTCACATGTCTTTTTTTTCCATTTTCCCATGATCGATATCCTTATTACTTCAAAAACACGAATCAAGCTGTTGATGAAGTTTTTTCTCAACAGCAAAACCACTTCGTACCTGCGTGACCTGGCCAAAGAGTATGGCGAGTCAACCAATGCCATCCGCATTGAGCTGAACCGTCTTGAAAAAGCGGGACTCCTGCAGTCAAGAAAAGAAGCAAACAAGAAACTTTTCCAGGCTAACACCAAGCATCCATTGTTTTCGACCATTCAGGAATTATTGCACAAGCATACCGGCATTTACCAGGTAATTGAGCATGTGCTGCAGAAGATTGGTGGATTGGACAGTGCCTATGTGCTGGGCAATTTTGCAAGGGGTCATGATGGAAAAGTGGTTGAGTTTTTGCTTGTGGGCAATAACATTGACGAGAAATACCTGGAAACTCTTTCTCATAAGGCTGAAAAAATAATTAAAAGAAAAATTAACTGCACAGTAATCTTTCCAAATCAACTGCCGGCCCTGAAGGAGAAACACCCCGAAGCGCTACTGGTCTGGAAATCATAAAATTACAATGATAAAGATCCCAGCTGAATTCGTAAAACTACGCCGCCTGTTCTCCCGCGGCGACAAGATCAGGATCGCGATGTTATTTGCCCTGATGATGATCGCTGCTTTCCTGGAAGTACTTGGCATTGGGATGATCCCGGCTTTCGTGTCGATCGTTGCCAATCCGGAGCGCGTGATGGAGCATTCGATATTGGCACCCTGGTTAGAGCGACTGGGAATTGAAGGGTCGCGCGACCTGCTCATATACGGATCTGTAGCCCTGGTCTTCGTGTTCGTCATCAAGAACATATATATGATCGGCTACCGTTACCTGGAAGCACGTTTTATATTCAACCGGCGCTATATGTTCAGTCATAGACTGATGACAGCGTATATGCAGGCCCCCTATACCTTTTATCTGCAACGAAATTCGGCAGAGTTGCTGCGCAACACAACCGGGGAGGTGAACATATTAATAAACAACGTTTTGAGTCCACTGCTTAAAGTTGCAAAAGAGTCCACCATGACGGTATTTGTTGTAATTTTTCTCTTGTTGATGGAGCCGCTGATCACCCTGTTTGTGCTTGTTGTGATGGGTGGTGTGTCAGGAATGTTCATGTTTGTTACCCAGCGCAGGGTTAAACAGTATGGCATTGAGGCCCAGCACTACCGCAGAGATATGCTGAAGGCGGCACGACAAGGATTTGGCGGCATCAAAGATGCCAGGGTGTTAAACAGGGAGCCTTATCTTGTGGAAGTTTTTCGCAGGATGGCCTATCGTTCAAGCCGCTTACAGATGAAAAAGAAAGTGATATCAGAGGTGCCGAGACCTATGGTGGAGACCATTGCCGTTACAGGCATCATGGCAATAGCCCTGATCATGTACCTGCAAGGCCGACCGGTTGCCGACATCGTACCGGTTGCTGCACTTTTTGGTGTTGCCACCATCCGGTTGATGCCTGCCATAGAGATCATCACCAGGATGTTTACTGAACTGCGTTACAATCTTGCTGCGGTAAACCCTGTCTATGATGACTTAACGGAACTGAAACCGTCCCAAAAGGATTTTCAGTTTGACAGGCGCAAAAAAGACAAGATTGTGCTCAACGACCGCATTGCCATCAGGAACTTGCATTATCATTATCCAAACAGCGAAGCACAGGCACTGAATGGTGTCAGCCTGGAGATCTTGTGCGGTCAGGCCGTTGCTTTTGCCGGACAGTCGGGTGCCGGCAAGACCACGATCGTTGATGTGCTGCTTGGATTGCTGGAACCGCAGCAGGGAGAAATATTGGTTGACGGGAAGAACACCTCACACAGCATCTCCGCGTGGCAACGCAACATCGGCTACATCCCGCAGTTCATCTACCTGGCCGACGACACCATGCGACGCAACATCGCTTTTGGTTTGCCTGATGATCAGATTGACGACAGGTGCATCAGCAGGGCGGTAGAACAGGCACAGCTAACCGAGCTTGTGGGGCGGCTGCCTCAGGGTCTGGATACGGTGATTGGTGAACGGGGGGCGCGCCTCAGTGGCGGACAAAGACAGCGCATTGGCATTGCCCGGGCATTGTACCACGATCCGCAGGTGCTGGTGATGGACGAAGCTACCTCTGCACTCGACAACATCACCGAACAACACATCATAAACGCCATCGAAACCCTGCGCGGCGAACGAACCATCATTATGATCGCCCACCGCCTTACCACGGTGATGAATTGTGATAAGATCTACTTTATGGAAGATGGCCGCATCACCGACTCCGGTACATATACCGAACTGCTGACACGCAATGATGGGTTCCGGGAGATGGCGAAGGAGGTCACGAAGTAAGCATCGTATCGCCAAACAAGTGGCCATTCGGTTTCAGAACCAAAAGGGGGAAATGGCCATTGACCAGACGCGCAGCAAGACTGCCGAAAACCACCCACCATTACTCAATGACAATTCATCGGATACTTGACAAATGCAATTCAGTAAAAAGAAAAAAATAGATTATTTAAGAAGCTTGATGTGGGATTATGATATTCCGCCGGAGCATTGCCTCGAAGTACTTGAGGGTTCACGAAAAATGGCAGGCCATTATAATGATCTTGCATTATTCAAGAAACTGATAGAATCCTATCGCTGGTTTACAGTTGTTCGTTTGCTGCCGCCCGAGCGTATTTCTGCACTTCTTACCGATGATTTAATATCCCATCTGCGATTTGATTGGCTAAAAAAACAATATGCCTTTATTAAGGATGAATTACCAAGAGCTATACAAGATACAAGATAAAGTGTTTAAAACGCTCCAGGGATATCTGGGTCCGCTTTATCTTACCGGAGGAACTGCCTTAAGCAGGTTTTACCTTAAACACAGGTATAGCGACGACCTTGATTTCTTTGTCAATAATGAGGAATCTTTTGTACCCCTGGCTTTGAAAGTGCGCAACAGACTTGCTGAAACATTCAACATATCACCGGACAAATCCCTTCAATCCGAGACCTTTTTAAGGGTTTGGATTGAAGATTTGGGTCAAGAGTTAAAAATTGAATTTGTTAATGATGTTCCTTTCCGGTGGGGTAATAGCCATTCTGTATCCGGCATTCCTGTTGATAATCCCGGTAATATCCTGGCAAACAAGCTCACTGCCCTGATTGGCCGGGATGAACCAAAAGATGTTTTTGACATTGTTGTCATTTCCCGCGAATATTCTTTCTCATGGCCAGAGGTTTTTGAGAAGGCATTAAAAAAAGCAATAATTTCAGAACCAGACGTTGTGATGCGGCTTCGTACTTTTCCGTCCGAAATGATTCAGACTCAAAGGTGGCTCTCCGGCGCCTTTAACCTGGAAAAGTTCAGGGCGAACTTAAACACTGTTTGCAATGATTTTCTGCTTGCCCGGAAAAACAGCCTGGGTAAGTTCAAAAAACACATTAGTGAAGCCATTCCTCCTTATATCTGATCGGGAAACGACGAAGCCTTTTGAGTATTATGCAACACCTTAGCCTCCTGGCCCCTGATGTTGATCACCTGATCCATGTTGCCAGGCACTACAACACCCACAAAGACAGTCCGCTGTCGCAAAAAGCACATGTGCTTGTGCTTGAACTTAAAAAGCTGAAAGTACAAGGTGATGATGACTTCAGGAGCTTGTATATAGAGGCTGCCAGAGGTGATATCACAGACTATGGCAGCTATGAGGAGTTCCTTGAAGAGGGAATGGTTGATAACTATATTGTTCCTGAATACATTACGCCACGTTACTGCCACTCACTCTTCCCAAAGGAAGACAGGATCATTGATTTTATGAACCTGTATGCTGAGGATGAAAAGGAAATCATTTCAAAAGCCCATTGGTATCCGGCACACAAGATCGAATTGGGATAATAAGGGCATCAACAGCCGGATAACCCTTTTGTAAAACCAGGTCGCCATTCAATTGCGACTTTATGAAGAGCGAGCACAGAGTCAACATAGGGGTCATTCTGGTATGAAAATGGCTGTTGACTATGTGAAGGCCGAAACGAAAAAAAGAACAAGCTGTTGACCTTGTTGTCCAAACCAGGGCAATGCATCAGCAGTTTATTGAAACCAACAGTGCCTTTGCCAGGGAAGTATTGCTTAACGGAAAGGTTTTGTATGAAAAAGAGCACTAAACACTGGATAGAAAGCGCTGAGTCGGACATAGCCATCATTGAGCGAATCATTGATGCGCCAGAGCTTACTCACCAGACCTCTTTTCATGCCCAGCAAGCCATAGAAAAAACGTTCAAAGCCATAATTGAGGAGCATGGCTATATTGACGCTCGTTATCCTGGCGCAATGGGCCTGCTGCCAGACGGAAAACCATCGTTAAATGAAGCAACTCTCTTTTACAATTTGGCTTTGACAATTCTGACTGAAGCAAAAGAGATAACAGGGGTTTGAGAAACAAATAGAAATGGTTGTTGCAGACGTATGACCACAAATGACATGCGAAGCCGTAATAACAGCGATGCGAATGACGCGCAAAGCGCAAATGACAGCGAAGCGAAATGACGCGAAGCAAAATGATATCAAAACTATCAGATCATCTTTTTTGGGATGTGGATAAAGACATGTTGGATGCTCAAAAACACAAACGATTAATTATCCAAAGGGTACTTGATTACGGCCTGATGCAAGACTGGCACATCATAAAAGATCATTACGGTGTAGACGAAATTGCACAAACGGCAACAACACTTAAAGAGCTAGACCCCAGGTCACTAAGTTTTATATCCGCGATTTCAAAAATACCGGCAGAGAACTTCTTATGCTACAATACCATACAATCACGGCCGAAACACTGGAACTTCTGAAAAAACTGCAAGCAGTTCCAGAATTTTCCGGGCTTCGGCTTGTAGGCGGCACCTCTCTTGCCCTGCAAATCGGGCACAGAAACTCCATTGACATTGATTTGTTTGGAAAAATATCAATAGACGAGTTTGCTTTGAATGAAACGTTAAGCAGTTTCGGAAAATTGATTCAAATAAAAAAATCCAAAAACATCAACATATACTCGTTAAATGGGATCAAACTAGACATCGTAAACTACCCTTACCAATGGATAGACCAGCCTGTTAAAACAGAAAACTTAACATTGGCAGGAACAAAAGACATTGCAGCCATGAAACTTGCGGCAATTACATCCAGGGGAACTAAAAAAGACTTCATTGATCTTTTCTTTTTGTTAAACAAACATTATTTGCCTGAAATGCTGGGTTTTTATGGAAGTAAATATCAGGATGGTTCGGTTTTTCTGGTGGTGAAAAGTTTGACCTATTTTGAGGATGCTGAACAGGATGTAGCACCTAAAATGTACAAACCATTTAATTGGGAAACCATAAAATCAACACTCATAAACGAAGTAAACAATTTGACCTGGTAGGAACGCTCTGCCGTGCGTCTCACGGCCGCGGGTCTGCGGGCGTTATGGACAACAACGGGGGTTGACTCCATAACATGTCCCCGGCAAAACACCCCAGGAAACCCCGGAGATGGAAGCCTCCGAATGCTTAAAAACTTGTATCTTTGAATAAAAAAGAGAATGACAACAATCATAAAAATAAAGAAGAACAAACCGGCTTTTAGGGCGCTGATAAGAATTGCAAAAGAGCTGGAGAAGGCAGATCATGCATCCATCTCCATCATTGAGCAAAAAAAAGACCAACCTCCCATGGAGATGATCATGCCCAAAAGATCACCTGCAAATGTCTTTGCTGATTTTGAGCAGCTACAGGACTTTCCTACTCTTGAACAACTAAGGAAAAAAGCATGGCCAGTAATTTAGTTTTAGTAGACAGTTGTGTTTTTATCAAGGCTTTCAGGAAGGACACCTTGGCCCAAAATCACTTAAGCGACATTATTGATCGAACGGCATTTTCTGTAATCACCCAACTGGAGTTACTTGTAGGAGCAAGGTCTACACAAAACAAGGCTGCGATAAACAATATTTTTGCAGCATATTATGGCATACCATTGAGTGCAGAGATTTCTGAAAAGGCCATTTACCTTATGAGGCATTACGTTTCAGGCAACAGGCACTTGTCTGTTCCAGACTGCCTGATTGCCGCAACATCATTAATTACAGGGTTTCCTTTGTTAACATATAACAAAAAAGATTTCGCTTTTATCGAAAGGATAACGTTTTACGAGTAAAACCAGTTGGCAATAACGATGATCGATTTTCGGTTGAAAGGAAAAAATTCCTTATTTTTGTAGTAAACCAAATAAATTATGGTCACAATTATTCAAAAAGGAACTTCCCGGGAGGCGCTTCAATCTCTTCTTGCTGAACGACTCAAAAAAAGAAGCAGGAAAGGAGTGGATGTAAAAAAGTATGCTGGAACCATCCAGTTAAAACACGATCCGGTTTCTCTGCAAAAGCAATGGAGAAATGAATGGGAATAGCCTGCTTTTAGATACTAACATCGTACTCTACCTGCTTGCCGGTGATCAAACCTTGGTATCACTGCTGCAAGAAAAACAATTGTATCTGTCGTTTGTTTCTGAACTGGAGCTGTTAAGCTACAAAGGCATCAATGAACAAGAAGCTGCCACCATAAAGCGCTTTATTAAAGAGTGCATTGTGGTTGATATGGCCTCAGACATAAAGGATATCTGCATCAAATTCAGAAAAAGGCACAACCTCAAACTGCCGGATGCCATAATTGCGGCAACAGCGCGCTTTTTAAACATCCCCCTCTTGTCGGCAGATCAAGATTTCATAAAAATTAAAGAAGCCGATATTTTCTTTTATGAGAAAGATTAAAGTTTTATGAGTAATACCAGTTGGCAATAATTTTCAACCGGATAGGCTCACTTTTTCACTTTTCACTTTTCGTTTTTAACTTTTGAGCCCCAATGAGGCGGTTAAGCGAAGCGATATAACATACCACGAGATCAGGGAAGAGTTTGACGACCTGCGTCGGCGCCCACCTGAACGGCGGCCAGCGCCAGCGCATCGGCATTGCCCATGTCCTCTAACACGACCCGCAAGTGAACGTGATGGACGAAGCCACCTCGGCCATCTACAACATCACCGAACAACACATCATCCGGGCCATCAACGCCCTCAAGGGGGAACACACCATCGTGATGATTGCCCACCGCCCCACCACCATGATGAACTGCGACGTGCTCTATATGATGGAAAACGGCCGCATCACCAACCTGTGGACGTACGCAGAGCTGCTGGCGAGGAATGCAGGGTTCAGGGAGATGGAGAGGGAAGTAAATGAAAAAACAAGAGGCATAGCGTGTTACAGCAAATGACCAGTAAACGCTTTAACTCATATAAGCATTTTTTGTATTTGATTACAAGTATTTTTTGCTATCTTTGTAATCAATAACAAAAACAGTCGGGGTGTACGAGATATTTAATTACAGCAATCCCATCATTAACCGGGTCAGCCTTGACTTCAAAAGGTATTTATTCAATGATATCAATTGGGAGACGCGGTTAGTC
>PWKN01000141.1 GCA_003559735.1 Bacteroidales bacterium | reverse complement strand
TACCAAAACGGAGGTAATCCATATATTGGCGATCTTCCGTGGTTTATCGTGGTGCTTTTCAGGGGGTATCATGAGCTGTATATGGTTGATGGTGATCCGAAATATATTAATGCAATTATTGCTATGGCTGACAGGGCATGGAATGAGCAAAGAGATTCAAATGGCCTGTTCAATAAGGCATGGACCGGGAGAGAAACCCCGGAAGATGAACCAAGCTGGCTCCTTGATGAAGCCTGCATGGCAGAGCTCTATCTGCGTATTGCATTAATAAAAGGGGAAAACAATAGCATGTAGTATCTGACCTAAACATAAAACCAAAATTTATTCCAATGAAAAAAACTAATTTTTTAATTTGTTTTCTGACACTCTTTTTTGTGAATGATCTTAATGCCGACTCAAGGCTGACGGATTATGTAAATCCCAACATTGGCAGTACTCATAGCCGGTGGTTTTTTTATACTCCCGGGTCAATGCCTTTTGGAATGGCAAAACCTGGCCCTTCTACCAACGGCAGTTATGGCAACGAGCAGGGTTGGGAGGCCGTTGGATATGAGGATGGTCATACTTCTATTGAAGGCTTTCCCCTTTTTAGAGAATTCCAGATCGGTGGACTGATGCTGCAGCCTGTTACGGGAAAACTTAAAACCCAGCCAGGGACACTTGAAAATCCGGAGGAAGGATACCGGTCAAATTTTGATAAAGAGACGGAATACGCAACGGCTGGTTATTATTCTGTGGTTCTTAGCGATTATGATATAACTGTAGAACTAACCGCAACAAATAGAGTTGGTTTTCAACGGTATACATTTCCAGAAAGCACTGAAGCACGCATATTGTTTGATGTGGGTAACCAATTGGGCGAAAGCGGCATGGTCGTTGATTCATACATTCATATGATTGATGATCACACAATTGCAGGTTATATTATTACAGAGCCTGAATATGTGAAGAGATATCAGGCCGGAGGGCAGGTTAAAATGTTCTTTTATGCCGTCACTGATAAGCCTGCAAAATCGGTGTATACATTTTTCAGGGGGGGAGAACTACTCGATCAGACTACAATACAAGGCCGTGGGGCATGCATGTCGTTGAATTATGAGACAAAAAAGGATGAACAAGTTACAGTAAAAATCGGACTCTCATATAATTCGACAGAACATGCGAAAAACAATTTAATTGTCGAAGCAAACGATTTATCATTCGATGAAGCCAAAGCCAAATCAGAGGTTGCCTGGAATGACTATCTTGGCCGCATAAGGGTAGAGGGAGGAGAAAAAGAGGCACGAATCAAGTTTTATACGGGTCTTTACCATGCCCTGTCAGGTCGCGGATTGGCTAGTGATGTATGTGGTGCCTATCCTATGAATAATGGAGAAATTGGCCAGATTGAATTAGACCCGGATGGCATGCCCAAACACCATCATTATAATACTGATGCTATTTGGGGGGCTTTCTGGAATTTAACCCAACTGTGGACCATAGCTTATCCTGACTATTTTTCAGAATGGATTCAAAGCCAACTGCTGGTTTATAAAGAAACAGGATGGCTTGGCGACGGCATCGCAGCAAGCAAGTATGTGTCGGGTGTGGGAACAAATTTTGTAAGTCTTGCCATAGCAGCTGCATATAACTGTGGGATCAGGGACTTTGATGTCGAAACGGGATATGAAGCAGCACTAAAAAATGAGATTGAATGGAGGGATCGAATTGAAGGGGCTGGAAAAATGGATGTTAAACAATTTGTAAAACGTGGATATGTGCCATATTTGGAAGAGCCAGACTTCTGGGTGACTACTGAGGAGGGTTCACCTTTTGGCGCATCACACACATTGGAATACGCATTCAGCAGTTTTGCCGTTGGTCAGTTCGCCAAACAACTGGGCAAAACAGATGATTACCAATTGCTTTCCAGGCATTCAAAAAACTGGTTATTGTTGTTTGATGATTCATTGAAGCTGATCAGGCCCAGGGACAAAAATGGTGCGTTCATTAAAAACTTTAATCCACTTGAACCCTGGAGGGGATTTCAGGAGGGGAATGCCAAGCAATATACTTATTATGTTCCACATGACATAGAAGAACTCGTTAAACGGATGGGCCGCAAAGATTTCAATAATAGACTGGACAGCCTTTTCCAGGTGTCCCAGGAAAATATTTTTGGAGGTGGGACAGAATTGGATGCATTTTCGGGGGTACAAGCCGTATATAACCATGGAAACCAACCCAGTCTGCATATTTCCTGGTTGTTTAACTTCTCAGGCAAACCATATTTGTCTCAAAAATGGGTTAGGTCCATATGTAATGAGTTCTACGGACTGGATGGTGAGCATGGATACGGATATGGACAGGATGAAGATCAGGGACAACTGGGTGGATGGTATGTAATGTCAAGTTTGGGATTGTTTGATGTAAAGGCATTAACAGAAATAAACCCAACATTCCAAATCGGAAGTCCGCTGTATGACAAGATAACCATCCAACTCAACCAGGATTATTATAGTGGCGAAGAGTTCGTTATCGAGACAATGAATAATTCTCCTGAAAACAAATACATCCAATCTGTCTGGTTAAATAACCAAGACCACCATTCTGTGTTTCTTCCTTTCGAAAAAGTTGTCAATGGCGGCACACTAACGATTGAACTGGGTAAAACACCAAATGATTCACAAAATTAGTGTTCAGACACCTGACATTATGGACAGACTCTAATAAATCAGTCTTTGCAATAAAACACTGATCTTTTGCAAACCGGGGGTCAGCCGCAGGACTTCACGGATCAATGCGGTGGCTTCGGTCCGAGATAGAGCGAACTGTATTCTGTTACCTTGTAGATGTCGCCTACCTTCTTTACCGTGACGGGACGGTCACTGTCAGCGCCCTCAGTGGCAACCAGCAGCCTGATCCTGACCCCGTCACTGGCCATGTTATAGCTGTGTGGATTGGTCGACAGGTGGACAGTATATGGGGGCGCATCAGGAGTATAACCGTTTGCCGGGGTGGCCCCGTAATAGTATATGTATGGCAGATAGGAGAAAGAGGCCAGGCGCTGCCTTAAGGTCGTGGTGTTCGACATAATATAACCGCCAAAGCTGCCGGGGTTTTCGGAGGGCATTATCAGCGGACTGGTACTCGTGGCAGTTAAACACTTCATCCCTTCTATCGGGTATTCCTGGTATATGCGCAAGGCCACGATCATCATTACCACGGCACCTTGTGGTGTGGTGGCTATCTGGCTTTGCAGTTCGGTAAATTTTTCTATGGTATGGCACAGCCTGTTGAGCGTGACCGTCGAATGTGACTGATCAGCATCATAGTGTTCTTCATGAATGGTTCCGCTAACCGCACCAATAATGGGACCGTCATCAGGAGGCAACACTTCCCCCTGGTCGGGATCGTCATCATTAATTTTTTCCGATTCCGTTTCGCAGCCGGAAAGAACCATTCCGCCTGCAACAACCAGGATCAACAGAAACAACCATTGGTTTTTTTTTGTTTTCATCTGTTTGTCATTTAGTGTCTGATATTTTTAATTCTGACATCATTTGGCAGAATAATCAGTAACAAAATTGAGGAACAATGACCAGTTCTTTGATTTTCTTTGCCATTATGATGCTTTGCTTACCGGGTTTGGTAACGTAATACTTGTAAGAATCTTTCACTTCTTTTATAAGCCCATGAGCCGGCAGACCGTTTCAATCCTGTTTGGTCTGAATTGTTACCTGACCACCAAACAAATATAATGATTTTTTATACCCAACCCCCTTTTGTTTCGAAAAAATGCTGCTGCTGGAAACAAAAAACCTACCAAAAAATTTTTTCACCGGTTTGCATTGTGGTTAACAAAAATAAACGTATATTTCGGTGTTGTTTTTCTTAAATAATAATGAACAACACAGATGAACATATTTAAACGATTGGTCCATTTCCTAATGCCACCTGAGGGATGGCGTTTAACAGTGATTGTGTTGTGCGGGATCTTCACTGGCATCTTGTTGCTTGTGGTGCACATTTCCAATGCCGTTTCTTATTTGTCTGAAGAGCCCGAAACCTGCATCAACTGTCATGTGATGTATCCATATTATGCTTCGTGGGACAAAGGGAGTCATGGGCGGGATGCGGTCTGCACAGACTGCCATGTGCCACAGGAAAGTTTTTTTGGCAAGTATTATGTGAAAGCCACCGACGGAATGAAACATGCCACGTATTTTACTTTTCGGTGGGAACCACAGGTGATCCGCATCAAAGATCGTGGCACCCGTGTGGTACAGGAGAACTGTATCAGGTGCCATATCGACCTTGTAGATATGGTACAGCTGGTGGAGGTTACAGCCAGAACAGCTGCGGCAGATGAGGGGAAGCTTTGCTGGGACTGTCACGTTGAAACCCCCCACGGCAGCGTCAGGAGCCTGTCGGCAGCCCCGCATGCCCTGGTTGAAAGGTTGCCCTCTGTGTTGCCTTCGTGGCTCGACGAACTTGCCGGAAGGGAAAACAAACGATCGTCAAAAGTAGTAACATATCCAACCAACGAACCAAAAGAATATGAAAAGTATCCGAAATTTGTCGACTGAAAAACCCTGGATCAACTGGGTTTTGTTTTTCGCCACCGTGGCGGTTGTCTTTCTCATCGGTTTGTTTGCCGCATCCATTGTGGAGCGTCGCAGCGAGGCCCAGCTCTACTTTCAGATGGTAAGTCCGATCCCAGAGTGGGAGCCCGACAATGCCGTATGGGGTGATAACTTTCCGCGACAGTATCAATCTTACCTGAAAACGCTCGACACCACGTACGAAAGCAAGTACTATGGTTCGGTGATGATCGATTATCTTGAAAAGTACCCCGAGCTGGTGGTGATGTGGGCTGGTTATGCTTTTTCGCGCGACTATAATCAGGGGCGGGGGCACTATTACTCTGTGACTGATGTGCACAACACCTTGCGTACGGGTGTTGATCAGCCGGCTACTTGCTGGACCTGCAAGAGTACCGACGTGCCGCGGATGATGAATCAGCTTGGTCCGGCGGGTTTTTACAGCCAGACATGGGCGGAGATGGGTCCGAATATACAGCACCCGATTGGTTGCCAGGATTGCCATGATCCGGAAACAATGAACCTGCGCATTACACGTCCGGCTTTGGCTGAAGCCTTTAAAAGGCAGGGTGCTGACATTGCCAATGCCACCCGCCAGGAAATGCGCTCACTGGTATGCGCACAATGCCATGTCGAATACTATTTTGGCGACGAGAATTACCTGGTGTTCCCGTGGGATGAAGGGTTTTCGGCAGAAGAGATGGAGCGTTACAAAGACAACATCGGTCACTACGACTGGATACATGCGCTCAGCCGCACCCCGATGCTGAAGGCACAGCACCCCGATTATGAATTATACAAAACGGGTATTCATGCCCAGCGGGGCGTTTCGTGCGCCGACTGTCATATGCCTTATATGCGTGAGGGGGGCATCAAGTTTACCGACCACCACCTGGTTAGTCCGCTTGCCAAGGTCGAAAAGTCGTGCATGGTTTGTCACCGGCAAAGCGAAGAAACACTGATTGCCAATGTGGTTGACCAGCAGCGACGGGTGTCTGAGCTGCGCCGTGTCGCCGAGAAAAACCTGGCACGTGTTCACATCGAAGCCAAACATGCCTGGGATGCCGGTGCCTCCGAAGATGAAATGGCCCCGGTGCTCGAACTGATCCGCCACGCACAATGGCGTTGGGACTGGGTGGCTGCCGCAAATGCAATGGGGTTCCATTCTCCTTCAGAAGCACTCAGGGTGCTTGCCACATCCATCCAAAAGTCCCAGGAAGCAAGCCTGAAGCTCACATCCGTTTTCAGAGCATATGATGTACCCTATCCCATTGAGATGCCCGACTTGTCAACAAAAGAAAAGGCTCAGGAATATATCGGACTCGATATGGAGCAGATCAGAAAGGAGAAAGCGGAGTGGAAAGAGCAGGTGCTGCCGCAATGGCTGTCAGCCAGCAACCATTAGGGCAGATCGTCAAGCTTTACGAACGAAAAGTCTGTATGTGCCCCCTCGATCATCAGGTCGAGGTAACTGGCATGTGGCAGTCCGTCCTTTAACGCATCGAGAACCACATAGGTGGTGTTGCCGAAACGAAAGACCTCGCGTTTGTGAACGTGTCCGGTAATCACATAGTCAACACGATGCCTGGCAAACAAGTCCATTAAAACATGCAGTTCTTCCACAGCGGGATTGGCGGTGATGGTACGCGGAACACGGAACAGGTTGTTGTGGGTAAACACCACGCAATGCCTGAAATCGTCGCGCTTGTCTTCCAATGTTTCCCTGAGCCACTCCAGCTGTTTGCTGCCCAGGGTGCCGCTGCCGGTATCAAGAAATATATACAGGTCGTTGGCTGCGGGTGTTTGCACGGTAAACAGGTAAACGGATGTACCAAAAAGGGCATGGTAATGCTCCCAGCCACCAAAATACAGCTCGTGATTGCCGGCAAGCATAAACCAGGGCAGAAGGTCCTGATCGGGCAACACCTCTTCGAAGGTCATATAATCGGCCTTTCGTCCGGTGGTCATATCACCTGCCATTACAATGGCAACCGGACTTTCTTTTTGGGCAAAGGCAAGGAACCGCTCAAGGTTCACGGTGCCTCCAACGTGACTGTCGCCAATGGTAAAGATCCGGTAAGTGTCTGACAAAACAGTGATCTCACGGTACGGATTCAGGGCATTCCACTCCATCGACTGGTCAAAACGCTGGTTCACCGACAGGTCCCTGGTAAAAAACCCGCTGAAGTCCGTCTCATAGCAGGCCACCAAAACGGTTACCGGCAAAAGAACGATCCATGTTTTCAGTCTAACTGCCATATGATTCCTGGTCTGATAAAGAATCCAAAATAATGGACACTGATGTTGAACATTCCTGCCTGCTGGTACATGGCATCCATAAAAAACCGGAAACGTTGTCCGGATGAATAGGTGCCCCTCAAATGCAGCATCGGATTGGTTTCGTGGCCGATTTTGAAATAATCGGCACTGGTTATCCCCAGCGCCAGATTCCATTGGCTGTCAGGCGGCTTCAGGGAGTAGCGGACGGTATACATCAGGATCCATTTTTCGTGCAACCTGGTGTGCTGGTCGATGCCATATGTTTGTTTGGCTTTGTTGTTGTAAGAATAGGTTCGGAAATTGGTGCCCAGGCAAAAGAAAAACTGATTTCGATGCGTGCTGACTGTCACGCCTCTGTTCGTTTCGCGCAAAATATCGGAAAAAGGAGAAACGACGACGAACGCGGTCAGATCAAGCGGTAATGAACCGGCCTGTAGCGCTCTTGATGCCTCTGCCCGGTATCCTGACACGGTGGTTTGGTGATTGCCCGCCACATTAAACCGGAGTCCGCCACCAACAGTATTTTTCCCAAACTGAACCGTTGTTAGTCCCGCAAAAGAAACAAAAACACCCTCCGAAACATTGTTCAACCCCACATCGCTGTAGAACTTGTTATGGATCTGTGCAGCAATGGGTTGTTGCAGCCCGGGGAGCAGCAAAAACAGAAAGAGGGGTATGATCTGGCGCAGCATGTATCTTTGGCCCGGGTCAATCGGGCAGATTTATTAGCTTTGTAAAAATAATTAAAAAACTCAATGGACGGATTAAAAATTAGGAGGGACATCCTCATAAACGTTGCACTGGTGGTGGTTGCGTTATTTTTTTTGTTTTTCGGACTGGCAAAGGCAAAATCCTTTCTGGCTCCTTTGGTAACCGCCATTGTGCTTGCCCTCCTGGTGCTGCCGGTCACAAAAAAACTCGAGCGGTGGGGTGTGAACAGGGTGCTGGCTACCCTTTCGTCAACATTGTTGTTGGTGGTTGTGACCGGGGCTTTTTTAACCATGGTGTTTTACCAGATAAAAGGTTTTGCCAGTGACTTTGAGGAAATACAGGAGCGGCTGGAGATGACCCTGGAGGAGGCCACCAGCTACCTGGCAGAAAGAACCCCGCTGAGTCATCAACAGATCGCCGGTTACCGGGCAGATACAAGTTTCAGGCAAAGGACGGCCGATGAACAGAGAGGGGGGATGCACCTGGCAATGCGTGTGTCGGGATACCTCACGCAGCTATTGATCGTACTGGTTTATGTCTTCCTTTTCATCCATTTCAGGAAGCGGTTCAGGGAGTTTATTCTGAAGTTTTTCCCGCACGACAGACGAAAAACAATAGCCCTGGTGATCACCTTATCTTCTGCGGTAAGCAGGAGGTACCTGGCGGGCAAGTTGCTGCTGATGGTGTTTCTGGCCATGTTGTATTTTGCCGGATTGTTCGTGTCGGGACTGGAAAATGCTTTTCTTATCAGCCTGGTGGCTGCTGCACTTTCAATTATTCCCGTCGTGGGCAACCTTTTTGGCTATTTCATTGCCATAGCCGTCAGTCTGCTGTCGGATGGCGGCACCGGCACGCTGATCGGCATAACGGTGACCTTTGCCATGGCACAGTTTATCGACACATATATTCTGCAGCCCATCATCCTTGGCGACAAGGTTGATGTGCATCCGGTTTTTATTATCGTGTCGGTGGTTTTGGGGTATCTGGTGTGGGGCATAATCGGACTGGTACTTGCGATCCCGGTATTTGGCGTGATCACGGTAGTGTGCAGGCATGTTCCGGCACTGCACCCCTTCGGCTACCTGTTTAGCAGAAACGACATCGACAAATATCGAAGCTAAGGCTGAACACCGGCCAGATTAAAGCTTCGGCTACCTGTTTAGCAGAAACGACACCGGCAAGGACCACCGGGCTTGATGAGATCGACATGCTTCAAGTCTTAGGCTACCTGTTTAGCAGAAACGACACCGGCAAGGAGATTTAAGTATAGAGACCTGACGTCTGACTGACGAAGTGATGCCCCGGCCTATTTCTTTATGCGCAGCAGCAGCATTGGAAGCAATGTCAGACTCGCCATTCCGGCTACCAGCATGGTGGCCGTGATCAGCAGTCCGAACCGCTGCATGGGAACCAGGTTGGAAAACAGCAACGTTGAAAATCCCACACTCACCGACAACATATTGATCAGTATGGCCCGGCCACTGGTGCGGATTGTCCGTTCAAGGCTTGCTTTCTGCGTCAGTCCCTTCCTGATCCCTTCATCGAAACGGCTGATGAAATGGATGGCATAATCGATGCCTATGCCTATGGTTATGCTGCCGGTAAGGACCGTGGCAATATCAAGCGGTATACCCCCCAGTCCCATGATGCCAAACAGCACAAGGAGCGTTATCCCTATTGGGATCACAGCAGTCAGTCCCTTGAGAAACGAACGCAACAGCACACTCACCATCAGCACCACCAGGGTCATGGCAATAAGCAAACTGTACGTCTGACTCCTGATGATGCTTTCGTCGAGGCGTTTGAGCACGACCGGT
>PWKN01000265.1 GCA_003559735.1 Bacteroidales bacterium | reverse complement strand
TAGTCTGCTCCTCCTTCCCATGGTTCCAGGTAACAAGGGTCACCGGCAGCATCGATACCATAGGCATGGCCTGGTGGAAGGATGTTGTTATAAAACCTGGGGTCGCGATGTGCATATGGGTTTTGCGGATCATAACCCGAAGAAGGATGGTTTATCGGGTATGCTTTCCCATCGGCCGGATTAACAATCTCGAACATATCGACCAGGTTTTGAGAAGGGGTGGTAAGTCCCCAACCCCAGTTACCAGGCCTGCTCGACCAACGGCTGTTCTGATAATGTATGGCCAGATGGTGGTCGTGGTCTCTGTCGGTATTATTGATATACCAAAGGCCTTCATTGCTGACATAATTCGGCCGGTGGTAAAAGATATGCCGGTAAAGTGAATCCCTTTCCGCACCGCTTGCTCCTTCACCCTGCAGTCTGCGTGCCGTATGCTCTGTCTCTATATAACGGATCACGTCATGGGCATAACGGGCAGCACGTTCGCTCCATTCCTGGTCATATTCTGTATACTGGTTTGTGCTGAAGATGTCGTTTCGCATCAACGGACTGGCTGCATACAATGTAGCCATTGATTTTACAGCCATAGCGGCAACTTTCGTTGGACGGCCTTTTTTTGAGGCAGGCCACTCATCTGGAAGCAGTCCGATGGCGTGGTCAAGACCCTCAATGAGCCATTCGGTTGATTCATGATAGTGCAGCCGTTCCAGCTCCCGCTGCGAATCAGGGGTAAATGTCTTATCCATCAGCGGCATCCCCCCCCAACGCCTGATCACCTCAAAATAAAACCAGGACCGGAAGAAGTATGCCTGTCCCATCAACTTGTCTTTTTCTCCCTGAGACATATTTGAGTCAGGAACCCTTTCAAGGATGGTATTGCTGATCCGTATACCCCTGAAGGCACTGGGAATCACTTTTCCCCTGAAGTGTCCGACAAACTCTGTTGAATAGCCCACCTCCATCGCATTTGGTTGCCGGAGCCAGTCGCCAGGGTTGATAACGGTTTTTACCCAGCCAATATCGTAGGTATGAGCCGCTTCATCTGAAAGAGTTGCCGGATGCGCGCGTTGGGAGTCCTGATAGTTCCAGTGTGTATAATCAACCACCATGTCAAAGCAACGGTCAAGGTATCCCCTTACCGACTCGTAGTCATCAAAGACCACCCTCTCTGTGATGCCCAACTCGGGAGCAAGGTCAAGAAAATCCTCACACGACAGGGAAATGATCAGCAAAAGACATACAAGTGCATACAATTTTTTCATTGATCTAGATTTTCGTTCATTAGTGTTTTTCTATACATTGTGAATAATCCGGGACAGAAAGATCAATACGTTGCCCTGATCCCCAGGTTAAACCGTTGTATCATCGGGTAGACCATGGCCCCCCTTGTTTCGGGGTCCATTCTGCCGTCAAGACCAGTCCAGGTGAGTAAATTGTTTCCATTGGCGTAAATCTGCAGCCTTTTCAGGCCCAACCTGCCTGGATTACTCAGGGTATAACTAAGTTCTACAAGCTTCAGCCTGATATAGGAAGCATCCTGGTAAACGAAAGAACTGGGACGCTGGCTGTAATTACGCACGTCGCTGCTGGCATGCAAAGCAGGCTTGATCGCCTGATCTGCATTATTAAATGTCCACCTCCCCACTACGTCAGGCCCGGCTTTATATATCCCAAAGTCACCGCGGTGAAAGTCCCACAGAATATATTCATCCATATCTTTCGACAGGTTCGACACGGCATAGAACATCACATTGATGTCAAAATTCTTATATCCGGTTCCCAGCGTCAGGCTATAGGTATTTAGGGGATAATCAACATTTTTCATGGCAGCCCTGTCCTGTGCATCGATTACCCCATCGGCATTATAGTCGATAAACATAAAATCGCCTGGCACCAGTGATGATTGCATGGATGTATTCTCTGGTGTGGTGTAATTAAAGATATCGCAGAGGCTGGAGTAATATCCGTGAACCAGGTGCCTTGCCTGCCAGTCGATGGGTTTGCCTTCATTGGCACGGTATGCATCCATGTTTATGCCATCACCCATATATACGATCCTGTTGTCATTAAATGCCAGACCTGCTGATATATTGTATCTGAAATTGGAACCGACACGATCCCTCCAGTCGACTGCGATCTCCGCACCCCTGTTTTTTGTCTCTCCAACATTGCCTGAAGGATCATCGATGCCCATCCAGATGGGAGACCATACTTCCATCAGAATACCTGTCCGTTGTTCCCTGAAAAAGTCGAGCTCAATATCGAGTTTATTAAACAGGCCAATGTTGACACCAACATTCTCTTTTCGGGATGTTTCCCAGGTAGCGTTGGGGTTGGCTGCCGGACCCTCAAAATACTGTGGTCCATATGCTGTGGGGGTAATTGCCCCAAACTGCCGGTAATCACCGATAACAAACTGCTGGATGTAAGTGAAACGTCTGGCACCCCTGTCGACCCCGGCGGTTCCGTATGAAGCCCTGATACGCAGGTTATTCAGAACCTCACCAGCGATATCTTTGACAAAAGGCTCTTCAGAAATACGCCAGCCAACTGAGACCGATGGAAAAAACCCATAACGGAGTCCGGGTGCAAACTTCTCTGAACCATTATATGCTGCATTGAATTCAAAAAGATACCGTTCATGCCAATTATAGGTAACACGGGCAACCCAGTCCTCTCTTCGCTCGGGGATCTTGATCAGCATGCTTTCATTTGCTTCCAGTCCTTCATCGATGCTCCGGCTGAAAAGGCCAAGTACAGTCATATGATGATTGCCAAAGCTCCTGTTGTAATTGAATGCCATTTCATAATAAAGGTACCTGCTATAGCCACCATTCATCATTTCGTCGTAATAGGCGACGGGAGGAGGATTCTGAGCTTCCACATGGGGCCAGCGCATTTCACTGATCACTGGGTATGTACCATCTTCCTGCGGAGCAAGCAGGTCAAAACGACGGTAATATGATACGGGGAAGTGCTCACCAAAGTTGTCGAAGTTGTATCGCTGCACCCTCGACTGGTGAAGGGACAAAGAATTGAAGGAAATGCTTGCATTAAAACTCAGACCTTCGGTAATAAAATAGAGATCCTGGTCAACTTTGGCATCAGCATATCCCTGGTAACTGCGAAAGACCCTGTGACCCATGTCAAAATCGGCCACCATGTTCCCTTCTCCTGCTGGCCCTGTGGCCCATTCACCATCAGAATATTTTACAGGGAATTCATTTTGTCCGGCCCGGTGAAAAACCCTGAAAAATCCCGTTGTGCCACGATAGCCTGGCTGGTTGCGATAACCGACGATCCCTGATAGGTCGACAGACACTTCTGTCGAGGGACTGACTGAAAAATCAAAATTGGATCGTAAATTATAGCGCTGATAGAAGAACGATGGATTATACAGCTCTGTCGGGGTGGTCTGAAAAATATCTCCGTCGTTGAGATAGCTGAATGATGCAAAATACCTCAGAAAATCAGTGCCACCCCGCACATTGATGTTATGGTTTTGCTGCATCCCATAGTCCTTAACCAGCATATCCCACCAATCTACTTGCGGAAAATAGTCATTATACGGTCCTGCCTGGTGGATGTTTTGCCGCCACAGTTCTATAACCGCATCAGGCACCTGGTCGTTCCAGCGCTGATCGTTGGCAAGGGCTTCATTGCGCATCTCCATGGCTGTGACATAATCTGCAAAAGCCATGTCGGCCGTGGGTCTCTTTGCCCCTATACTGCTTGAGAAATTAATTTCGGGCGGGGCCTTGGTGCCCCTTTTTGTTGTAATCAGTATAACCCCATTGGCCCCTTTTACACCAAATACTGCCGTTGCTGAGGCATCTTTCAGTACAGACACAGTCTCTATATCATTGGGGTCAACATTGTTCATATCGCGTTCAATGCCATCCACCAGGACCAATGGTGCCGACTCCTGCCAGGATGCCCTCCCGCGAATGAACAGGTCAGCCACATCTGCTCCCGGTTTCCCGGTAGAACTGACACTTGTGATGCCGGGCAGCATACCCTGTAAAGCCTGGGACACATTGGTTACTCCCCCTGCCTTCAACAGTTCATCTCCTGAAGTCTGCGCGATGGAAGCTACAACAGATGCCTTTGTTTGTATCCCATAACCAACCACAACCACATCATCCAGAACGATAGCAGATGTTTGCATGGTGACATGGATCAGTGACCGTCCATCCACATAAACATCCAATGGTTGAAAACCGATAAACGTAAAACGAAGTGTGTCCTGCGGTCCAGCATTCAACATATACTGTCCGTCAATATCACTCGTGGTTCCTATCGTAGTTCCCTTAATGATCACGGTAACGCCTGGTAACGGCAGCCTGTCCTCATCAACAATGGTTCCGGTAACGCTATGGCTCTCTGCCAAAACCGGCAATGGGAGGATCAACATGCAGGACAACAATAACAATAACTTTCTTTGCATATGTTTGGGGTTTTACATTGCGCATGCCATACTCCAGTGCCAGACCTGGCATGGCAGTACGGCAGCACAATAAACCAGGTTTATGGATTTATTGTAACGTTTTTATGAGGTGGCAGACTATAGATAAAACTAAAGTCGAGCCTGATAAAAGCTTTTACAGAATAAGTGCGCCCTTCTGTAAGTTCATCAAAAGGTATTTCGACCAGATAATCCTGCACACCCACTTCTTTTGCATCAAACAATGTCTCTTCTACCGTCAGATAGGAAATATCACTTAACGACACCCCAAAGCGCAAATCAGCAACATCCGGGATGTTGTCGAATGAGACCCTGACAAGCAATGCAGCATCTGTTTTTTTCACTTCTCTAATGCTGATGTCGATCCCTTCATCAATGGAAAGTACGGTGGCGATATTCGGATGAAAGTTGGATTCACCATCGGCCGTATACGCCATAACCGTATAATAATAGTCAGACCGACCATCATTGGTTGTGTCGATGAAATGATCATCTGCGATGTCGCTGGCAAGCTCCTGAAAATGGTATAATTCCCTGCCGCGCAATACCTTAAACCGTATGTCGCTGTTGATGGTGTCCTGGTTTATCCAGTTAAGTAAAACGTTTCCCTCGTTTGTCAATCTTGCTGAAATATTTCTTGGAGGCACGGGTATCCCTTTTTTGCACGTCACTTCCACCGGACTGGAAGGGATGCTTTCTCCCATACCATTGTACGCAGAGACGGTAATCAGATAGGGAACATCATATGCAAGTCCGTCGATACGATACCCGAACACATTTTGGGCATCAAAGCTGTTTTTGTAATTCCCCGATATACTTTCTATGTTGACCCTATAACCCTGAGCACCACGCACACTACGCCAAAAAACGGTAATGGTGGTATCTCGCCGGGTGGTGTTGAAAATCTCAGGCGCCGGTGGCCCCTGTGTGCTTAATTTTACGGCTGCGGACAATGGACTGCTTCCGGCGCTGTTTGTCGCTTTTACTGCAAACCAATATTCTTTTTCAGGGGCAAGATCTGCAACAATGCAACTGGTCTGATTGCCTCCCTCAACGACAATGGTGTCATTCATTTGGACGGGATCTGCTCCGAAGACAATTGTGTATTGGTCAGCAGTCTCCCTTTCCCACCAGTCAAGCTTTACCCCTTCGTTAACCACTTCCGCCTGGTAAATCCTGGATCTTGTTGGGGGGCGTTTCTCATCCTTATCCCACTGTATGAGGACAACACTGTATGGGGGTATGGTAAGCGGACTGGTACTTACCACGTCTTCAAGAATGTCTGCATTATCCTCCTTGGGGTTTTCTGAATACATATAGGTACGCATTACCTGCTCATCTATGACCTGATCGTCCAGCCAAATTTCAAAGTCATGATAATAGCCTGACCGGTTGGTGACCAGCAGATGGTCATGACTGGTGGTGCCCCTGAAAGCCATGGCATATAGGCCATCAAGGACTTCCCCACCCAAACCGTCAACCATTTTTCCCCCTTCAATTGTGGTATGCCAGCTAAAATCGGCATAACTGGTAGCTTTGTGAACGATCTTCAAGGCTCTGCCCTCGGCCCTTATATACACTCCTGTTCGAAGAGAATCTGATTCGATGGGTTGTTTCTGCTCATAAGCTTCCCATATTGCATCGTTGAGGTCAATGGCAGGAACCCCTTTGTTGCTGACTTCATGTGAACCGATCAAAAATGCATTTGGATGTTGTAACTGCCTGAGGGTATATTCTGCAACATAAATGGCTGAGAACAAGCCAATCAACGGTCTGTTCCACACACCAAATTCTGTGATCAGCAAAGGCACACCCTCCCAGGAATAATCTTCAATTTCCTGCATGGCTTCGGGTCCGGTTACATGGATCAAGGCAGAATTTGCCCTCCGCATGGCATTATCGAAAGGCTCTTCTCCCCCAAAATGAGGGGCATAGGAATGCTTGGAAAACACATCCCAATATGCACCGTGGGTCTGCTGGTAGTCATAAAGAGAAGCAAAAAAAGCCCAAACACCGTCCCACGAAGCATTTACCGCCAGCCGTGCATCAGGAAACACCTCCAGGATGGCCTCAGCATGAGGCTTCATCTTCACTGCATAATCGTAACCATCATTGAACCAATATCTGTCGCGATGGGGCACATAGAAATAGGGTTCATTGCAGAACTGCCACACCTCTACTTCTATATGGTTATTCTTGCAAAAACGGGCCAGCTCACGCGTTATTTCTGGTGTTTCAGTAAAGCCATTGATCGTAACAACCAGTTTGCCGCCAATTTCACCAAGTAATGCATACAAATCCGAGATCCTGTGAGGCCCTTTCACATCGGTAAAAACATAGCCTCGGAAATATTGTTGCTGGTCGTCGTGCATCCATGCATAGTCTTTGTCATACTGACCGGTAGCTGCATTAAATGCACTGCCCATTGTTCCGGAAAAAAACCGCAACCACCCTGGATGCAAACGATGAACGGCATCCCTGAAGTCGGGGTGGGTATAATTCCAAACCTTATCTGCAATACGCACGTTAAAACCGCTTACACCCTCTTTCAGCGGAGTCCCTTTATCAGTATGGATACGTATCACACCTTGCTGCCTGCCTGTCTGCCGTTCGGCAGGAAATAATGGAGACATGAATACAGACAACAGCAAGAAAGAAAAAACAACTCTTAGGTGAGACATAACGTAATATTATTTGTATTAAAATAGTCGCCATTGCCATGCAAAGCATCTGGATATGGTGTGATGATAAAGACCTTAGAAAAAAAATGCGATGTTCTTATCCATCTCTGTTATGCCGTACAATTTCCTTTTCGGACAAATTGGACATCCGGTGGATGAAGTCATTCAATGATTGGTTGATCTGATCTCTGAAAATGTTGTTGCCAGGAGGGATTCATTCAAACACCAGTGAGGGCCGGGGGGTCACCAGTGTGACCTCCCGGGTTCACTGTAAACTGGAACGATTGGTTACCAAACCAACAACCATTATTCAGGATATAATCCACCCTTTTTTTCAACGCTCAAAAAACCAATCATTCACTTTTTTCATTGGGTTAACCGCACTATTGTACGATCAACCTTACCACATGGTTTTGTTTTGCTGTTTGCATCTGCAGCAGGAACAAACCATTCATTCCTGACAAATCCAGGATATGTGAACGCCCATTGAATTGTCCGGATTTCACAACGCTGCCCAGGGCATTATACACCTGGTAACCGGCATGCGGAACACTGCCTGGCAATTGTATTTCAAAAACACCTGTTGATGGGTTCGGATATACACGGGCATCTTCGAGGCTGATTTCAACTACACTGGTCGGATCTACAACAGTTATTCCCAGTTCACCTTTTGTATCCGACCCATCATCCGCGGTGGCGGTCACTGTGACTGTTCCCGCATCAATACCTGTAAGCACACCTGTTTGGTCAATGATCGCAAAGCCCGTACCCGCTTCCACATCCCATGTGATTGAGGGGTCACCAGCATCTTCGGGTAAAACCTCCGCATTGATCTGTAATTGTTCTTCAACACCCACTACATCGGCATCAGCACTGAGGATGATATCATTCACATAAACCCATTCATCGGTATCCAATCCGGGATATTCCAGCTCGATCCCAAGGTCTTGTCCGATCGTAGTGGCTTCCCTCCCGAAGATCTTGTCTTCGCTGGGTGCTTCATCAAGCATCACGAATTCATCAATATAACCAAAAAGTGTCGGATGAATAATCTGGTTATGTCCGAATGCAAAACCACTTTCAGCGGTATTGATTAAAACTTCCTGGTTCCCTGTGGTAACCTCATCATACCTTACCCCGTCAACCCAGATCTTTATATCGCCGGTACTGGCATCTTCCATATCAGGCACCTGTGCAATGATGTGATGCCATGTGTGCTTTTCGATCATATGATCGACCGTCTGTATGAAGTTGCCCTGTATCTCAATCCTGACCATTCCCTGGTTGCTGAACCTTAAGGTAAACCGTTCACCATTTTCGTTGATGCCCCAACTGGTGACCACCCCATTATTGATCCAGGCATCGTTTTCCGGCTCTTCATCGGACTTACCCTGCTTCACCCAGAACATGAGTGTCCTGGGGGCATTCCCGGTATAGGGAATAGAGTTTCCGAAGATAATCGTTGAATCAGGATGAGCACCCGCGGCACCACCTGGCATTTCAAGGACACGACCTCGTTCTGCATCTTCGACAGATGTAAAGCCCTGTCCGATATGGGTCGGCACATGATATTCAAGGATTCCGGGATCTGCCACGGTTACTGATGAGAAGGCCTCATCGCCTTCAGCTTCAAAATTCCAGAATGCCTTACCAATATTTACCGGTGTACCCTTCCCGTTACCTGTTTCAAGCTGAGCATCAGGCACCATCTGGGAAAAGAGCGATCCTGCGGAAAACAATAATACAATTACTCCGATCATTTTCTTTGTAAATCTTTTTTTCATTGTTGTTTTTTTTTGGTTTTTATATAATGCATTGACTGAACTGTAAACAAATTTCCTCCTTAATCATTATATTCATTCGCAGTTACTTCTCAAATGTTGGGAAAAATCTTTCACTATCTATTTTTTAATATATTTCCCGGATTTCTTGCGTTTGGCAGGGGTGAATTGTTTTTATTGACATGACACTAGTGCACCATGATTTTCTCCGGGTGCGGGATCCCTTCGTAATCAATGCGCAGCAAATACAGTCCCCGTGCCAGTCCCCCAATGGAAAACTGCAATTCCTGAGGCCCTTTTTCTGTAATTGTCTTTGATGCAATAGATTGTCCATGCATGCTTAACAATAGAACGTTTACCGGCCGTTCGCTGTGGTTTTCAAATGTTACAAAGAGCACATCACGGGCAGGGTTGGGATGGGCTTGTATTGCGGGCAGCATTATATCTTTCAGGCTGGTGTCCTCCTCTT